>NZ_CP150214.1:0-322500 GCF_037969835.1 Oceanobacillus sp. FSL W7-1281 | reverse complement strand
CACCTTTCCCTCACGGTACTGGTTCACTATCGGTCACTAGGGAGTATTTAGCCTTGGGAGATGGTCCTCCCGGATTCCGACGGAATTCCACGTGTTCCGCCGTACTCAGGATACACTCCGGAGGAAATTCTTTTTCGATTACAGGGCTGTTACCCTCTTTGGCTGACCTTTCCAGGTCGATTCATCTAAAGAATTTCTTTGTCACTCCAATGGAATGTCCTACAACCCCAAGAAGCAAGCTTCTTGGTTTGGGCTCTTTCCGTTTCGCTCGCCGCTACTCAGGAAATCGATGTTTCTTTCTCTTCCTCCAGGTACTGAGATGTTTCAGTTCCCCGGGTCTGCCTCACCTATCCTATGTATTCAGATAGATGTACTGTTCCATTACGAACAGTGGGTTCCCCCATTCGGAAATCCTCGGATATAACGTTTACTTACAACTCCCCGAGGCATATCGGTGTTAGTCCCGTCCTTCATCGGCTCCTAGTGCCAAGGCATCCACCGTGCGCCCTTATTCACTTAACTAAAGTTTTTGAATAAGATGGCTGATTACAGAATGTAATCAGTTGTGTCGCTATATCAATAGCTTTTTTGCCTTATTTTTAAAGTTTGATGTCGTTGTTACTCTTATTTAGTTTTCAAGGTACAAGCTTCCTTTGAGAGAATTGCTCTCTCAAAACTGAACCAAACAACCACGTACGAATTCCGTTATATATCCTTAGAAAGGAGGTGATCCAGCCGCACCTTCCGATACGGCTACCTTGTTACGACTTCACCCCAATCATTCGTCCCACCTTCGGCGGCTGGCTCCAAAAGGTTACCTCACCGACTTCGGGTGTTACGAACTCTCGTGGTGTGACGGGCGGTGTGTACAAGACCCGGGAACGTATTCACCGCGGCATGCTGATCCGCGATTACTAGCGATTCCGGCTTCATGCAGGCGAGTTGCAGCCTGCAATCCGAACTGAGAACGGTTTTATGGGATTTGCTGGACCTCGCGGGTTCGCTTCCCTTTGTTCCGTCCATTGTAGCACGTGTGTAGCCCAGGTCATAAGGGGCATGATGATTTGACGTCATCCCCACCTTCCTCCGGTTTGTCACCGGCAGTCACCTTAGAGTGCCCAACTGAATGCTGGCAACTAAGATTAAGGGTTGCGCTCGTTGCGGGACTTAACCCAACATCTCACGACACGAGCTGACGACAACCATGCACCACCTGTCACTTTGTCCCCGAAGGGAAAACTCTATCTCTAGAGTGGTCAAAGGATGTCAAGACCTGGTAAGGTTCTTCGCGTTGCTTCGAATTAAACCACATGCTCCACCGCTTGTGCGGGTCCCCGTCAATTCTTTTGAGTTTCAGCCTTGCGGCCGTACTCCCCAGGCGGAGTGCTTAATGCGTTAACTTCAGCACTAAGGGGCGGAAACCCCCTAACACCTAGCACTCATCGTTTACGGCGTGGACTACCAGGGTATCTAATCCTGTTCGCTCCCCACGCTTTCGCTCCTCAGCGTCAGTTACAGACCAGAGAGTCGCCTTCGCCACTGGTGTTCCTCCACATCTCTACGCATTTCACCGCTACACGTGGAATTCCACTCTCCTCTTCTGCACTCAAGTCCTCCAGTTTCCAATGCACGTTTGCGGTTGAGCCGCAAGATTTCACATCAGACTTAAAGAACCGCCTGCGAGCGCTTTACGCCCAATAATTCCGGACAACGCTTGCCACCTACGTATTACCGCGGCTGCTGGCACGTAGTTAGCCGTGGCTTTCTGGTCAGGTACCGTCAAGGTACGATCAGTTACTATCATACTTGTTCTTCCCTGACAACAGAGTTTTACGATCCGAAAACCTTCATCACTCACGCGGCGTTGCTCCGTCAGACTTTCGTCCATTGCGGAAGATTCCCTACTGCTGCCTCCCGTAGGAGTCTGGGCCGTGTCTCAGTCCCAGTGTGGCCGATCACCCTCTCAGGTCGGCTACGCATCGTCGCCTTGGTGAGCCGTTACCTCACCAACTAGCTAATGCGCCGCAGGCCCATCTGTAAGTGACAGCAAAAGCCGCCTTTCAACTTTCCATCAGGTGATAGAAAGTGTTATCCGGTATTAGCTCGCGTTTCCGCGAGTTATCCCAGTCTTACAGGCAGGTTGCCTACGTGTTACTCACCCGTCCGCCGCTCGTTCCACGAACTTCCCTCCGAAGAGTTCCGTTCGCTTCCCGCGCTCGACTTGCATGTATTAGGCACGCCGCCAGCGTTCGTCCTGAGCCAAGATCAAACTCTCCATAAAAGTGTTTGAAACTTTAGCTTTCAGAAGTCAACTTCTGACTTATTTTTTAAGAAAAACGAGGTGTTTTTCTTCTTTCGTACTGGTTGTTTTGTTCAGTTTTCAAAGAGCAATTTGTTTGTCGCTGTTTCAAATTGGCGACTTTATTAATTTATCACATCTGCAATTCGATGTCAACAACTTTTTAAATTCATGTTAGCTGAACGATCGCTCGAATTAGCAACGAGATTAAATTTACCATGCTGAAAATAGAAAGTCAACGATTATTTTAAAATATATCCAAATTAAATTAAATAAAATAACTTAATACTATGAATCAGTAATTCTATCAAATAGCATATAACGCAACAAAATGCTGATACGCCAGTCTTTCAGTGGTAGTAACTTATATTTAAAACGTTAGATAAATAATAGTTAGTCAAAAACAATTTCGAACGAAACTTTCTTTCTCCAATTCTATTCGAGCTCTTCTTTGATTTAAAAGTAGGTGCCCGATTCTGCTTTTTGTAATAACGAGTATAAGAATCATGCACATTTTCAACGGCTTTTTAGAGGCTAATACAATCAGCTTCTTTGAGGATGGGATAATGAACTCCCGAACCGTTTTATTCGACGCACAGTCATAAAAAAACTGGCCTTTCAATTATATTGAAGGGGCTGGCCGTTTTGCAATATCTCATTCCTTATTATTTTTAATTATTTCACTCAATTGAAATATTCCCTTTTCAATTTCATCCAGCGAAGCAAATCCATAGGACAGTCGTACAAATTGCCCTGCTTTTTCCTTATAAATACTTCCTGGATTGATGAGAATCCCTTTGGATAATGCTTTTCCAAATAACTTTTTCACTTTAAAAGCAGGATTTATTTTCACCCATATAAAGAAGCTTCCTTTTGGAGCATCCCAAGTGGCGACAGAACCTAAATATTTTTCTAATGTCTCTAAAGCTCTTTGCCGGCGAATCCTCAGTTGTTTCCGGACATTTTCGATATGACGTTCATACAAACTGCTGGATAACCATTTCTCTGCTACAAGCTGAGATAATGTACTTGACCCATAATCTAACTGCATTTTCAAGTCTGCTAACCGGTCAATAACAGGCTCTGGGCCGACCAGCCAGCCAATGCGTAATCCAGGACTTAATGTTTTTGATAAACTTCCAATATATAAAACATTGCCATGACGATCTTTGGCTTTTAATGGTTCTGGAGGTGCGTTGTCAATCCATAAATCACGATACACATCATCTTCAATAACAGGAATCTGTTCTCTAATGCAGTATTCCATTAATTCTTCTCTTCTTCTGTCCTCCATTAAGATACCTGTTGGGTTATGAAAAGAAGGTATGGTATATAAAATGTTTCTGCCCGTTTCCTTGGTTTGGTAAATAGAATCAACCTTAACGCCCTTATTATCCATCGGCAATCCCTCCAGGTCCATACCGGCTGACTGAAAAACAGATAACGAATAGAGGTAAGAAGGTTCTTCCAAGAATACCGTTGATTTATTCTTTAAAAGGCCAATGGAGATAAGATAGAGGGCTTGAAGCGCTCCAGAAACCACTAAAATGGATGACGGTGACACATCGATACCTCTTTCTTTCAGATAATTACTAATAGCCTCTCGAAGCTTTATATTCCCTTTTGGCTCTTCATACCCGAACGGATCCAATTGTTTCGAAACTTTTTGGATGATATCCTGCATTTCTTCTAAAGGGAATAATGCTGGTGATAATTCCCCTTTACTTAATTGAATGAAACGATTATCTGATTCCGCTTCATTAATTTCTTGTACTGTAGATACACTAGCTTTATGGATACCCTGCGTAACATTTCCATTCCAGTTTATTGAAAGATGATCTCCCATCAATGTCCATGTGTTATTGGTAACAACAGTCCCTTTTCCTGCTCTTCCTTCTATTAATCCATCTGCCATTAATTCCTCTAACGCTATGATCACCGTACTTCGATTGACTCCAAACATTCTTGCCAAATGACGCTGGCTCGGTATTCGGCTTCCAATAGCCCACTCTCCTTTTGAAATTTTCTCTTTTATAAAATCAATAATGATTTGATATTTGGGCTTTTTCATAAGTACTCCTTTTCCAATCCTATTTAAACTGGTTGGATTTTTTCTATTTAAGCTGTTGCAGACATTCTAACACACTCATATTACTATAGGAAACAACGTTCGAAACTGGTTGTACTTAAAATAAATGAGGTGTACTTATGATAAAATCTTTCCATGTAAAAATCGCTTTTGCTCATTTGGTAACCATTATTTTATGGGCATCTGCATTTCCCGGAATCCGAGCTGCTCTGACTGCTTACTCCCCAGAGCATATATCCCTTTTACGATTATTAGTTGGATCATTGACACTAATCCTTGCAGCATTTATCAAAAGAATTCGTTTGCCGGAAATCAAAGATATACCCATTATTTTATTATTAGGTTTTCTGGGGTTCTCCGTCTATCAAACAGCACTAAATTATGGGGAACAAACGGTTAGTGCAGGGATTGCAAGTTTATTGGTCTCTACAACACCTATATTCGCTGCTTTCTTGGCTTTATTATTTTTCCGTGAAAGATTTGGCCTGTGGGGATGGATAGGCTCCTTTATCAGTTTTTGCGGGGTAGCTTTTATTGCTTTCGGTGACTCCGCCGGCAGCTTTTCATTTAACGCTGGCATTATCCTTATTTTAATCGCATCCCTTTCAGAAAGTATTTACTTTGTTTTTCAAAATGCTTACTTAAAAAAATATGGTTTTTTCGCATTCACGATATATACGATTTGGGCAGGCACGCTTTTCATGTTGATTTTTATGCCTGGACTTGGAGAGGCAATCATGAACGCGCCAATGGACGCAACACTGGCAGTGGTTTATCTGGGAATTTTTCCAACGGTTATTCCCTACTTCACTTTGGCCTACGTTACGTCCAAAACCGGGGCTTCCGAGGCAACGAGTTCGCTTTATTTAACACCAGTGTTTGCTTTCCTTATTGCATGGGTTTGGTTGAATGAGATTCCTCATTTCCTTGCAATCGCGGGAGGCATGATTACTTTATTAGGGGTGTTTATGTCAAATATAAAGAGAGAGGATGAGTTACAGGTTAGCCAGACATCGTTAAAAAATTTATAAAAGCACAAAGAGAGAACCGGAGCTAAACTCAAGTAAACAAGTTTAGCTCCGATTCTCTCTATTTATTTACAGCCATCCCTCTTGTAAACTCAGACAATGATATAGCGATAAAATCAATGGAGGAATAGCGCCTTATCGATTAGACGGAATTATCTTTTTTCAGACATAGGATATAAAGGATATTCCCATTGGTGCGTACATTCTTCCAGCATATAATATCCGCGTTCCTTGTTTGGCACAATACGCGAGCATTGCTGTGTCGGAATGGCTCCAGCCTCATTCTCATTGGCTATGTCAATCCACTCTTGATTTGCAGCCGCATCATACCGTACTGTTAATGTATTTCCATTCACGGTGATGGTTTGTCCGTCCTCTTTCTTTTCAGCATTATCCATAAACTGCTCTATCGCTTCCTCCAGGTTTGCCGTCTCGTCTGTTTCAGATGAAGGTTGTGTAGAATCTAAATAAACATCCTCCGTCCCTTTCCAAGTATGGAAACGAATAGCATTTGCTGTTAACCATTCTTCATTTCCTAACCCCAAAGCATTTTCAGCATTGAAGCTTTCAGACGGATAGTCCCTGCGTCGAGCAACTATGCTAATGGATTGGTCATCCAGTTGTTTGCCGATAAAGCCAAATTTCGTCTTGTAAAAATTATAAGAATAGGTTGTCTCCCCAAGGGTAAAGCTGCGATGCTCGATTACCAGCGACTGCTGATCGTATGGTGAATCGATTTTTGTGTAACTATATTCCATCAACAAAACCATGAAGCCATGAAACAATATGATTGGTATAAAAAGAATAAGCCCGGCAATTGTCCATACTTTAGGAAGGCTTGAACGAATAGGGAGCTTTGCGCGAAAACCGATCACAGTAAGAACTACCAGGTTTATAACCATTGGGATAACATATCCGGTTGGTTTTAAAAAAAGAAAATAATAATCGGTGCCATGCATCATGATAAGAACCAAATCCATGATTCCTAAAACAAGGAGCGCCCATTTAGTTTTTGTCATAAAATTCCCCGTTCTTATTCATTTCTTGTGAAATGGTTTCTTTTTTAACCCATTCGCCTTTATCAAAAGATTCTACTGAAACCAATACCCATTTCGCTTATTACGTGATTAATTTAAGCCCGATTACAGAGCATAAAACCATGGCGATAAAAACCATACGCTTCCAGTCTTTTGATTCTCCATAAAATATCATACCGATAAGTGCGCCGCCGACAACACCAATCCCTGTCCAAATGGCGTAGCCTGTTCCCATAGGAATGAATTGTAAGGAATAACTCAGTAAAGCAAGACTTGAACCAAACCCTAAAATAAGTAGAATGACTGTTTGCCAATTCCGTTTTACAGAGAGCTGATTAATCATGGCAACACCAAATGTCTCCAGTAAGCCTGCGATAATTAAAGTAAACCAAGCCATCAGGATTCAGCTCCTTTCTCTGCCTTATCTGGTGTGACCAATTTCAAACCCATCACTCCAGCTAATAATGTTGCTATAAGAATTACTTTTTCCCATTTAAACGCTTCTCCAAAGAAAAGAAATCCTGCAATAACAGTACCTGCTGTCCCTAACCCTACAAAAATAGCATAAACCGTTCCTGCCGGCAGTACTTGTGCCGCTGTAATCATTAAATAATTACTAACAATAATACATATAACTGTGCCAGTCCATGTCCAAAAATCATATGCATGCGTTAAACCAATCACCCAAAAAATTTCCAAAAAAGCTGCAACGAATACTTTCATCCAATTTCGATTCACTGCAAACACCTCCACTTTTATTATTTCCAAAAAACGAATTAAAAAAAGCCCTGAGAGGCAACTGTACATACAGCTTCTCCCGGGCTTTTATCCCTCCGTGACACAGTAATTCACTGTGTGTTTTCTCTCGGACCAGACCAGCATTCGATGTGCGGAACCCTAGAAAACATTTTTTCAACGTAATTTCTTATCATAATAGACGTTTTTTCTTTTCTGCCATAAAAGCTTTCATCTAAAAAACCATATCAAAAAGAAGAAATTGATGCAACATTTTTACATACGTCAACTCTCCCCATCAACAAAGCGTAGCATCCCTCTTTTACTAAATGATAGTTATAGGCTAACTGAAAACATAACGAAATAGCACAAGCACTCATGCTCAAAAGGGAAAGCACAGCCCAATTCTTTGGATTATTTTTATCATATCTTGTGAGATTAATAACGGGAAGTATCCACGCAACAAGTCCAAGCAGAAGACTGCCTATATTAAGTAAACCAATCATAGCTGATTCCTCTTTTTATTTTTTAAATGGAAGCCGGGTACTTTCGTCTTGATAGATGGAATAAGTCCACTCGCCATTTTATTACTTCATGTAGAAAGCATTGATAATCTTTTATTCATAACCGCCCTTGGCCCCAGGCAGCGCTTTATACGCATCCTTTTCTCTAACGATGCTAAATGCCTACTCACGTAATTCGATAAATTCCTTTGTATCTTCGGTCGGGTCACAGTAAGCTCCAGAAACAGAATGTGTTATTGTTTCTCCGTTGACGCTAATTTCCCACGCATCCTCTTCATGTGGTTCCACACTGCAAATCGTTCCGTCGACGGGTTCTGGAGTAAACTCTTTTGGTTCTTTTATATTGATTTCTTTCATTTTTTCATAAATTTGGTTCATTTCTTCCTCTGTTAAGCTGATTTCTGCAGTTGCTGTACCATTTTCTATTAAATCCTTCGTCACTGTGCCTTCGAAAGTGTTAATTTCATTATTTTTGCCCACGCCAAACTGTATGGAAAAATCAAAGTCATCCGGCATACTTTCCGGCATATTGGCAACCGAATCAACGGAAGCCGTTTCAGGTTCGGGTTCATTCGTTTCCGGTTGACTGCACGCATATAGTGAAAGCATAAGCAGCATAAAAAGGAATAACTTTTTCATTAGATATACCCGCCTTTACTAAAGAATAGTATAGTATGCTCACTTATTTCAGTTCCAAAGCAATATTTCCCAAAGCTCCCGATCTTCTATGACTAAGTCATACGGATTTTTTATGTCCAGCCAATGAATACTCCTCTTTTTAAAAAGAGCTAAATCTTCTTCGCCATTCCAAGATGTAAAATACTCAACAACTTGACTATTTTGAATTGCTTCGTCCATATAATTGTATAGTATAGTTAAACATTTCTCTTCTTCTGCAGTTCCTTTAATTTGATTGTTCAAAGGAATTTGATTAGCATATGCGGCTGCTTGATGCTTGTATGAAAAATGAGAACTATACGAAAACCTGCGTTTAATTGTGCTATCATAATTATTTTCAAAGAATAAATGTGTATAATCTAATTCCGTTCTAAAGATATTCGGTTGTTTTGGCGAAACAGGATTGGAACCAAAGGAACCTTTAGGTAATTTCATCGGGGAAGCAATATATATATACTGGGTCATCAGCATTTCCCTCCTCTGATAAAGCCTTATTAAATAATCTTGGCTCATTGAAGTAAAGTCATTTAATTAATAATAGCCTATCAAAGATATAGATTAATAATCTGACATTTTAATATCCTTATTCGAACATTCACTGCAAATCACAGGAACGTTCTCCCACTCAAAACTTTTTCTAGGCATTGTTTGCGTCTTCAAATGGCTGGGAGGGAAATTTCACTTTATCCAGCACTTTTCACCTGTTTCTATGATTTTATCGCAATGATCACAATGGAATTTTTTATCTTTATTATTATACATAATGAAGCCGCTCCTCTCTATGGCGTCCTTTGGTTAAGAAAAATGATCCGCATTTATTTTCATCCTTTAGAAACTCCAAGGTGCTTCTATTGGTGTCTTGCTTAGAAGTCTTCCTGCGTATTATCGTATTCATTGCATTCGCTTCTCAACAAATAACAAAATTAATGTTGCTATCGGGCCTAATACAAGGGAAAGCAAGAATCAATTTAACCCTGTCCGATTCTTTCCCTGTGCAAGTCCGGCATTTATCAATGCCAGTGTGCCCCATCCTACAAAATATTGGTTATCCATCATTGATCCTCCCCTCTAAAATAATCAGCACATCAGCTGCCAACAACACACCACACTTTATTATTGTCATCACGTTCTCCTAAAATCCTATTAATGCATCCCATCCTATGACGGCCTCTTTCCCTCTATGTTAACTGTAGTCATGCTTTGCCTGTCAACTTCATAAGAAGCTGTCCAAGTACCTGATTCACTCCCCTTTTTCCAGTGTTCTGTAAAGGTGACAATATACGTTTCATCCCAATTTCTTCTGCATCCGTTTCTTTTGTAATATGATAACCTTCCACTGTGCCTTTCCATTGTCCAATATTGTCGGGGAAATCATCTGTTAACGTTCCTTCACCAGAAGTTGCAAAATCAACCGCATCTTCTTTGGTAAATGGGGGCATAGGCGGAGAGGTTACTTCTAAATAGCCCCAGCTTATTCCAAGGCAAGCGATTGGGATAATCCAGAACGGTTTAACGCTCTTTTTCTTCCTCTTTCTTCTTTCTAACCACTTATCAAACATCCCATAGATGATGGCGGCTGGCATTCCGTATAAGGCAGCCATTCCATCTTGAAAGATGATGCCGTTAGCCAGCCCGAAAAAGCCGAGAATCAACACATACAGCCAGTCATGTTGACGAAACCATTTCCTTTGCAAATATGCTACTGCTACCGCTACCAGGTTTCCATAAATCAGGATAATCATCCCAATATACAGGGCATAAACGGTAAACCAGCCCATGAATTGATTTCCGCGATGGTATGCAGAGTCAAATCCATTCATAAAATGGATAACAACAAACCATGTTGATAGAAAGATGGTGGTCACAAAGGTTGCGCTTAGCTTTCTTAAAAAGAGGCTTTCTGAATTATTTTCCATATGTATTTACTCCTGACGCTTCGTAATTCATTTGAGTTTCACACTGTAAAACCGCATTGCTTTAGGAACACCTTTTATTTCAAAAACACCCTTCAAAATTAAATGTTTTACTCTGTACTCCACATACACATCATTAATATATTGGTCTAAGCAGCCAATAACCTCGCCAATAAGACGTGCTGATAGGATGAATTCCGTATTCTCTTGCTTCTGATGCAGCATTTTTGCTTTGTTGATTATCAAGTCGTCATAATAGCTTTCATCTACACTTTTTATATCTCTATTTTCCCATATCCTCAGAGCTTCTTGTGTATCAGCTAATGCTTGCCATTTCTGCTCGAATTTTTCCCGCTGCTCTTTGCTTAAAGCAGGTGTCCTGCTATTTTCATAAATCAACTGCAGCTTTTCAGACATGATTTCCCCGGTGTGCAACGGATAATTATCCCTTTCTGGAATATTGAATTGTTTTTTATACTGTTTCGTTGTGTTTATAGCGGTTATATCATTCCTTTTATCTCTCAATAAATACAGAACATAGCTTAAAGCAGTCTGTTCATGAGCGTTTTCCCCAGTCCAAATGATAATAGACGCCGTTTTAGGGATAGCACTTATCATGGAGAGTGTACGATTGAAATGATGTCGGTATTCATCTAGACAATCATCATCCAGAATAAGATGATTTTTTAGCCATTCCTCCCTGTAGTCAAGTCCCGCTTGATCATGCAATTGCCAAATCGGGCCGATTGAAAAGGCATCTGAAAAGGAGATAACCATTTCTTCATCTTGTAATCCCATTTCTTTTAATGCCCATTTCAAGCTTCCAGCCGCGGAATCATCAAAGAGAATATGAACAACTTTATCATTGGTACTATTTTTTATATTTGTTTGATCTCTTTTGACATTCAAAAAATCATGGTATGTTTTCTTCAAGTCTGCTACAAACTGCTCCTCCGTATATTGGTCTGATTCTTCAAGCATATGGATTCGAAAAAAGTTTTGAAATAAAAGGGACCTCACTTCCTCTTCCGCAGCATGATTAAGGGTTCTTTTTAATTCATCCATCATTGTCCCGTCCCCCTTTATAGGTTTTATTACGATAGCGCCTATTAGCTCTTAATTAAACGAAACTGCTCGATCACATAAGAATTTTTTTATAATCCTCCATCATTTATTTCAACTATCTCCATAAATTCACGTTACACGAAATTACTTATTGATGTAAATACTTATTAAGAGATAACCTCATACTCCCTTTTCTAACTAATAAAAAATCTTTATATAACGGATCTGTTTCTATCAATATCAGTGCCTATTTTGCTTGTCTTTTTTGAACCAGCAAAAATTACCCGGCATGCTTTATCCGAGCATACCGGGTAATTTTCTACTATATGTTCAAAAAGCAGCCAACGGTTATTACTCATCTCTTTTCAATAAAACTTCTCCCGATAATTCGCCAGAGCAAGCAACGGAAACAAATATTCATAGCTATGGTAGTGAATATAAAATCCTCCAGGAAGCCCCTGCCCCTTCGGATAGGCTGTTGTCCAATCCGCTTTCACCGACGCATCCAGCAAATACGCAATACCCCGCTTGATTTCTGGTGTTGCTTTTCCTTCTGCAGCAATCAGCGCATCTAATGCCCAGGCGGTATGTGTACGAGTGCTTTCCTTGAGCGGGACATATTTTTTCTCTATATCGCTTTTGCACGACTCTCCCCAGCCGCCGTCCTGATTTTGAATGGCGTATAACCATTGGATCGCTTTTTGAACCTGCGGATGGTTGCTGCGTGTTTTAACCGCTGCTAACCCTGTAATCGCTGACCAGGTTCCGTAGATATAACAAATCCCCCATCTGCCATACCAGGATCCATCCTTTTCCTGATTTTGCAGAAGCCACTTTACGCCACGTTTTATAAAGGGCTGATACGTATCTGTATGCGTGTCATTTCCGAAGAATTCCAATGTCCTCCCAGTTAAATCAGCCGTTGATGGATCCAGCAACATCGATCCTCCCCCTTCAATCGGCAGCCAGGAAAGCAATGTATTATCTACATTCTTCTCAAAGGCCGGCCAGCCGCCATCATCATTCTGCATGGAGACTGCCCACTGAATTCCGCGGTCCCAGGCTTGTCGATAGACGGGGGTGTTACGGGCAAAGGAACGAATAGACCTCAACGCAGCTGTTGTATCGTCCAGATCAGGATTGAACGTATTGATATGAGAGAACCCCCATCCGCCCGGTGTCACATCTTGGTTATGGATGCTCCAATCGCCGTACTTCATCTGTTGTCTCCCAAGTAAATACTGATTTGCCTTCTTAATTACCGTGGCAGAGGAGGGTACACCAGCCTTTTGCAAAGCATGGCTGATCAAAGCCGTATTCCAGACGTTTGCCGTCGTATACTGCATGTGCGTTTGTTTTCCAATACTGGTTTGAAAAGCTTTTAGTCCCTCTACTGCCTTGATAATAATCGGATCCTTTTTCGAATAGCCTCTGGCCATCAGAGCAAATATCATCAAAAACGTTGCACTGAAATAGCTGTAAAATGTCCCGTCTGATTCCCTTCGATTCAGCATATACTCCTCCGCACGCTGCAAGGCTAATTCATGGAGCTGTTCCGGGTTCCCTATCAGGCTGCTAATTCCTCGTTGAAAAGGGGTTTGAAAGGAGCGCCAATCGTTTAACTCCGCTTCCCAATCGCCGTCATCTCCCCGTTGTAAAAATAGATCGGACAAATCAGGCGAACGCTTTGTCTTCCGGCTGAATTTATAATCTGCAGTAATTAATATAGGAACCAAATTGGACCGTGCATATAATGATAAGTCAAATAGATTAAGTGGAAAAGAAACCGGAAAAAGAATGAATTTAACCGGAACAGGAAGATAGCGCGGCCACTTGTACTGCCCTGTCAGAGCTAACATAACCTTTGCAAACATATTGATTTCTTTTAAGCCGCCATGCCGCTGGATAAACCTTGTTGCCAGACGAATCTCCCGGTCCTCCTTTTTTCGGTGACCGGAGTAAAGGAGCGCATAACAAGCCTCCACCGTTGCCGTGAGGTTCCCTTCCTCTTCATCGTGGAATATTTTCCAGGCACCATTCTTCCCTTGTTTACGAAGGATTCTGCTTACCAGCGCATCGATAAGATTCTCATCATCCATTTCCAATGTACGTAAGAGAATAATCATATAACAATCTGTGGAAATCCCCGTTTCAAAGGGATACGCCCAGGAACCATCATGCTTTTGTTCTTTTGTAAGCCTGTCAACCAGACGATTTATCTCTACATCTACCTTTTCCTTCATTAGAAAACCTCTCTTATAAGAACCATTTTTCCTATACATATGACACACCGTGTAAGCATATTCCTTAGAGAAGGAGGAGACTGGATGACAATTGGCTGTTTCAAAAAAAGGAAAGTGTATGATAAGTCTGCTCTTGAAATAAAAAAAGAACTAAAGAATAAAAGACATCAAAAAGCAAACGGCCTATCCGTATCCATGCTTCCTAAACGAGAGCAGGTATTCATTCAACGCATTCATCAAATGACAACTAAATGGAATAAAAATAATGTCACCCGGACACAAGCCTACTTCGATTTTTATTTGCAGCATCCAGAAATTCATTGGGCTTTATTAGGACATATGGTATCACGCAACGGCGGCTGGAGCATGACCGATTTGAAAGGTGACCTCCTATCGCGTTTGTTATCTGAAAAAGAACAAAAAAACTTCTATTTATTTTTAGAACGGGGCAATTGGTTAATATTTCAGGATGTTTATCCGCAATTATTGCTGTATCAGCAAAGTGTAAGAATGCATCAAAATCTTTTTCACCTTCTTCCTTTCTTGAATGTCTCTAGATTTATGGAAGTGGTATGGAATCATTTTTGGAAGCATGGTGACCGTTATCTATTAGCCATCGCAACCATTATTAATGAACAAAGCTATTTAGAAAAAAGAGTGGTACATCATCCTCATTTTAAAGAAACGGTATTAGATACATTGGGTTTTAAGCTGTATGATTTTTTACGCTTCAATCATGTTATTTTCCCGCATTATCAACTTGGAAAAATAGAAAAGAAGCCCGCATTAATCGGTGATACCCTGCACCATTTCGGCTCTCTCCATGAGCGGATTATGCTGGGGAAACGTTTATATGCCATCCTTTTTCAACAGAAATCTGTCTTAAAAGATGTTCTGTTATGGGCAGAGAAGCATCCGCATACAGGCTCCCGAGCCGATTATTGGAAGGATTTGTTTCATTCTGTGAATGAATCTGCACCGGGTACGGTCTATCGGCGAAGAACAAGGCATTGTGAACGCAGAAAAGGAGCTCTCCGAATCTATAGCCCTCCATTGAAATATGCTTGGAAAAACGTTAACCACTCTCCGGCTGAAAAAGGAGACTGGTTTGACGATGTAAGTGTGATTGATTATTTCGTAGAAGAAGAAAAAAATACAGGTGGGGAAATTCATGAAAAATACTGCAAAGCAATGGAAAAAATCGAGCTTATCATCATTGCAAAAAAGGCGATTTTCCTCAGACAGGAATAAAGAACAGCAGGCGTATGTCATCGCAGCTCTCTTTTCTTCCATCGTGGGGACCTACTTAGATTTATTTTTTGTCGGCATCGGCATGTATCACTTTCCTGTGCGGCTTTTTCCAGAAATATTTACAGTCAATATTGCCTTTACACTGCTGATTCTTCCTGTTTCCGTCATTTTATTTTTGTATCTGGCCAATCGGATGAGGATTCTTCCGCGGTGCATAATGATCCTTACGATTAGTACAGCGGTCATTTTTATCGAAAAAACCGCTGAACAGCTGGGGTGGTTTATGCCTCATCCAGATTGGAATCATGCCTATTCTTTTGTCGGGTATATGCTGTTCTTTATTATAGTTTGGAGGATTTTTCGGTATTTTCAGGGGAAAATTTGAAAAGCTGGTATTTACTCATCCTCCTTATCATAAAAATGAGGAGGAGGTGGCGTGATGCGAAATCGAAAAATTTCTATATTGCTGTTAGCAGCTACATATGTTGGAACGGTTATTGGGGCAGGTTTTTCTTCAGGGAAAGAAATTGTTACGTTTTTTAGTGTCTATGGAGCTTTAGGGACCATCGGCATTGCAATCAGCGGAATTTTGTTTATTCTGGTTGGAACCAAAATAATGATTATATCAGCCCGAATTGGGGCCTATTCTTATCAGGATTTAAATGAATACCTCTTCGGAAGAAAGATTGCCAAAGTGATTAATCTTTTTATCTTTTTCGTCGTTATCGGCGTTACTTCCGTCATGCTCTCCGGGGCTGGCGCTGTATTTCATGAACAGCTCGGTCTTCCATTTCAATTGGGAGTGATCCTGACACTCATTCTCTCTTATATCGTTGTCATGAAAGGGCTAAACGGATTATTTGCCATCAACTCCTACATTGTGCCATTAATGCTTCTTTTCGTCCTGTTTGTAGCAGGCTCTATCGCGGGTGAGTATCCGCATCTGCTGGCAGAAAAACTCCTCCCTGTTCAGTTAGCGGACAACCTTTCTTGGGCAGGATCCCCTTTTGCCTATGCAGCATTTAACCTGATGACAGCACAGGTTGTTCTTGTACCATTGGGAAAGGAAATTCAGGATGAGCATGTCTTACGTTGGGGCGGATTTTTGGGTGGACTGGCTTTATTTTTCATCCTGTTATGGATTCATTTTTCATTGTCCGTATTTCCGGAAACATTTCCTTATGAAATACCAATGGCCGAGATTGTCCAACATTTCGGAGCCCTTATTCACATCCTGTTTTTAGTCGTTATTTACGGCGAGATTTTCAATACAGTGGTCGGGAATGTATTTGGAATCACACGTCAGCTGCAGTCGGCATTTCGTCTTCGTTATCAGCATGCTGTCCTGATAATCCTGTTTGTTGTCTTTTTAATCAGTCAGGTGGGATATGGGAAATTACTGTCGGTCTTGTATCCGCTGTTTGGTTATCTGGGGTTGTTCTTTCTGTTGTGGTTATTGATTAAAAGAATGCCTGGGAAATAGGTGGGGATAAAAGAGATGTTTTTGATTGGGGACTAAATAACAAAAGCAGCGATACTCTCTGTTGTTTGGTTCTGTTCGCTTTTATTCATGCAGAAATAATCTTCATTTCTTTACGAGCGAGCCTCCATGCTTATTCTATTTATATTTACCAAGAATCGACTGAATTTATAATTTGACATATCTGGAAAAATAGATACAATGGGGCGTACGGAACCTATTGATGTATTTAAAGCATTATCTAACGAATTCGGCTTCACATCTTACAGTTGTTAAAAGAACAAGAAGCTCATTTGCCGAAATCCGTTTGCTGAATATTTTAGAACAGAGATTGAAATAGATTCTCTTTTCTTTTTAGTTTATATATCGGTAATCCTAGATATATAGATATATAGTTATTCAGGTAAGAAATAAGTTCAGTTTAGATCGATACCCGCTTTTATATTTTTGTGTCAAATTATAAAATTGCCGGATCAGAGTTTAAGAAATAACCAAAAAAACAATAGAATTGTTTTTAAATGAAAGTTTATTGGAGGTATTATCGTAATGGATAAGAAGTTTGAACCACTATTTGAAAAAGTAACGTTACCCAACAAAATAGAGTTAAGGAATAAGTTTGTCTTGGCCCCGCTCACTCATGCGTCTTCAAACGACGATGGAACAATTTCTGATGCGGAAATAAATTATATCAAAAAACGTTCTAAAGATGTCGGATTGGCTATTTCTGCAGCTAGTAATGTGGCCGATATAGGAAAGGCATTTCCTGGTCAACCTTCCGTTGCACATGATTCAAACCTGGATGGTTTAAAACGGCTGGCTGAAGCGATGAAACAAAATGGGGCAAGAGCGATTGTACAAATACATCATGGCGGGGCACAGTCAATGCCGTATTTAACACCGAATGGAGATGTAGTGGCTCCAAGTCCTATCACCTTACAAGGTGATGAGACGCACAGTCCCTCCTATGAAAAAGAGGAGCATCATGCCAGAGAAATGACGCAAGAAGAAATTGAACACACCATTAAAGCATTTGGCGAGGCCACACGCAGAGTGATTGAAGCAGGGTTCAATGGTGTAGAAATACACGGTGCAAACCATTATCTCATCCAACAATTTGTTTCACCATATTATAATCGTCGTGATGATGCGTGGGGCGAAAACAGATTAAAATTTCCAATGAAGGTTGTAGATGAGGTTATCAACACGGTGAAAGCTCATGCAGATGAGAATTTCATCGTTGGTTATAGATTTTCACCAGAAGAAGCAGAAACACCAGGTATAACGATGGAAATCACGGAAGAATTGGTGAAAAATTTAATTGAAAAACCTTTAGATTTCTTGCATGTTTCCTTAATGAACGTACACTCTAAAACCCGTGAAGGGAAGTATCAAGGCGAAGAAAGAATTAAATTACTTCACCAATGGGTGGATGGCCGCATGCCATTAATTGGTATTGGTTCCATATTTACTGCTGAAGACGCATTAGAGGCTATCGAATCAGGAAATGTTGACCTAATTGCATTAGGAAGAGAGATTTTATTAGATCATCATTTCATTAACAAAATACAGAATGGTAAAGCAGCCAACATCCTGTCCGAATTCAACCCTGATAGAGAAGATAAACATGATTTACCGCCTAAGCTATGGGAACAAATTAATAAAGGTTTATATCCGCTCCCAAGAACAGATAGCAAATAAGCCTTTCAATGGAATCAAAAAAAATTGAGTAGAGGAAAAAGCTATTTAGCTTTTTCCTCTACTCGATTTCTATTATCATGAATAACTCGAGGTGCAAATTCCATATTTGATATCTTACTTCGTTCCATCTTATCTGCTGTTGGTACTGTTTCTCATTAGGAAAAAGCGTCCTACAATTGAAGCTCGCTTTTTAGTTCCCTTCCTCTACCTTTGGAATTTGTCTGAATGCAAATTCAATCCGATCAATTTGCTTGTCTTCATCTCTCATAAAATGAATGATAGAATCCATTTCCTTCATGGTAAATAAAAACTGGTCATCCCCAATTGGATGAAGCACCGCATCAGCTAAACCAGCGGCTGCCAAATGCAGGCTGTCATCTTCCACATAAAATTCAATTTTCAAACCGTCACCCGATAGGAAAGTTCCCTCAAATTCCTTTAAGCTTTCCAATGCTAAGTCAACAAACTCAACGTTTAAGTGCGTAGCATCGATGGGTTTGCCCAAGTAATTGGCAAATGCACCAAAAAGCAGGTTGGAAGATGGAGCTCCCGCTACATTTGCAAGAGAGATCCCCGTTAGTCCGATTTCCGGAAGAATATTCATCTGAGCTGCTGACCCTTTAATGTCTCCACCGTGTTGAATCAGCTTATATCCAAAGAAATCTGGAATAATCATTAAACCGTAACCATAGCAGGTTCCTTTTTCACATTCGATATAAGGCGTTGTCATGGATGCCACACTTTCCGGGGATAGGATGCGCATATCACCAACCATCCCGTCATTCCGAATTATTTCTGCAAATTGAAGCATATCATTCACTGTTGACTTTAAGAACCCTGCTGCACGCATTGCTGGAGCATCTAAAGGATTGTTGGACTAACTATCATTTCTTCATCATCTTTCTGTTGCGTATCATACAAAACGGCTATATCTTCATATTCCAGGTCCTCCAGTTGGAAACCACTGTGATGCATACCGGCTGGCTCTAAAATATTTTCTTGCACATATAATTCATACGGTTTCCCGCTAATGCGTTCAATGATTGCACCTAAAAGAGCGTAAGCATCATTGGAATAACTAAATTCGGTTCCCGGTACCCCAATCGGTGTGAATGCTGTTTTTGCAATGGTATCCATTAACTCCGCATACGTATCAATCGCCTGAATTGCATCCAATGGGTCCTCTTGCTGCTGATTTTCTTCTAAGCTTAAATCCTTTTCCATACTTTTTTTCACCGCACCCATTAAAGTGGCTAACGGCGGAATACCTGATGTATGTGTCAAAAAATGATGAATCGTTATTTGTTTTGTTTGCACTTCATTCGGTGTCTTAAATTCCGGCAAATAGTTGATGACAGGATCATTTAGATTCAGCTTTCCCTTTTCTTGTAACTGAAGAATAGCAACAGCTGTAAAAGCTTTTGTTAATGAACCGACTCCAAAAATGGTATCTGGTGATAAAGGAAGTTTAGCTTCGGTATCACGGAATCCAAACTCTTTCTTATAATTCCATTCACTTTCTTTAGCTAATCCAATTGCAAAACCAGGTACGTTGTATTTTTTCAACATCTCATCACAATATTGTTCGAAATCATGGATCTCTGTTTCTTTTTTCATAAAGTAAACCTTCTCTCTTCTATTTATACTTATCTTTTAGATAAATTTTCATCAATTTTGAAGATGTGCCCATATAAAATGAATGTTTCACTCAACGCCCTCTTCTCAATCTCCAATTAATCGTTTCTTCCACGTTACCTCACATCTTATTTCCAAATTTTTCTATAAAAGTATTGCGTTTCTCCATTGTACTCGTTTTTCCACCAAAAATGAACAAAGAAAAGGTATTGTTCTTTCAAAAATAGTGGATTTTTATTGCACAGATCCTATTGAAGAGATATTGAGTGATTATCTGAAATAGCAGCATCGAAAAAATAGATGATTTAAAGCGGAGATTAATTTTGTATTTTCTATCGAATTTGAGCATAAAAACCCAAAGGTCCGGTGTAAATACACCGGGAAGACCTTCGGGTTTGGAAATGTTACTTTTTATAAGGAACGTTAATATTATTTAATCTGCTTTAATTTTATATAGGGACGCTTGGAATCTTCAACCAAGGTTTATATTCTACTCCTATACCTGGGCACCGGTCTTGTTTAAGCCACTGTTTAATTTCATGTTCTTTTTCTTTTAGTTATAAAAACACCCCTTTGGACAAAAATATCCAAAAGGGTAAAACGGTACAAATTTTCTATAAGCAGGTAATCTTTTTTACAAACGGTTAGATTTTATTTTAAATCCAAAGCAAGCCAGATGATGCTGGTTCTCTCATCCCTGGATAATTCCCTATTAGCATTCTACATGAGGAAAAGCTATATATAACCCTTTCTCATTCAACCCTTCGCTATGACCAAAGTAGATACTGAGAAGCCGGTGTGAGCCAGGCGTCGTTGTAAAAGTTTAATATTGATTAGGCTCTAATCCAAATCCTATTGCAGAACCAACTTTTTCATAACTCCTTATAGCTGGTTCATTAAAAGCAAATACTCCTAAACCAATTATTATCTGGGTTCTCGCCTTATGGCTGCCTCTTCAACATTTTAAAAATTCCTACACCAAAATATTTTCGGCCATCAGAGCCCCGGAAGCCACTACTTCTAAGGATTTCCTGGATTCCCACAACTACCAATTGAAGAAGCCTTTTAACACAAGCAACATAATGGAATAGACAAGGGATGAGATTAAAAATGTTGGCAAGTGAGCATTCTTTTCAAAAGGGATTTCCTTGCTGATGACATTAAATATCATGGCACCTGAGCTAAAAGCAATAATGGAATCTACAAACAGACCGGATGATGGCCCGAAAATTCCTGCAAACGCCCCAATCAAGGTTGACCCCGCAAGCATGTAGCGTCCTGCCCTTTTATGCAGTCGCTCGCTCTCTTTTCCCAGATGATACGACAAGCCGATAAAATGAAGACTAACGGCTAGACCGTAAAATAAGGATTCGACGCGCTGAACATCAGATGAAAAAACGATATAAGTAACAATGAAGGAATACACCATAAAAAAGCTGATCTGAACGAAATAAATGGTGTCTGCCTTCAGCCGTGCAGCTGTTTTCGTCTCAGCAAATGCATATACTGCAAAGTAAATCAATAAACCGATGAGGCCGAGAAAATAAAGTTCCGTATCTAATGCGAACGATCCCCCGAGTTTATCCTGCTCCTCATGAAGCGTTGGCAAAATATAGACAAACACATAAGCAATAGCTACACCGCCTGATAATGAGAGCAGCTTTCTTTGTCCAATCGGCGAGCGTTCAACAATCGGCAGGGCATAGAGTTGAATAATAATAAATATAATACCAATTATAATGGATTCTATCGTAACCATGACCGTTCCTCCTGATGTTAATATATGAGGTATACTTCCACAAAAACAGAAAAACCAAACATATCATGGGGATTTTATGAGAGAATGCTTAGGAGATATTTTTGAAGAACCCTTCGAAAAGGATAATTTCAGAATCATCCAATGTAAATTGGCTGCTTCTTTATTACATAAAAGCGCCCGTTAATGGCAGATTGGCCTGTACATATCTGCAACCATAATTTTTTTAGCAAGCAAATGATAAAACAACGTAACACCACTTTCAAAAGGCAAGTGTGTATCTGTATCAAACTCACTAGCAATTTCTCAAATACTTCGCGAATTGTTCAATAGACGATTCCTAAGAGACATTGATAAATCATCAATTTGTTGGTTAGCCATTTCCCGGTATACATCATAGCTCCGAATATCAAAATAATCATTTTAATCCACTTATCGACTTTAGATGTTCTTTTTCTTTTCCCCACAAAAAAACCCCTTTAGACAATCATATCAAAAGTGTCCCCATCGAAAATTAACGTTACCACCCAACACCCCACCAAAATCTCCCTCAATCTCTTCTCCCCCATACTCTCGCCCCTTATTTCCAAATTCTGCAATAGAAGAATTACGTTCCTCCATTTTGACCGCTTTTCAACCGTTTGTGTACCAAATTTTCACCCTTTTGTATAGAAAAATTACGTTCCTTCTGGTGGGTTTCCAACTGGAATACCTCCGGTATTATCCACCCGCTTTTCACCCGAAAATGAACAAAGAAAAGGTGTTGGTCTTTCAAAAATATTGGATCTTTATTGGATTTCTATTGAAAAATATCGAACAGAAAAACAGAGGATAAAGACGGAACAATCCTTCGGATTTATGTGTGGAAAAGACAGCAGAAAAGATATTGGAAATCATATTGAACACATGCCTGGCAAGGGATTGAAGCATTTCGAAAAAGAAGCGGATGATATATTGGATTGGTATTGGAAAGATCCTACGGAAAAAATATTGAAGGGATATTGAGTGATTATTTTGGGCTGCAGCAGCGGGAAAACGGATGATTTGAAGCGGGGATTAATTTTGGATTTTCTACTAAATTTGGGCGTAAAAAAAACCGAAGGTTCGGTGGGGATATACCGGGAAGACCTTCGGGTTTGGGAACGTTATTTTTTTATAAGGTACGCTTTTAATATTTAAGGAATGTTAATTTTCTATCGGGACACAAACTTGTAACTTTAAAATAAAGTTTGATCAAAAACGTTCGACAAATCCATATTTTACGGTAAAAGAAAAGAATCCATTTTGAAAAAAGATTGATCAAAATGGGTTCTTTTCTTTTTGAATGAACATTCCTTTTTATAAAAAAGTTTAATTAAAACTCACATAGAATCCTTTAATCGAAAAGGAATAAAACGGTGCAACTTTTTTGTAAACGGTATAACTTTCTTTAAAACGGTACATCTTTTTTATAAACGGTACGACTTTATTTCAAATCCACAATTGTGTAGGTATTGACGGGAATAAATCATCTTTGGAGATTCTTGAACAAAAATTAAAGTTGCCAAGGTGGAACCCTTGGACCTATTCAAATTTCTACAAAAGCTGTGCAAAAATATGGAACGGTCCAATTAATAGATGTTTATGGGGGCAACTATAATGTGTTTCCATTGGGTTGAGTTAGGAATATCAATCTGAGAATGGGACTGGCATCAGTCATACATTTTATGCCTGAATTTTTTGAAAAAATAACGAATAACGAGTTTGACCCACATACAAAGTGGCCCTTGGATAAGCAAGTCATGGTTATCAAATGTTTAATAATCGTGAGGACGACTGTATAAAAGTCGTTTTAAAACCGTTATCCTATTAGTTTAAATGGATGAATTGAAAGTTAGCATAATTGCGAACCCTAAGCGAAATGTTGAATGGACTTCCACACTGTGTATAGAAGTCTTTTTGTCTGTTATTATTTAGATTATTGGATAATTCAGCTCGTAACTTGGGTAGCAATAATATGGTGGTCTCAGTCCTATTTTTGGCATGGGCCAGGAATCCTCCATATAGACCATCCTTACTTTTTCATTTGAATGGTTTACTAGCAATAGCTTTACTTCTGGATTAAATTCATATCTCAAAATGGTAACCCCCTTCCATTAGGAATGTGTGGATTCTCCCCCATCAACATGAAGAACTTGACCAGTAACAAAACGAGAATCATCAGAAGCAAGATAGACAAAGGTTGGTGCGAGTTCAAATGGATGGGCAACTCGTTCCATTGGATTAAATGCTCCATATACAGCGACTTGGTCTGACGAGAAACTTGCTGAAATAAGTGGGGTCCAAATTCGGCCGGGGGCGACGGCATTGACTCGGATCCCTTGTTTCACGACATTTTTAGCCAAGGCACGTGTCCAACCAACTATTGCGCCTTTTGTGGCCGTATAATCAATCATTTGCTGCTCACCTACATACGTCACCACTGAAGAAGTGCCAATGATTGAGCTGCCTGGTTTTAAATGAGGAAGCGCTGCCCTTGTTGTGTAAAAATGAGAGTATATATTAACTTTGAAGGTGTCATCGAATTGCTCATCTGTAATGTCAAGCAGACTTAGTTGTTGGAATTGGATACCAACGTGGTTACAAAGAATATCGAGACGTCCAAACGTATTTACTGTTTGTTCTACAATGGAGATACACTGTTGTTTGTCTCGCAAGTCCCCAGGCATTAGAAAACAACGTTGTCCGAGTTGTTCAATCCTCGTTTTTGTTCTATTTGCATCCTCATGTTCATCTAAGTATGAAATAGCAACATCTGCGCCTTCTTTAGCAAACGCAATTGCTACTGCTGCACCAATACCACTGTCCCCCCCTGTAATAAGTGCTACTTTTCCTGTTAACTTTTCACTCCCTTTATAGTTCGGGTTTTCGATAATTGGAAGGGGTACCATAAATTTTTCCACTCCGGGATGGCGCAGCTGGCGCTGTTCAGGTAAACTTATCGGAATTTCTTCGTAACGTGTGATTTTCCCATAGTTAGGGTACATGGGATAAGGTTGAGTTTTCATGTTCGCTTTAAACATTTGTTGCATTTGCTTTATTTGGTCTAATTGACGACTTTGATCCTTTTGATCCATGGAAACCTCCTATAGAAATAATTTTCTTCTATAGAATGTTTATGTTGTTCACTACAAATAAATTAAAAAAGTTTGAAAAAAGTGGTTTACTTTCAACACAGAAGCTTATTCTTCCTCAAAAGAGACACCTTTTTTCTTTATTGAACTGACCTTTAGGACAAGGAGCTTTACTCAATATTCTACCCCTTTAACGGATCAACTTATTTTTACTTAACAGTTCTTTAATCCCGGCTACCTCAAGAATAGTACCTAAAAAAATAGGTCAACCAGAAAAAAACGGCTAACCACATAATACGATTTGACCCTATTGCTGAATAACAAAAAATACGTTTTGTTGTTCCACAAATTCTTAATATCATGAAGTAATTCTGTAGAGATGTTCAGTTTCCATTAACCAATCTCGGCGAGCAACGAGAGTTCTAAATGTGATAAAGTCGCTCTTTTTGCATCCTCTTTCAATTGATTCCATGGACTGTTTGTAGAACCTTCTGATACCTCGAAAAGTTGATTCACGCTCTCTTTTTGATTTTCATTAAGTAAGTTATGATAAATCATACGATAAGACCTTTTTCGAACATCATTGGCTGCATCTTTTAAAGTATTGTAGATGGGAAGTTCATATTTTTGATGTATTAGCTCTTCAATTGCTACATTGACTAGGTCAGCAGGTTCGTCTTTACTGTATGCGAGTTTATTCATTGTATCTATCAATTACTTTTTGACCTTCTTGGCTAAATGGTCGAATAAAAAGACTTCTATACAAAGTATGAAGTCTTTTTGGAAAGAGAAGAGGATTACGGTTTTAAAACGACTTTTATACATTCATCCTCACGATTATTAAAAATTCGATAACCATGACTTGCTTCTTCAAGGGACATCTTGTGTGTGATAATATCTCTTGGGTCAAATTCGTTATTTGTTATTTTTTTAAACAATTCTGGCATAAAATGAATGACTGGAGCCTGTCCCATTTTAAGATTAATATTTCTAATCCAAAATGCACCTAATGGAAATAGATTATAGTTACCCCCGTAAACACCAGTCATTTGCACTGTCCCATACTTTCGGACAGCTTTAGTAGAAATTTGAATAGGTCCAAGGGTTCCGCCCTGCAGTTTGAATTTTTGTTCCAGAAACTCTAGGGGTGATTTCTTTCCGTCCATACCTACACAATCGATGACGACATCTGCCCCACCATGTGTGATCTCTTTTAAATGTTCGCCCATATCAGGGTATTTTGTGAACTCAAATACCTCAACATTGTTCATCTTTTTCGCATGATTGATCCGGTAATCCAAGTAATCAACTGCTATTACACGCTTTGCACCTTCCATCCAGGCAAATTTTTGTACCATCAACCCAACAGGTCCGCATCCAAGAACAATAACTGTATCGCCTGATTTTACACCTGCATTTTTTACACTCCAATAAGCTGTTGGCAGAACATCCGATAAAAAGAGCAGTGACTCATCCTCCAATTCGCATGACTCCGGGATAACAAAGGGAGTGAAGTTTCCAAAAGGGACTTTTAAATATTCAGCCTGACCACCCGGATGGTTACCGAACTTCTCAGTATAACCAAAGTATCCGCCAGAATCATAATGAGGGTTTGAGTTATCACATTGGCTTTCCATTTCATGTTGGCAATAAAAGCAATGTCCACATGAAACATTAAAGGGAACGACAACACGGTCTCCCTTTTTTACTTTTGTGACTTCAGGTCCAACTTCTTCCACAATACCCATTGGTTCGTGGCCAATAATATATCCTGGGGGTAATGGCATGTTACCTTGATATAAATGCAAATCAGATCCGCAAATAGCAGTAGAAGTAATCTTAACTATAATATCGTCTTTTTTTTCTAATTTTGCATCCTCTACTTGATTAACCTGTACATGATTTGGTCCTTGATAAGTTACAGCCTTCATAAATGCACCCTCCTATTTCTAATACTGTTAACACTCTTAACTATTGTTAACAAAGAAAGTAAATAATATACTTAGTCACTCTTAGCGTAATTGTTTTATGTAAGTTAAAGAAGTCGCACCGTTTTGATTACGAAGTATTGGTGATAGCTCTCGAATTAGTTATTGTAAGTGTATATAGCGTGAATTAATTCGGGGAAATATTTGGATTATTCTTTGAGGGAAGAGGTATTTCATTTATTCCTTTACTCAAATCTTCACTGCTATTCTAACTTATTTAATAGAATTTCAGCCTTATGCTTAACCCCTTTAGAACTGTGTTTAGCTTTCATCACTGTAACCCTACTCTCCTCAATACTTTTCAGCGACTTACTTGTCCACGTACCACTATCATTCACAAGGTTTACTAACAATCTATCATAAATCGATTTCCAATCATTTATTGCAAGTGATGATAAAATTAGCATTGATAAAGAGCGATCTTCTCGCTCAACTTCAATAATATTGAATTTCTTCCCACTTATCATATATACTTCTGCAATCACATAACGTCGTTTCGTGATATTATCACTCAATTTCGTAAATCTGCGGTCTCCAATTCCCTCTGGTAACACATCTATAAATGCTCGTATCGCACTTACTTCTGGATATTGCTCCATTATTCTAAGGACATTAATGAAATCTTGCAATTCACCTTGTACTTGAATTTCAGATAACATTTGATGTTCTATTCCTCTTGCTAGTTTTTGACCTCCAGTGTCTGCTGTAGATCGAATTGAATCATTGCTGCCATAGTATTTCTTAGTATTTTCATCTTCTTTCGTTCGCTGCTTTGAGGAACTACTTTTAATTCGTTTGATTTTGGGTACCGATGTATATTCATGTTTCAACTGATTCATTTGTACAAGATCAAAGTCTTCTGTAGAACCATCTACTTGTTCATCTAATGTAAAGCCCTCTTCATCACCCTGTCTATTTAGAAAACGATAAGTGTATTTCTTTGCCTCATTGGATTTCTCTTGATTTTGTATTTCTGGATGCGAAATCGAAATATGTTGGTACGGAATATCTTTATTTTTCACATTAACAATTTGTAATACTGTACACGTGTTATTCTTCTCCTTTACACGAGCTGTTATTGTAATCGGTTGTGTAAAGTTCCATTCGAACTTCAAAGTCTTTTCCTGCAACCAAGTAAATGCTATATTTTCATAGGCTTGTCGTAGGTCTCGATTCGTTAGCAACCACACCAATTGATAAATGAACGTTGTCTTTGTGTATTTCAATTCATATTGTGATGAAAAGCTAAGATGGATTTTATTAGGTTCATATGTTTCTGTGAAGAACTGAGGAAATGAATTCGATTCAAACAAGCGATATAAAAGGAAGCCGTTCGGAGCTAAAATGCTACGCAATACTTCAATGACTGGTAAAATCACATTCTTTCCATCAAAAGAGAACACGAAACTACGGGAAGTTGCAGGATCACTGCTTCCTTGAATAGACCAAGGGCGTTCGTGAAATTTAACTTTATTAGGATAAATAGTCATATCGATTTCTTGTACACTTTCAGAAACTTGACTAGCCGTTATGATGCCATCAGTATAATAATGTTGGATTGCTAAGCATGGTAATGTACCCCAATCCATTAATATACCTTCTGTACGACCTTGTGAGCGAAAATAAGCTTTGATTATCATTTTATGATCATATCGAAATGGCTCACCAATCCATATTAGTTGTGCTTTTTCACCTTTAGCAAAAGGCCAAGCTAGTTTAACCTGTTGTTTGCTCATAACTTTTCACTTCCTGTTTTGTTCGTAAATACTCTTCCAAATACGGTTTTATTTCGTGAAAATGATGTGACTTAACAGCGCCAATACGCTGTACTTTCCATAATAAAACTGGTTCTTGCTCCAGCAACATACGATCAATAATTTTACAGCATCGTCGAATCTGAAACTGTTGTATAGATTCCGTAATTTTATTTAGATATTTTTCAGTTTGTGGCAGCTTATCAAGATGTTTCTCCAAATTTGATAAGATTCCTAGACGTTTCCCAATTATCGAAATCGTGATACGTACGGGCTTTTCCAGTTCAATTAATTCTTTGTAAAGCTGTTTAATTTTAGAAAGATATTCTCGATCACGTACGTCCCAATTGACAATTGATTTTGGCTTTTCCTTCGCCTGAATTATAGGTAACTGTTCAAACAGCCATTCTTTATCATTTCGATATAAGTAAATATATTCTTTCGGTAAACATTGACGAATTTGTGTTCTCGAGTAACTTGGATATTGCTGCATTCCTTTTAATAATTGCTTTCGATACATATGTAACATTGGTGGAAAAACTTTATCAGGTAATTTCTCTATTTTCTCAACTGAGGCAAGATGTCCTTTAACTGTTTTCGAATCCACGCCAAGCATTCTAGCTAATGCTCTTATACTGTAGGTTCCATCAACTGCTAATTCATGTAATTTAGCCTTCCAGACATCTCCATACGCTTTTGTACGTCCAATACGATATTTATCTTCAGATAATCTATCAGGACCCTTTCTAGCGTAAATAAAGCCACAAGAGCATTCAAACGTGCCAATGGGTGCATTTGATTTAAAATCCCTTGTAACATTTACTTCATGAATCACAAATTCCTTATAATGATTAGCTGCTTTATTTAAACAGGGCCATGGGCCACTACCGAAAGGACCTGTATCAGCTTCAATTTGTAAAAAGGACTCCAAATCTTGTTCTAAGAAATAAAGAATAAGCAATTGACGGAAAGGATGTACATGACGTTTTAGATTGCGTGTAATGACCTTCAGCCAATTGTATTCATCATTTACATTGATTGCTGATTCGTACTCATCTAAAAAGCCTTTTGGGAACTTTGATTGAAATGCTTTGTATAGCTCCTTTTGCCGAATTCGATTAGACGTTGTTATTAAATTACGCTCCCGTAAAAGAACACGATATTTAAGATTAATAGATTCTCTTGAAAATTGATGTATTGGAACTTGCAGCAGTTGATAAGCCATCTTTGCTAAAGCAATTTGAATGGCTATAAACTCTTTTAGTTCAACTTCTTGAATCATTGATAAGTTCAATAGCTTTTTATCAAATCGAATAAACTCAATTCGACTTTGCTTTGAAAAATCGATAGGATACTTCATTAATTTCAGTTCATGATGTGCACAGAAATCAATCCCTTGTAGCTGGTGCTCACGATGAAAATAGGGTTCTCCATGTTGCTCAATATCATTAGTTGCACACTCTGGGCAATAAAAGAGTCCATTCTTTCTGCAAATGCTTCCTGCAACTATGCCAAGTCTTGTATAAAGTCCTTTTCCATCTACTTGAACATCTTGTAGAAGTTCTTTCTGGCGTTGCTTGGAAAGAAACGAAGCATAGTAAGGGTAGATCGTATGCTTAGCTAATAAGCTTTCAACAGAATAGTTGGAGCCTAATTGCTCAGCTAATATAGAAAAATGACTACCAATCTCTACACTCGGTATTACAGAACGACTTTGAAACACTTCTTCCAATGTATCTTTGTAATCAATATTTCCACTGTAAAAGTGATATCGCGCAATCGCCGAATATATCAATTCATCTGGATATGGATCCGTAAAGAATGGCAGCATGCGTTCCCTCCTAGTAGAATTCCTCCAAAGGATTTTTAATGTATCCATTTGCTTTTAATAATTCATAGGGGTGTTGCTTTTTGTCTAACGCTTGCTTTCTTAGCTTTAGCAATGGTAGAATCTCTGCATTTTTTGCTTTTGCCTTTGCTTTTTGATCTTTCTTTTGTTGATTTAATGCAATCGCCTGCTGAATCACATCTGATTTAAGTTGATGAAATTCAGTATCAAGTGGATTTTCCTCAACTATTTTTTGTGCGAGCTTTTTAATATCGTTTTCTTTCAAACTATCAAAAATACCAAGGGCTGCCACTTCAACACTTAAGTTCCCAATCATGTCTTGACGTTTATACTCGATTGTATTTTGGCGCTCTTTAAATGCTTCTTGAATACGTCCTGTCATTTCAGTATTTCGCTTGTGATTCAGCATGACTTCATCCAAGTTAATCATAATATCTTCATATTTCATCATATCGGCAAAATTGTTCGTCCGAATAGCTGTCATCATTGGTTGAATCGTTTGCATATCTTCCCTAGCAGTCTTTTTTAATACTTGTGGTGTAATGATTTCAGCCGGGTTGTCCTCATCAAATAATACTCGTTCTTGCGCTAGAATAAATAGGTTCACGGCAACAGCAGTAATCCCTTGGCATTCATAATAAAATGCCTTCTTTGTCTCCTCTGTAAGCTCAGAATGGGTTTTTAAACACTGTAATTCCCAAAGTGTCTCTAGGAAAAACTCCCACTCTTCACTATTTTCGTCCATACGATCCCAAATAATAGCTCCATCACTCGCTGCCCGTCTTGCTTGTCTGAAGTTTCCTTTGAATAGTTTTTGTGCTTTAGAAGTTCCGATTAAAACCGTAGGAATACCAACTGTATTAGACAGTGTTACAAAAAAATTCAACATTTCTTCCTGTTCATTTTTGGAATGTAGTAAGTGCTGGATTTCATCAATTACTAGAACACCGATGCCGTACATACTTGCTAACGATGTCATGTGCAATAACATTGTCGATGTCACACGGTTCAAATAACCGTACTTTTCTAAATATCGAGTGCCTAGTAAATCATCAATTGCTTTGAAAAAGCTTTTGCAAAGTGTAGATAAACTTCCATCATACGGGCAGTCAATTTTAAGCCAAACAATTTGAGTTCGATTAAACGGTTGTCCTTTGTATTCTTCATGCTTGATCACTTGTGGATACATAAGCAAAAGACGTTCAATTGCTGTTGTTTTACCAATTCCTGAAATACCGATAATGGATAAGCTATCGGCAGTTGAACGAATATAATTTAGTCGTTCATCTATATATTTGTGAGCTGTTTCCTCTTCTTCACGCAATTCATGCAACACCCGAACACGCTCTAGAAATGTTCTATCTAATGGATTTCGCGCCAAGTAACCTCTTCGAATCAATGTAGACAATCGACGTTCTACCTCGAAATGAATCGGTAACGGCTGGATAAAATTCCTTACACGTTTTAAGACGTGATAACGAATATTCGTTTCACTTAACTTATCTTGCTCACTAATTCGTGGAGTCACCATAAATCGCTCTAGCACATCATCCTCATTAAATATAGGTGGAAGAGCTTCGATGAAAGGATTATTGGTATATTCATTTAAAAGTTGCTCCTTATAGACAGCTTTCTCAAAATCCCCTTTTAAGACAACCATGTCATTTGTCTTTCCCAAATTCCTCATCTCGCTTCTTCTTTAGTTTTTCCATAAGACGTGAGCCTGGTTTCTTAGGTGGTGTTTCATCAATCTTCTCTTTTGTAACAAAGTCGATTACGTCAGCTGATTCACTAGCCTTATTAGGTAATAAATCAAACTTTTCAGCTTCACGATTTAACTGTTTTTCAACATCCTTATTTTCACGAATAGCTGCTATTTTAGCTTTCTTACTAGTTGGCTGATTGAAAGATTCTTTTTTGTTCTTCACGGCTTTTTTTATAATCTCTTCCAATGCTGCATCAGTATTTACCGTAAGCTGAATTTGATTTGTTCGTTCCATTTCTTCTAGTTCATTCCGAAGATGTTGCTGAAAGACAATTTCCTCCAAGAAGTCACCTTTATATTGCTGACTAGGCTCTAATAAAATACACGTCTCAAAATCTATTCCGTTATCGTGGGGAATATAGATTTTTTCAGTATGTCGTGGATCATAAACGATTTCTAGACTTCTATTTTTCAACTTTAAATACCATTGCTCTTCAATAGCTTGACGAGAACCATAAAGAAGATTTTTAAACTTAATTCCAGCTCTTGAAATTGTCGCTTTCCCACGTGGAAGCACGTTCAGACGAAGAATATTTCGATCAACTGTTCTTAACCTTCCTTTACGATTTTGAATACCCCAATTCCATAAGTTAATCGGAGTTGGCACTAGTCCATCAGCCACCATTTCTTTTTCAACAGGATATTTATCAATGACCTTTTGGTTATGATGAAGCGCCATTGTAATAATTAGAGATGTAAATTCCCTTAAATTCAGCGTAGCATTTAAGCGATAATCCTGATCTCCACGTTCTCTATATTCCTTTTGAATTGCTCCGGGAGCTTTTTGCTTTACCTTCCCATTAAACGTACGGAATTTCCTTTCAACAATCCCTTTCAAATCTCCACGATAAGCTGTAGTATTCTCAATTTTAATATTAAGAATGTTAATTAAATTCTCTACAGAATAGCCTTCAAACTCACCCCGGTCGGCGATAATAATTTCAGGCAAATGATGTGTTGGCCATTGCTCAGGTGTAATATTAATTCCATATTGCTTACAGAACCCTACTTTGTCAGCAACCATATTATCTAAAGCCATCATTGCACCGATCCATGATGGACCTTCTAGTCCAACATAAAGACCTGTAATAATACGTGAATACACATCAAGTACTGCATAAATAACTGGTCGCCCAATTACTTTATTTACGTCAAGTGAACTAACTAAATAAATATCTGCAATGGTTGCGTCAAATTGAAATCTTGTACCCGGACCATTTGTTTCTGATTTGGAATCACTTAAAATCGGACGATGTTTCAATTCATATTCCTTTGTACTTTTACGGAACTGAATATCCTTTTTCGGGTCTTCAAGCTTTTTAAACCAGTAGTAAAACTGATGGTACGAGGGAATTCGAGTGGCCTCCCAAATACGGTACTTTAGCTCACCATTTTCCTTATAGCGATCAGAGTAAAAGTCACGCAGCATGAAATTATAAACATCTCTTAAAGAGTAATTATTCTTTTTCCTGTAGTACTTGTTGATAACGTGCTCAATTTGGACCTTTACCTCGTCAGTAATGTTAATACCGGTTTGATATTCATTATTTATGTTTATCTTTCTAGGACGACCCACTTTCGCATTTGTTAGAGCCTTCGCTCTTCCTTTACCACCCGAATTAGAGTAGTCAGGTAACATGGCATTTTTGGTCATACCTCGTTGCCAATAGCGAGTTAGTAACTTTTTAACCTTTGTCTTGCCTAAGTTGCTGTCCCGAACGATTTCGCGAATTTTATTTTCTCTTCCTCTTTTGTAGAGCAAATCTTGCATATTCGGAACACAGTATTTTTGTATAGTTTCCCAATCTTCTTCACGCTTACGAATTTGCACTTCTGTTAAATCATTTTCATAAATCACTTTTGCATAAGGATCACTAATCGCAAGTAGCTCTCCTTGATTCATATCTGTAATTAGGTTGGAATATAGCTCCCTCTGCGGCATAGCACTACTCGTGTCAATATTAACAATATAGACATGTGGTTCTTTAATATAAATTACCCGAATCCTTTTCGAATCGATTACATATTGAAATACTTGATTAATATAAATCATCCGTATTTCACCTTCTCTAAATTACCTTCATCAATACACTTAATATCAATTGTTTGCTCTAAATCAATCGGCTTTTGCATATCAATGACTACAATTTTTCTAGCAAGCAAGTGATAAAATAGTGTAACACCACTTCCAAAAGGCAAGTGTGTATCTGCATCAAACCCATTAGTAATTTCACGGATACTTCGTGAATTATTCAATAGGCGATTCATAAGAGACATGGATAAATCCTCAATATGTTGGTCATCCATTTCTTGATAAACATCATAGCTACGAATATCAAAATAATCATGGATATAACTAATATTTCTAGCCATTGTCTTATGAATTTCTTCCTCTGTTACAGTTGCCCAATTAATGCTTCTACGCTTCCAATATTCCCTTTCAATTTCAAACTTCTCTAACACACGTTCTTCTAACAGCTTATCTTTCATTTTGATAGTATGAGCGACTTCAAATACACCTTGTCCTTTATCAACTGTTAATAAAAAGTCCGTTGTCATAACAATTGGATCACCTGTTTTTGGATCAGCTGGGTGTTTAATCCCAAGCTCTTCAGCAATGGCAAACGTCTCTTCTTGTGGTAATAAAGGAAATTGTTCACGAATATCTAAAATAACATCAGAAAATTCAGTTAAATAAAAGTAGTTTCGTTCCAAATCCGATAAAAACTCATGTTGTCTGCCGGTTTTTATACCTTTTAATCTTGTTGACCGACCTAATGAGGAAACATCTTGAATTTTAAGCCAAGGCTGATAATCTGCCCCACTGCCAGTTCCTCGACCCTCTTTAATCCACTTATCAATTTTGGTTCTATGTCAAATGTGGTGGTGGAATATCATTCCTCCACCTCTTTATTTATAAGCTTGCTTTAAGACAAGCTTTACCTCTTGTTGCCATAGAATTTTCTTTCTCATTCGATCAAACTGTTTAATCCCATAAGATAATCTTTTTAATACTTTAATCGTATTATTAACGCCTTCTATGTAGCCATTATTAAAGGGATACATAAAAGAATGCAGAATTTCTTGTTGCCATCTTTTAAATGTACGTGCGACACGATGAAATCCCTCTAACGCGGATGCATTCAACTTCTCCAGGCACGCTTCTAATCCAGCAGTTGCGTTGTGCGCATCACTTTCCTTAAACCACGTATCCAATTCATGCTTTAAACCATAAGCTTCCTTTAAGCGGGGATCTATCCTTAATAATTGCTCGACTTTCTTCTTCTGATCATCTGAACAGGTTGTCCATGATTTCCACAGAAGTTTTTTGGAACGTTTCATTCGAATTCGATCTTTCTTGGGCAGCTCCTTTTGAACTTCACGGCGGACCTCATCTAGAGCCCAATAGGCCTGACGCATAAAGTGAAAACGGTCAGCGATAATCAGAGGATTTCCCAGTGCTTTTCGAATTGCTTGTTTAAACGACCACCTGCTAAAGCAGGTGGATTTGGACATGAATGTCGGCGACTAAAGTCGCTCTTCAGGCTAAAGTCCTGCTCAAAGTCATTAAGCTGAAGCATATTCAAAATAAGACTGAACTCATTCTTCAATCTTGAATATATCGTCTTTGTTTTCATTGAATTGATTGGCTATATAATTTCTTATTATCTCTTCCGTTACTGTTCCAACTGTGGCGCAAAAGTACCCTCTTGCCCACAAATGCTGTCCCCAATATCTTTTCTTTAGTTCTGGAAATTCGTCCTGTAATAACCTTGATGATCTTCCTTTCAGATATTGCATGATTTTACTTGGCGCAACACTTGGTGGACAAGATAATAATAAATGGATATGGTCTTTGCCAACACTACCTTGCAGGATGGTTATTCCTCTTGCTTCACATCCTTGCCTAATCAATTCTCTTGCTCTAACTGCTATATGACCTTGCAATACCTTATATCTATACTTTGTTACCCATATAACATGGTACTTTATATCATATACTGCATGACCGCTTTTTCGATATCCGTCCATACTATCACCTCATCCATTAGTATGGACAAAAAAGATAAGGCTAAAAGCGGATACCGTCTAAAGACGGTGGAGTTAGACCACGCATTTGGAAATTAAACGCTTGAGATAAATCCATTACTACCATTTCTACTTTACCTGTATCACAGGACTTTAAGTACGCTTCAATGGTTTCCACTTTTCGATTTGGCAAGATATCGATAATTCTTCGGTTCTCCACATCGACCACATTCAATTGAAACCTCTCTCCATCAGCGTCACCTTTAAACTCATCGATCGCAATGACTCGCGGCAACACTTTGCTGGTAGTTAACTCCTTCTGATCAAACCACCGTAAGACACGATTCACTGTTACTCCGGTTACTAGCGCCGCTGTACGAAAGGAACTCACCGCTGCATGCATCATCGCTGTCGTTTGCACACTCGCCATACAACGTTGATACCGATGAATCATTTGTAGACGCTCATAAAATGTGTGATGACACGACGTGCAAATATAACGTCGTTTTCGCAGGGAAAGATGAACTTCCTTGGTTGTAAACGCTGGTCCTTGAATGCTTTGCCAACGATAGCCATGTATCCGCTTGGTTCTTTTACGGCAAAAAGGACATTTCTGCATACGCTGTTTCGTGAATAATTCTGCAATAAAATAACTTTCTTCTTCTCTGATATCCCACACATCTACATGCGTATCTTTAATTCCTAACAACTCTGTGATAAAATGATGATGCACTCTTTTCCTCTCCCATTCCTTTTGTCTCGACAACTCAAGGTTACCAGAGAGAGGAAATAGAGTGTATTTTTTTGTCTCCGTTCCATCTGGCGATGGAACGGAGGGCACCACCACATTCAGTATAGAGCCTCAATTTTAGATGTTCTTTTTCTTTTCGACACAAAAACACCCCTTTAGATAATCATATCCAAAGGGGCAAAGCTTCGCAACTTTTTTATAAACGTCGCGACTTTATTTTAAACATCGCATCTTTTTTATAAACATCGCGACTTTATTTTAAATTCACAAAACTAATCCTTACGAATGTTCTTTTTATTCCACCGTAACACTCTTGGCCAAATTCCGTGGTTTATCGACATCACAGTCACGGTGCAACGCTGCATAATAAGCCAGAAGCTGCATTGGAATCACACTTACCAATGGAGTCAACAGCTCATGCACTGCCGGCAGTACAAAAGCATCCTCATCCTGCTCTAAGCCTTTTGAGCTGATAATAAGTGCATTTGCCCCGCGTGCAACCACTTCCTGCACGTTTCCACGAATAGAATAGTTTACATTTTCTTGTGTAGTTAAAGCAATAACTGGCGTACCATCCTCAATCAATGCGATGGTACCATGCTTCAGCTCTCCTCCAGCAAAGCCTTCTGCTTGAATATAGGAGATTTCTTTCAGCTTCAATGCTGCTTCTTGCGCAACATGATAATCTGTACTGCGGCCAATAAAGAAAGCATTGCGTGTTGTCGCAAAATAATCTCTTGCTAACTGCTCCAGATCTTCTTTTTGGTTCGTAATGATTTCCATTGCATTCGCTACGATAGCCAGCTCCTGTAATGGATCAAAATCTAATTTAATACCTTTTACCCTTGCTGTATCTACTGCAAGAACCGCTAAAACAGCAATTTGTGCTGTATACGCTTTTGTGGAAGCAACAGCAATTTCTGGTCCAGCATGTAAAGGCAAGGTATAATCTGCTTCACGAGAAAGGGTTGATCCAGGCACATTTGTTAATGTCAGTGCTGGATGTCCTAATTCTTTGATTTTAACTAATACGGCACGGCTATCTGCAGTTTCCCCACTTTGAGAAATAAAGATAAATAAAGGTTTTTCAGATAGCAGCGGCATGTTATAGGAAAATTCACTTGCAACATGTACTTCTACAGGAATATTAGAAAGTTTTTCTAGAAACTCTTTTCCAACTAATCCGGCATGATAGCTCGTTCCTGCTGCAATAATATATATGCGATCTGCTTTTTGCATGGCTTTACGAATATTTTTTTCTAACTTTAATTCGCCTTTTTCATTCTGATATTCACGAATAATATTGCGCATCACAATTGGCTGTTCATCGATCTCTTTCAGCATGAAATGAGGGTATGTTCCTTTTTCTGTATCACTTGCATCGATTTCCGCTGTAAATGGCTCTCGGTTGATGACTTCTCCATCTAATGTCTGCACTTCTACAAAGCTGCGGTTGACAAGAACAATTTCTTTATCATAGATTTCCAAGTATTCGTTTGTTTCTTTCAACGTCGCCATAGCATCGCTGGCAATCAGGTTAAAACCTTCGCCTAAACCAACCAGCAGCGGGCTTTTATTTTTGGATACATATAAAGTTTCCTGATCTTCTGCATCAATCAGACCGATAGCATAAGAACCTTTCAGCAGGCTCATTGCTTCACCAAATGCTTTTTTGGTATTTTTATGTTTTTCATAAAGTTTTTCAATAAGCTGTACGATAACCTCTGTGTCTGTTTCACTCACAAAGTCAACATCTGCCAGATATTCCTTCTTCAGGTCTACATAGTTTTCAATAACCCCATTATGCACAATGGTAAAACGTTCTGTTGAGCTCTGATGTGGATGAGCGTTTTGCACACTTGGCACACCATGCGTCGCCCAACGCGTATGACCGATACCAATAGTCGCATCCTTGCTGTTATCTACTTCTTCGCGTAACGCTGCGATACGTCCTTTTACCTTTGTTACGTGTACGCCGTCTTCCCCTAAAGTCGCAATACCTGCAGAGTCATATCCGCGATATTCTAATTTTTCCAAGCCTGTTAATAAAATTTCTTTCGTATCATTTTGTCCAATGTAACCGACGATTCCGCACATGTCGATGTCCTCCTTGTTTGAAGGGGCAGAGACAAAAGACCGATTCGAAGCGAAGGGGCCTTGTTCTGCCCCTTTCTCGTGTTAGTTTTATAAATACGTGTGCAAAAAGTTGCCAAATTAGAAGCAAGAAGATCAAGGCGACGTCTTTTTTACGAACGCAGCGTATGCTTTTTGATACGTGAGTATCGGAAAAAAGACGTCAACGCAGAGATTCGCCGCTTATTATTTGGAGACTTTTTGAACTTCCTTTATAGACATCATTCTTTATCTCTTTGTTCATCAAGTCACCCTGATGGTTTAAAGATAAAGCAGCAGCTGCGATGGACAGCTGGGAGGCACCCGCCGAATAATTCGATAACCCCCGACCTCGTCAACTATTCTTCCTGACCGTCCGTAGAATAGTCCTGGCGCTTGTTATTATAGTTTCCTTTCGTGTTTCTCTGCTCCTCTCTCCTTTTATTTGCTCTTGTTAAACGGACTTCTTTCATTTGGAAAACAAGAACTTTCTATATTCTATCGGAAAGTCGTATTCAAGGTCAACCTTTTTCTTGCTTTCCGATAAGATAGTTTATGAAATCCTTCTAAAATGTTGCAGAATATCCACAAGTGACGGGAGGTATCCACCTTACAGAAGTGGATGGGAGAAGGTTTGAAGAGGGATGAAGCAGAGTGATATAATGAAAAACAAATGAAAAGGCTTTAAAGAAAATTTTAAAATCTCACCTGACAAAAGGAGCTTCCCCATGACAAAAATCATTTGGATCAACGGTGCTTTTGGAGCAGGAAAAACACAAACAGCGTATGAGCTTCATAGAAGATTGGAAAATTCCTTCGTGTACGATCCAGAAAATATTGGTTTCTTCCTAAATCAGAATTTGCCTGACAAGTTAAAAAAGCATGACTTTCAAGATTATAAAATGTGGAGAGAATTTAATCACAAGATTATAAAGTATATTGCTGAAAATGATAAAGAGCCAATTATTATTCCAATGACAATCACAGATAAACTTTATTTTGAAGAAATTACCGGAAGTTTGGAATCAGAAGAAATCCAATTATATCCGTTCGTTTTATCCGCATCAAAAGAAGTCCTTGAACGCCGGTTAAAGAATCGGCTGGAAAGAAAGAATTCATGGGGCTTCAGACAAATGGACCGATGTATAACACGTTTAGCTGATGAAGCATTTGGAATAAAAATACAAACAGACCATTTATCCATTGACGGCGTTGTAGAAATCCTTGCAGCAAAAGCCAATGTAGTATTACAAGAAGATAACCGCTCCAATCTAAAAAAGCGATTGGACCGGATAAAAACACAGATAAAACATATTCGATAAATTATAAACAAAAAACATCAGCAAAGCTATCCCATTCGCAGCTTCACTGATGTTTTTTCTACTTATGCTTTTCCATAAAATCTAACATCCGCTTATACACTTTAATCTCATTCTCTTTTTTAGAGAATCCATGACCTTCATCCTCCAGCACCAGGTACTCCACATCGCGGCCTTTATCCTGCAGCTTTTGGACAATTTGATCTGATTCTTCCTTCACCACACGCGGATCTTTTGCACCTTGGATAACCAGCATCGGCTTTGTCATGGTTTCCAAATAAGTCACTGGAGAATCAGTCACAAAACGCTCCTTATCACGCTCTGGATCGCCAAGCCATCTTTCCATGATCGGCTTCCAATCCGCCGGTACAGAATTGACGAAGGTAAATAAGTCGGACGGGCCAAAGATATCAATCACTGCTTTAAAATATTCTGGATGCCGCCCATGCAGGAGAAGCGCCATGTAGCCTCCATAGCTTCCTCCTACTAAGAATAGATGATCAGGGTCCGTAATCTTTTGATCAAACAGCCATTTGATGCCTTCCACATTATCGAGGCGCGGTCCATGCCCCCAATCCTGCTCGACGAGTTTCACAAAAGAGGAACCATAGCCTGTACTCCCGCGAAAGTTTGGTGCGAAAATATGATAACCGCGATTGAGAATGCTTTGGAACATCGCACGGAAAAATTTCCGTTCTGCTGCCTGTGGCCCGCCATGTGGCCAAAATACAGTATACCCATTTGCATTTTCCGGTTTTGCCCTGAACAGAAGTGATTCGATTTCCATCCCGTCAAATGAAGCATAGGTCACAATTTCAGGATCCACGAGTTCCTCTTCCGATACACCCAGAACACGATTATCTGTGAGCTGCTCCCATTTCTCACCATTTGTCAGACGATAAATGTTATCCGGCTTAACTGCAGATCCCCCAAGGAGATAAACTGCCCCTGATTCTGTTACAGTCACCTGATCAATTAAATCAAAAGGCTTTGTGATTTCTTTCAGCTCTCCTGATTTTACTTTATACTGATAAAACTTATCGACAACACCCTTTTCTGTCACTACATACAATGAATCGGATGATTTATCATATTTTACGGTTTCAATCGATTCTTCCTCCAGCTCAAGAACTTTTGAAAAGGCCTCTTGTTTCATATCATATTTGGCTAAATACTTATATTCGCCTTCATAATCCGTCGGGAAATAAATGCTGTGATTATCCGTGAAAACCGGATCATAGGATACATGCACTTTTTTCGGATCAGGAGTAAGATAGATTTTCTCTTCCCCTTTTTCGATGAATATATTATTATACGTGTTCGCAAACACGCTTTCGTATATTAATGTCTCTTCATCTTCCGATACACCTGCCAGTGTAGTCGGCGCTCCTTCTCCCTCTGCTAACAGCTCATCTTTATCTGTATCCAGATAGCGCACATGCGTGTTTAAAAAGCTCGGATTATTTTTAGAGGTATTATAATAAATTCGTTTTCCGTCCTTGCTCAGGTATGCAAATAAGTATTTTTCGTCCTCCGCTCCCGTAATCAGCGGCTGCGGTAATCCGCCCTCTGGAGGCAGGGCGTAAATGTGATAATTTTCATCCCCATCTGCATCAAAGCTTGTTAAAACATACTTCCCATTTGGATCAAACTGAATAAATGAGGAGGATTCATCCTTTTGAGAAAACTGAAATGGATAGGTATGCTCTTTACTCAAGTCTAATGCCCATAAATTACGTTTACCGCTCAAGTTCGTTGAAAATACCAGCTTTTGTTCATCTTTGCTCACTTGGAAATGATCGATACTATACGTATAAAAGAACTGTTCTACTTTCGGTTTTGGAAATTTTATCATTCTGCCCGCACTCCCTTTTATCTGTATTTTCTATATTATACCACTATTTATAAAATACACCACCTACACTCTGGTCTTTCTTCCTCTAGTAGTGCGGAAAAGTAAAACTATATTTAATTCAAGCTACTTTGATTGTCATTTTATCATTTGAATAGTAAAGTGATATAGAGAGGAGAATTTGAGACGATACATGCAGAAAATAACACATCATTTACCTATCTGCCTGCAGCTCACTTCCTCCCCCAAAGCAATTTACTTCAAATACATTTTTTAATAGATAGGTTTAACCTTAAAAATCTAAAACAATGGAGGAGCATAAGTATGGAACAATATCGCATTGACCAAAAGAAAGGAATGGAATTTGGGCTTTATACGCTGGGAGATCACTTAACCAACCCTTTCACAGGAAAACGGATTTCGGCACAGCAGCGTCTTCAGGAAATTATCGAATTAGCAAAGCTGGCAGAACAAGCAGGGTTAGATTTTTTCAGTGTCGGAGAAAGTCATCAGGATTATTTCACTACGCAGGCACACAGCGTGGTATTGGCGGCGATTGCGCAGGCGACAGAAACCATCAAACTGGGCAGTTCATCAACGATTATCAGTACCTCTGACCCCGTTCGGGTTTATGAAGATTTTGCTACAATTGATTTAATTTCTAATGGACGTGCCGAAATTATTGCCGGAAGAGCTTCCCGAATTGGGCTATTTGAATTATTAGGGTATGACGTACAGGATTATGAAGCGTTATATGAAGAAAAATTTGATTTGCTGCTGCAGATTAATGAAAAGGAAAGGCTCAGCTGGGAAGGGAATTATCGTGCACCCTTAAAAGATGCACATGTGCTGCCCCGTCCGAAAGATAATACACTGCCCATCTGGCGTGCAGTTGGCGGAACCCCGGCCAGTGCGATGAAGGCAGGCTACGCCGGGGTACCGATGATGCTGGCAACACTTGGCGGTCCGGCCAGTGCTTTTAAAAACGTCATTGATGCGTATCGGGAAACAGCTGAAAGAAGCGGACACCAAACAGAAGCACTTCCTGTCGGCGTCACCGGTTTTTTCCATGTGGCAGAAACAAGTCAGGAGGCACTGCAGCAAATGTACCCTTATATCAATGAAGGAATGAAGCTGACGAATGGACAAGGGTTTCCGAAGCAGGCATTCGCACAGGCAAAGGATAAGCGCAGTGTCATCAATGTCGGCAGTCCGCAGGAGGTTATTGAAAAAATCCTCTATCAGCATGAGCTGTTTGGACATCAGCGCTACTTAGCGCAAATGGACTTTGGCGGTGTTCCATTTGAACAATTGGCTAAGAATATTGAAATGATTGGCACGGAAATTTTGCCTGCCATTCGTAAGTACACTGGCAGGAATCAGGAGGATTAGCACATGAAGATCATTGGTTTATCCGGATCCATTGTCGGTTCGAAAACTCGGACGGTTATGGATGCTGTCGCAAAAGAAATTGCTGAAAAATATCCAGAAGCAGATTTTCAGCTGATTGATTTAAAAGATTATGATTTGCAATTTAGTGACGGCCGGAACTATCTCGATTATTCCGGAGACACCGCCTGGGTCACCAGGCAGGTGATGGAGGCAGATGTGATGATTATCGGCACGCCGGTATTCCAGGCATCTATCCCGGCAAGCTTAAAGAATATTTTTGATTTGCTTCCTGTTGGGGCATTTCAGGATAAGACCGTAAGCTTTTTCGTAACCGCAGGCTCTTCCAAGCATTATTTAGTTGCTGATCATCAATTAAAGCCAACTTTATCCTATATGAAAGCACAAATAGTACAAACCTTTGTTTATGTTGAAGAAAAGAGCTTTCAACAAAAGAAGATCGTCGATGATGATGTTTTCATTCGATTAGAGCGTTTGATTGAGGACACCATGGACACGTATGAAGCCAGCGAAATCATCCGGAAAAAGAAAGAGGATTCCTATGGATTCTAAGAACTAAAAAAACGCATGGATGGGTATTTCACCAAAAGTTAGATTTACTCCTCTAACTTCAGGATTGGTACCGTGAGCATCCATGCGTTTTTTTACTTTAGGTACATGATATTGTTAAGCACCTAAATGATTTTCAATGACTTTTACGATTCGTTCTGCATAGGCCTGGCAATCTTCCTCTGTCTTTGCCTCTACCATGACACGCACAAGCGGTTCTGTTCCAGATGGGCGGACTAAAACGCGTCCATTCTCTCCCAATTCCTCTTCCACAGCTTGTACTTCATCTAAGATGATTGGGCTGGTCAATGCTTCATTCTTATCTGTAACCCGAACATTGATCAATGTCTGCGGGAAAATAGTCATTTCGTCTGCCAGTTCTGAGAGGGTCTTGCCTGATTCACGCATTACATTCACAAGCTGCAATGCAGATAACAGACCGTCTCCTGTAGTAATATAATCTAAAAAGATAATATGGCCGGATTGTTCCCCGCCTAGGTTATAGTCGTTTTTACGCATTTCTTCCATGACATATCGGTCACCGACTGCCGTCTTATCGCTTTTCAGACCAGCTTCTTCTAATGCCTTATAAAAGCCTAAGTTACTCATGACAGTGGATACGACAGTGTCCTTACGCAGCATCCCAATTTCTTTCAGGTATTTTGCGCAGATGAACATGATTTTATCGCCGTCCACAATGTTTCCTTTTTCATCCACAGCAATCAAGCGATCACCGTCTCCATCAAAAGCCAGTCCGACATCCGCTTCTTTATCCAGCACATATTGCTGTAGCCCTTCCGGATGGGTAGAACCGACACCATCATTAATATTCAGGCCGTTCGGTGTAGAGCCCATGGAATGAATGTCAGCCTCCAAATCTGCGAATAGATGTGTAGCCAGGCTGGATGTTGCTCCATGTGCACAATCCACAGCGATACGTATTCCGTCAAAATCGTTATCAATCGTATCTTTTAAGAAGGACAGGTATTTCTGTCTGCCTTCAAAATAATCACTCACTGATCCGATACCAGCGCCTGTCGGGCGAGGCAGATCATCCTCTTCTTGTTCTAATAAAGCTTCAATTTCTGCTTCCTGAGCATCTGTCAGCTTAAATCCATCTGAACCGAAGAATTTAATCCCGTTATCCTCTACAGGATTATGGGATGCAGAAATCATCACCCCTGCCTGTGCGCTCATTGCTTTTGTTAAGTAAGCGACCCCCGGCGTTGAAATAACACCCAGCCGCATTGCTTCTACACCTGTTGACAGCAGACCTGCGATCAACGCGCCTTCCAGCATATGTCCAGAAATACGTGTATCTCTGCCGATTAAAACGCGCGGCTTTTCACTGCCTTTTGTTAACGTATATCCGCCAAAACGGCCGAGCTTAAATGCCATTTCAGGAGTCAGCCCTTCATTTGCTACTCCCCTGACACCGTCTGTTCCAAAAAATTTACCCATTATTATATCTCTCCTTTGACCATACAATATACAACTATTCTTCTGCTGTTTCAGCCGGATCGATTATTTCCACCGTGACTTCTTCCACATTTCCTGTGGCAGTGACATCCTCAGGAGCTTCAATGTCAATAGGCACGTCATGCTCTCCTGATTCTAAATCAGATAAATCCAGTACGGCGTTGATATCATCTGCCGTTAAACCATTGACCACCGATGCATCTCCTGTCACTTCCACTTCTAATGCAGGATCTGCATAAGATGCTTCCAATCCATTTGCTAAGCCTTCTTCTTCTAAAGCTACATTCTCGATTACATTTGCTCCTTCTACTTCTACCGTAACTTCTACCTCTTCTGTCTCCGGCGCTTGCACGTTTTCCGGTAAATCAAGCGGTACTTCAACTGTGCCGGATTCTTCAATCTCGGATAAGTCCAGCGGCTCGGTAGTCACTTCTGAAATATCCTCCAGCACGTCACTTTGAGAGTAAATCTCCACTTCCTCTTCATTTGGAGAAATAGAGTCCAGCTCAAGGTCTTCTTCCAGCTCACCTGTTGTCTCTACAGAGAGCGGTACAGACTTGCTTGGATTGTCGACTTCTACAGAGACCTGAACACTTTCAGGGTCTAATCCGACATTCAATTCATTTCCTTGTACATCATATACACTTATCGGAAGCTCCCGATTATTAATTGACTCATCGACACCTTCCATATTCACATAGGCCCTTACAGAGCCAATCGATTCAATGACACTTGCTGAGCTTGTGATCGTTATCGTTTCCGGATCGACACTGTAATCGACCACTTCGTAACCATCTGCCATCAGGTCTTGATTAATCAGATCAGCAGTTACAGTAAACTCTTGAGATGCCCGTTCTTCAATGGTGACTTCTGCTGTTTTCGGCTCAATAAATACTTCCACATCTCCTGCTATATTATGCTGCAGTTCAACAACATGCGTTCCTTCTTCTAACCCTTCTAAGTCAACGTACACATCAAAATTACGTTGAAGTATGTACGGTGTCATACTGCCTCGATTCCCTTGCAAAGTGACATCGACCTCTTCTGGAACATCGCTGACAACATAGCTGTCGCGGTCAATACGGATATCCACTGGAATTTGTTCCAAGGTTTCTGTGGAAGTGGTTGAACCAGAAAATGTTGAATCGGAATTTGGTGTTTCGGACACATTGACAAAAGCATAGAGTGTTACCGCAAAAGCTAAGGAAAGAATACGGACAAACCACTTACTCTTAAACCAATTATCCACGCTTACCAGTCCTCCGTTTCCATGATTTTTTTTCAGAGGCTTTCGGCACGATTGATAAATGCGTTAAAAGCATTTCTCTTAATTTTTCTTCATCGATATCACGATGCAGCTCTCCATTTTTTGTACAAGAGACGGCACCTGTTTCCTCAGAAACAACAATCGTTAACGCATCTGTTACTTCACTGATTCCCATTGCAGCACGGTGCCTTGTTCCTAACTCCTTGGAGATAAATGGACTCTCAGATAAAGGCAGGTAGCAAGCCGCAGCTGTTATCTCTTCATTTTTTATAATCACTGCTCCATCATGAAGCGGTGTATTTGGTGTAAATATGTTTGTCAGAAGCTGGTGAGTAAGCTTTCCGTTGATTGGAATCCCTGTTTCCGCATAATCCCCAATTCCTGTTTCTCTTTCAATGGAGATAAGCGCACCAATTCTTCTTTTACCCATATAATTACAAGACGTAACGATAGCCTCAATTTCATTTTGTATAATTTCTTCTGCAGAGCTTCCCGATCTGGCGAAGATATTTCCTCGTCCCAGCTGCTCTAATGCTCTTCGCAGCTCCGGCTGGAATAAAATAACAATTACAATAACTCCCCAATTAATAACTTGGCCTGTGATAAATTGGATGGTTTGTAAGTTTAACAGCATACTTACTCCCCACACAACCATTACAACTGCTATTCCCTTTAACAGCTGAATAGCCTTTGTTCCTCTGATCAGCATGATTAATTTATATAATACATACCAGACGAGAGCGATATCAACGCCAATTCGCAGCAGATCTAAAAAGTCAAATCCCCCATCAAGCATGTGCACACATCCTTTACCCAATAGAATTACCTGTTTGTTTTAAACATTATCTTAAAAGCAATTATTTCTCACGGAGAACTGCCCGTAAAATTCCCGCCTCTAAATAGAGAATGGACTCGGTTTATTTAAGCAGGAGATAACGTGAGTCAGCTCTCTGAATCCTTCAGCGGAGGGAAAGAACAAATTCCCGCTGAAGAAAGTTTCGTTTTATATTAACATGAACTATTATGAATTACAGTCGATAATTATTATATCATAAATTTGTAAAAACAGACCTGTCTGTAGTTTATTATTTTCTTTAGAAAATGCAACATCCATTAAAATGTGTGTTGGAAAAAAATGCCAGATTTGATCACTCCAACATCCTGAACCAGCTGTTTTTTCATGATCAATGGAACAGGCATGTTTTACCCCATTATGACAGTTTCTTTCGCCCAAAAAAAGAGAGCGACATCATCTCGCTCCTTTTTTCATTGTTTTATCTTAAAATGCGAATAATCCTTTAAAGAAATTCTTTATATGATACCATATCCACTCAAACGTTTGGTCTATGGTTTCCAGCTCTCCGTTGACTCCTCCTGCAGAGGCCATCAGGCCACCGCCTTCAAGCTCCGATTCGCCGTCTAAAAGCTCTCCATTAAACAAGGTAACATTGCCGTCAACCGTTCCGAGCACTAATAAATCACCGTTTTTCACGTAGACGTCTCCGGAAACAGTGACACCCTCCGGCACAATCACAGTGTCTCCATCAATGACAAGCTCTTCCTGTGCAGAAACAACAAGCTGCTCCGTTCCTTGATTAAACGTGGATGAAAGACTGCCTATCATCAACAAGAAGAAAATGGCTGCTGCAACAAGGATTGGATGATGTTTAAACCAGCGCTTGTACTTTACCGATTTCTTTTCTGTCGGCAATTTATTCATAACGTTTTCTGTAAAACCAACCGGGGCTTCCATCCGTTCCGCACTTTTTATTAAAGCAATGGTTCGATGAAGCTCATGAAAATGCTTCTGACAATCTTCACAATCCTCCAGATGCCTTCTTAGTAAGCTTTCTTCGTCTGCGGAAATATCCCCATCTAAATAGTCATGCATTTTTTTTATATACTCTTTATTGCAGCTCACATCAAGCACGCTCCTTTACACATGTCGAAGCCTTTTTCTCAAGGCCTCTCTTCCACGATGAATCCGCGTTTTTACCGTACCAAGAGGAACATCAAGAATTTCACTGATTTCCTTTAGTGAAAATTCTTCCAGGTACCTGAGCATGATAATACTCCGATATTTAGAAGGAAGCTGAGAAATTTCATGATGAATATACCGCTGCAGTTCTCTGCTCTCTACTTCTTCCCCAGGCAGACGTTCCGTACTGGCAAGCTGCGAATACATATCCAAACCTTCTGTCCCTTTTACTTCTGCATCAAGATGAAAGTCCGGTTTACGCTTGCGCATGCGGTCAATGGTTAAATTCGTAGCTATGCGGTATAACCATGTAGAGAATTTTCTGCTCTCATCAAATGAATCAATATTCACATATGCACGTATAAACGCTTCTTGTGCAATATCTTCCGCTTCGTGCTTATTACCCAGCATACGGTAGCAGTGCTGGTATATTTTATCTTGATAAAAGGATACAACATCCGAAAAAGCAGATTGGTCTCCTTTTTTAACTTCCATAATCTTTTTCTTTATAAATTGGTCCATCTAATTACCTCCGCACTATGCGGTACTCTCTATACGAAACAACCGCTTGTAAGGTTTCACATTTTAAAAAAGAATGTTTATTTTTTTTCCGACAGGGTATATCTAACGATAAGTATACTAAAAAAGGAGTGAAATTTGTGGATAAAAAATCGTTATTCATGGAGATTGAACAATGCAGAGAAGAAATGCTGACATTGTCTGAGAAGCATGGATTAGACTCAGAACCTGTCTTGTCCACAAGCGAAAAATTGGATGCATTAATCTTTGCTTATTTAAAAAAATCCTCTTAAATCATCCTTACTCTATTTTTAAAGACATCTCCTGTGTATGTCTTTTTTTGTTACATTTCCTACCCACAAACATCTCTATGTAAATTTCCCCTAACCAACTATATCTCTATGAATAATAATATCTTATTTTGTCCTTCACTTCATTAAACATTTTTTATTTTTTATAAGAAACTTGAAAATATTTGAAAGATGGTATCAGGATTCCTGTGATTTACATGCAAAAAGAAAAGAACCGATTTACAATGCATCGAATTGCAAAACGGCTCTTCTTTGTTGTTTCTAAAAATTCTTAAACAGAATCATTCTCTTTCATTACTGTCTCTCCGCCGATAAAAGGAGATAACGTCAAGGCTTTAATTCCTGCTTCTTCCCAAGCAAGTGCTAACTGCTCTGCTGCTTCCTGCGAAGGCATAAAAGCAATTCCGCAATCTCCGCCTCCAGCTCCAGAAGGCTTCCCAGCGCCTCCTAAATCCTCTGCCAAGTTACATAAGACGGTTAAATCAGGTGTCTCAATATTTGTATTTGCTGCTTTCCCTACTTGATTCAGCGCTTTTCGATTAGCCTTTATCCCAGCAAATAATTGATTGATACCATTATCTTTTGCGCCAGTCAAAAATTGAGATACGGCATGTTCACTATCTTTCAGAAATGCCGCATATGCTTCCGCATTATTTATTTTCAATAATCGCACCTGGTTCACTAAATCTTTCGTAGATGCGGCACTGCCTGTCCAGCCTACACAAAAGTAAACATTCTCTGGCAGCGTAATCGGCTTCGTTTTATAATATTTCCAATCCTTCTCTACTACTTCTGTGACAGAATCTGCTTTTCGGTATGCTTCAAGAAGCCAATCTGCTTGAAAAGAAGAGAATTGAAGCAGTCCGCCATAAGTGGATGCAGCGATATCTGCTCCCGATCCGTTCCCTTGCGTAATCACATGCGATATCGCAGCTAAACGGAATATGATATCTTTTTCAGCCAATCGCGGAGCCTGAAAACGTAAGACTCCCGCCACGATAGAAGTAACAATTGCTGCACTGGAGCCTAATCCATATTTCACGCCAGAGGCATCATCCAGCTCACTGCGTGTAGAAACATGCATTGGAAGAACTGGCAGTCCTTGTTCTTCCAGATAACGATAAGTGACCCGGAGTGCACTCTTTACAAAAGACAGCCGGGGGTCATCTGATTCAATATGTATATCTGTCTCTCGCCAAGACCATGGGACCTTATGAAGAGAAAAGTCCGAAAGAGTCAGCTGGTGGCTATCGGCTTCCGATACCGTTGCATAAACAAAACGGTTCACTGCCATCACTGCCAGATTCTGATAAGGCTCTAATACGGCAAACTCTCCCGCAATCATTAATTTTCCTGGTACTTTGACCGTGATTGATTTTGCCACCATATTATCCTCCTATCTATAGCTTATTCCGCTTCCGGGTTTGCTGATTATAATATCCTCCACGCCTTCTGTGGCCTGCAGCTGTTTTTTTACTTTATCTTCATCTTCTGGTAAATATAAAACTTTTACATTCGGACCGGCATCAATCGTAAAAAAGGCAGGAATTCCTTGTTCTCTTAAGGATTGTACCGTCTGCATCACACGCATTGTCGTATCCTGCCAGTAAGTAAACGGCGGGTTCGCTCCCAATGTTGTAGCATGCATGCGCATGCAGTTCGCTTCTGCAACGCTTCCCATCTTCTCAAAATCTTTTACTTTAATGGCTTGTTTTATTTCTTGCAGATCCTTTGCTGTCTGCTCCAGCCAGCCTGCATAAAAAGGAGAGGTTTCTACGGTACGGCGCATCCCCTCTCTGCTTGAAACCTTTTTCTCTGTTTTTGACAAGACGACAGCAGCAATGCGAATATCCCAGTGTGACTTATCAGCAATTTGCACAGCAAACGAATCGGAGCCATCTTCCCGTTCCCCCATTTGCCATTCAACAAAACCGCCGAAAATCGAACGGGAAGCAGAACCAGAGCCTTGACGAGCCAGCCTCGATAATTCCGTATCATCTAAGGAAAGTCCGATTGCTTTGGAGCTTGCTGCAGCTAATGCTGCAAGACCAGATGCAGAGGAAGCAAATCCGGCAGCAGTAGGAACATGATTCACAGATTGAACCTGTGCATAGATTTCCTTTCCAGAAAGAGCACGCACCTTATCTAAAAATACCGCTACCTTTCCAAGCGCATCTCCTTCTACATTCTGTTCATTCAAACAAAAGGAATCTTTTTTTAACCCTTCCTGAAAATGAACGGTTGTCTCTGTAGAAAAACCATCTAATGTCACGGAAAGGTTACTGTTGGCAGGAAGAATCAATGATTCATTCCGCTTCCCCCAATACTTGATTAAAGCAATATTCGTATGCGCTCTTGCTGTTGCCTTCATATTATTTGAATCTCCTTTTCTACAATCCCTGTCAAATCATTCTTTTCGTGCGGCTCCATTCAGCGGGGAAAAAACCCCGCCGAATGAGGCATCGCTTTATTTTTTCAGAACAAACGGCCAGACTGCCGCTGCACCAAACCGGCGTAATTTCTCTGCCAGCTGTTTTGAATGAACTTCATTTTGCGCAAGTGCAATGATACAACCGCCATTTCCGCCGCCTGTCAATTTCGCACCCAAAGCCCCTTCTTCCCGGGCAAAGCGAATCAATTTATTTAAACCGGCATCACTGACTCCTAATGCTTCCAGTTCTTTTTGTGCTTCATTTAACAGTTGACCTAAAAACTGTTTACTTGCTTTTTCTAATGCATCTTTTGCATGATGCGTTAATGCTCCGATCCGTTCTATTTTGGAATGGATACGCTGCGGAGCGGCTTTTAACAGATTTGCTACCGATTCAACCGATGTACGTGTATCCCCGAATCTGCCGGAGTCTGCAACAATAAAATGCAGGTCTTCTCCTAATTCAATGTGCTCAACAGGACTTCCTTTTTTATACCACACTGGTTTATCGGAAGTGATCGTTAAGGTATCCAGCCCGCTTGGTGCTCCATGCGCATAGGTTTCTGCCACATTCGCTAATTGCAGCAAATCTTCTGTCGAGCATTCCTTATCGCAATAATGGAATAAAGAGCGAATAATAGAAATAGCTACAGATGCACTTGAACCAAGACCCTTTCCTGGCGGTACCGAAGAATTAATCCGTATTAACAAATCTTTATAAGGAATCCCGAGATATTCACAAGAACTAGAGACACATTCTACGATTCCTTCCAGCTCTTTCGGGGCATGCCGCAATGGTCCATGATAAAAGGTACTGTCCATTTTCACCGCTCCAGGGACATACTCAATTACCGTCTCTACGCCAATTAAAGGAAATGGAATAGCAATTGCCGGCTGTCCGTGTACAACCGCATGCTCTCCAATTAAAATGACCTTACTATGAGCTACACCAATAGCTGTTTTTTCCGACGCTGTTACTTTTTCTGCACTCATTGTTTATACTGTTCCACCAATTCTTTAGCTTTTCCCACACGGATTTCTTGTTGTTCTACTAATTGTTTTGCTATCACATCAATCATCTCCCCAGTTGCTCCGCCAGCTATCGCAACAGAACGTGAATGAAGCGCCATATGCCCTTTTTGAATCCCATCTGTCGCCAACGCTTTGAGCGCTCCAAGATTTTGAGCAAGACCAACTGCTACAATTACCTGCGCAAGCTCTTCTGCTGATTCAATTTGCATAACAGATAAAGAAAAATCAGCTAATGGGTGCACACGAGTCGCTCCCCCGACAGTTCCTACCGACATTGGCAACTCAATTTCACCAACGAGATTACCTTCTTCATCCTTTGACCACATAGTCATGGAGCCATAATGACCATTTCTGGCAGCATAAGCATGTGCTCCTGCCTCTACTGCCCGCCAATCATTTCCTGTCGCAATGACAACAGGATCAATCCCGTTCATAATCCCTTTGTTATGCGTTACCGCACGATACGGATCAGAGGCAGCAAATTCATACGCATGGATGACACCATCTCTGACCTCTTCTCCAGCAAACGAACCTGTTTTTAGCAGGTGCGGAGGAATCACGCATTTCGCTGTAACAAGGCTGCGATCGGCATAATTCGATAAAATACGCAAATGCACTTTTCCTTTGGTTATTTCTTCTACAATCGGCGCAATCGATTCCACCATGGTATTAATCATATTCGCTCCCATGGCATCACAGGTGTCTACATAGATATGCATGACCAGCATTTTGCTATAAGACGATGCATCGTCCTCATTCAAAAGCCGTACATCTAAATCTTTCACACCGCCGCCACGACTGACAATGCTTGGGTAGGCATCATCGGCAGCTTTCATTAATGTATCTTTTTGATGAAGGATTTGCTGCTTTGCTTCTTGAAAATCCGGACATCCAACCACCTGAATCTGCCCTATCATCAGTCTTTCTTTTGATTCTGTCCGAAAACCGCCAGCCTCTCTGACTATCTTCGCAATATGACTGGCAGAAGCAACAACAGAAGCTTCTTCGATAGCCATCGGTACTACATATTCTTTCCCGTTTATCAAAAAGTTTAATCCCAATCCGAATGGTAATTGATAGGTACCAATGACGTTTTCAATCATATTATCTGCTTTTCCTACCGTAAGCGCATCGGCGTTAGACAAATTTTGCGTTTCTGCATCTGTTAGAGTAAAGGCCTCACGTAATAATGCCCGCCTTTCTTCTACCGTCATATTATAAAACCCTGGTATCCTTGAAGAGGTCATGCCTAGCTCATCCTTTTTATTTATCATATCTGAAATATGCTTTTTTATTACAATGTACTAAAATAAACTATTTTGATTATAACACGAATTCTATCGTTTTTTCATTCAGAAGATACTTATTTCGTGACTGGAACTATGTTCGCAGCATTACCGTAATGCATTGGTGTTTCCAACTTCTAACATATACCAAAAACGCTGGACTACTCAGACTATGGCCGGCTCTTTACTAATGGCGAACTGTTGTTCAAATAATATGAGATTTTTATCCTGATAAAGAAAAAAACGAGATAAAATTATCCCGTTTTTTCTGTGTTTTATAATTGTCATGCTTGTAGTGAGCCATGAAGGATTCGAACCTTCGACCCTCTGATTAAAAGTCAGATGCTCTACCGACTGAGCTAATGGCTCCCATTTAAAATAGAATGATATCTTACTTCGTGCTTCGCCGTTTGGTGGACCCCTGCATCTGCAAGCATTCGCTTCGAAGGGAATGCTTCGGGGTTACTCGAAGATTATTCGGTAGAAGTTTCGCTCGTTGCTCTACCGACTGAGCTAATGGCTCCTATGATAAGACAGGTCATTATGTATAGCCTCTGTCCATAAAAAAATACTATTATCAGTAATAGTATTATCATGTATTTCTTCTAAAAAATAAAAATGGCTGGGCCACCAGGATTCGAACCTGGGGTACACGGGATCAAAACCCGATGCCTTACCGCTTGGCTATGGCCCAATAAAAACATGGTGGAGGGGGGCAGATTCGAACTGCCGAACCCTGAGGGAGCGGATTTACAGTCCGCCGCGTTTAGCCACTTCGCTACCCCTCCATAATATTGTTAACCATATTATCAATTATATACATGAAAAAATGGTGCCGGCCAGAGGACTTGAACCCCCAACCTACTGATTACAAGTCAGTTGCTCTACCAGTTGAGCTAGGCCGGCATGATGGTGGAGGATGCAGGGCTCGAACCTGCGACCCCCTGCTTGTAAGGCAGGTGCTCTCCCAGCTGAGCTAATCCTCCATTTGATGACCCGTACGGGATTCGAACCCGTGTTACCGCCGTGAAAGGGCGGTGTCTTAACCGCTTGACCAACGGGCCATAATGCGTTTCTGAGAGGCTTTTTGAAAGCATCTCTCGCAAACTGACGAATTTTATTATATCGAGGAACCAACCGTTTGTAAAGGGAAAAATGAAAAAAACTTTATTTTATTTTTCAAAAGTCGCTAAAATGCTCCCCAAAACCTGTTATAACAAGATTTCCAAAGCTTAATATTTCTTATTTTGACTCGTTTCTTCTATAGTATAAAACCAGTGGCAGTATCTATTTTTCTATAGCAGGAAAACCCTGACACTCTAAATCAGAAAAGAAAAACAGTTTATAACTTTATCACCTGGTACTAATCCGTTATAATAGATGCTAAGTTAAATGTTGAATGGAGGATACGTATGACAAAATTATTAGAAGGTAAAAACATTGTTGTAATGGGCGTCGCTAACGAAAGAAGTATTGCTTGGGGTATTACAAAATCTCTACATAATGCCGGAGCGAACCTTATTTTCACCAATAGACAGGAAAGATCCTACAAAAAATTAGTAAAACTTTTAGAGAAGCATGAAATTGAACCAAAAGCAATCATCTCTTGCGATGTTGAATCCGATGAAAGTATCCAGGGAGCCTTTAATGAAATAAAAGAAAAAATCGGCGTGATTCACGGCTTGGTTCACTCTGTTGCCTTTGCTAAACGGGAAGACCTGCAGGGTGAATTTGTCACTACTTCCCGCGATGGTTTCCTGCTTGCTCAAGAAATCAGCGCTTATTCCTTAGTAACCATAACAAATGCTGCGAAGGAACTGATGACTGAAGGCGGTTCGATCGTTACCCAAACTTACATCGGAGCAGAACAAGTCGTTCCCGGCTATAACGTGATGGGTGTTGCTAAAGCTTCTCTGGAAGCAAGCGTCCGCTACTTAGCTGAAGATGTGGGCAAAGACGGTATTCGCGTGAACGCTGTGTCGGCCGGTCCAATCCGAACACTCTCTGCAAAAGGAGTAGCTAACTTCAACGAAAAATCTCAAGTTGTGGAAGAAAAAGCTCCGCTGCGCCGCAACATCGACCAAGAGGAAGTTGGAGATGCAACATTATTCCTTCTTAGCGAACTGGCACGTGGAATCACCGGCGAAGTATTGCATGTAGATGCCGGATTTAATATTATTGGCGGCTAATCTCTCAAAAACTGTCTCTCTTCATTATTTAAGAAGAGGCAGTTTTTTTTATTAACTAAATCCATGTTCTCTACTACGTTTAATCACTTTTTATTCTGGGAACAAGTAGTAATGGATATTCAAAAAGGCTGATAACGTGTGTTGAATATTCTTTATTGAAAAACAAGCAAAGAGGTGGAGAAAATGTATAACTATATACAGCATTATATTAACGGTCAGTGGGTTGATTCCACTGGAAACGAAACAATTGATGTAATCAACCCTGCAACAGAAGAAAAAATTGGTGAAATCAGCTCTGGTACCAAAGAGGATCTTGATAAAGCAGTTCAAGCTGCACGGGATGCTTTCCCAGCATTTTCACAAACAACCAAAGAGGAACGTGCTGATTTATTAGACCGTATCGCAGATGAATATGAAAAACGAAAAGATCAATTTATTGAAGTTATCATGGCTGAGCTTGGCTCTCCAGTAACATTTACAACCAACGTGCAGTATCAGATGGGATTAAATCACTTCCGGACAGCAGCAAAGCTCGTACGTGATTTTGACTTCACAGAAAACCGGGAAAACTCCTTTATTCAAAAGGATGCGATTGGCGTCGCTGGTTTAATCACGCCTTGGAATTTCCCGACAAATCAGGCGTCTACAAAGCTCGCTAGTGCGTTTGCAGCAGGCAGCACCGTCGTATTAAAACCATCAACAGAAACACCTTTCGCAGCTGTCTTATTAAAAGAAGTGTTCGAAGCTGCCGGTGTTCCAAAAGGCGTATTCAATCTGGTAAACGGTACTGGCTCTACCATCGGTAACGGCATCAGCTCTCATCCAGATATCGACTTTGTCTCTTTTACAGGCTCCGGCGGCGTAGGTACGAAAATTATGGAAAACGCCGCTCAAGATATTAAAAAGGTTTCCTTAGAGCTTGGCGGTAAATCGCCAATTGTCGTATTGGATGATGCAGATGTGGATTATGCTGCAAAAACAGCTATTTCCCATATCGCCGGCAATACAGGTCAGGTATGTACTGCAGGAACGCGCGCGCTCGTTCCAAAATCCATGCATGATGATTTTATCCAAGCGATTAAAAAACATCTTCCTGAGTACCCTGTAGGCGATCCAAAAGATGAATCTACTTTCACTGGACCGCAAGTATCAGAGGATCAATGGAATACCGTCCAAGATTATATTCAAAAAGGCATCGACAGCGAAGCAACCCTCGTTGCCGGGGGCACAGGTAAACCAGAAGGCTTAGAAACAGGATATTACTCTAAACTGACTGTATTTACTAACGTAAAACCGGAAGATACGATTGCTCAGGAAGAGATTTTCGGTCCTGTACTTTCCGTTATCACCTATAACGATTTAGATGAAGCAATTGAAATTGCCAATGGTACAATTTATGGGCTAGCAGGCTATGTTGTCGGTAATGATCCGGATGCGCTGACCAAAACAGCAAAAAGCCTTCGTTCCGGCAGAATTGTAGTCAATAATGAACAAGCTGACTTCACCGCTCCATTTGGCGGTTTCGACCAATCTGGTATTGGACGCGAATGGGGAGACTACGGCATCGAAGAATTCTTAGAACCAAAAACGATTGTCGGCTTACCTTAATAAATACCACATCCATTGTCAGCAGCAAATGAGCTGCTGACAATTTTTTTTGCCAAAAATAGCTTGACATCCCCTCTAAAAACCTGTAAATTTTAAATCGTAACGATTACGAATGATAAGAATTACATGTTCATTGTTTGTTTTTTCACGAAGCAAACCATAATAGCAATGATTACTTATTTTTCTTTTTTATAAGAAATTCAAACGTACTATATAAATTAATGGAGGTTCAATTCAATGAAAAAACGGGTCATTCTCTTTTTCGGTTTATTCCTTCTTTTCCTTGCAGGCTGCCAATCTGCAGACGACAGTCAGGACAGAGATCAGGAACAGCTTGAAATTTCTACTACTATTTTTGCATTAGAAGATTTTATTTCCAAAATCGGCGGCGATTATGTCGATGTAGAAAGCATCTACCCGCCAAATGCGGATGCACACACATACGAACCAAGCTCACGTGAGATGGTTGATTTAGCTAAGAAAGATTTATTTATTTATTCCGGTGTCGGTATGGAGCCTTTCGCTTCCAAAGCGGAGGAAATTCTGGACGGAGAAAATGTGGAGGTCTCTGCCATCGGTGAAGATATCCCTCTTCGCGGAGAAGCAGAGCATGCACATGGAAATGAAGAAGAACATTACAACGAGGAAGAAGCAGAGGACAACGGTGACATTATCATTGACGGCATCAATGACCATTATCACAGCGGCGATACAGCTTCTATAGAAGCAGAAGCAAATGTCGATGAAGACATCGTAGAATGGAACTGGTATTTCCGCACAGAGGGTTCAGAGGAATGGGAATTGAATGAAGAAGCGGACGATGCTTCCTTTGAAACACAAATCAACGATACGTTAGAAGTAAAACTGGAGCTTGAAGATGCAGATGGAGAAGTAATTGCCGAATCAGGCATCGTTGAATTATTGATCGATAATCATGATGGCGAAAGCGGTATTGGCGACCCGCATGTTTTCCTCGACCCTGTCATCAGCATTCAATTAGCTGAAAATATTACCGACCTTCTTATCGAAAAAATGCCAGAACACGAAGCATATTTCGCGGAGAATTTAGAGGAATTAGAAGGACAATTGGAGCAGGTGGACCAGGAATTAGCACAAACGATTGAGAACGCAGACCATCCGCAAATGATTGTCTCTCATGCAGCATACGGCTATTGGGAAGATCGATACGGCTTAGAACAAATCAGTATACACGGGCTATCCTCTTCACAGGAGCCTTCTCAATCTGCTTTGGTGGAAATAGTGGATACTGCCCGCGAATATGATTTAAAATATGTTGTCTTTGAACGGAATATCAGCAGCAGAATCAGTGAAATTATCCAGGATGAAATCGGCGCTGACAGCGCGGTCCTAAGTAATATGGAGACCATTACCGAAGAAGATATAGAAAACGGCGAAGATTACTTCAGCCTGATGGAAAAAAATATCGAAACGTTAGAAACCGTACTAAACGATTAAAAAGAAGCTTTCAGCCAGATATGATTTATCAGGCTGAAAGCTTCTTATTTTTGTTCTATCAAAAAGCCAATTCAGCTGTTAAGAAAATCCAAAGAAATTCCTAACAGCATAAGCACAATGAAGGCTGTTACTAAAAAAGTTGTGAACACATTTTAGAATCGTAGCATTTCTTTCCCTCTTATGATATTATAGAATAGACAGAACTCAAGTTCGTTTTTTGGAGGGGTGAGAATGAAATGGCTGCTTACAAAACCTTACAGGTCTGGGCGAAAAAAGGACACCGGATGCATCCGTATTTTCAAAATATGTGCCAACGTGCAAAGAATATTCATAACACAACCAACTTTTACATCCGACAGGTTTTTACAGGTCTCAAACAAGAAAAGGAATTACAGCCGCTTCAAGAAGAAGTACTGGAAACTCTCCAAACGCATTTGCCTGAAATTAATGCGAACCAGCTGAAAGCTTACCAACGGAGGAGTGCGAAAGAACAGGAAAAAACTGAATCACTGCAAAAGGAAATCAAATGTCATTTATTTGAGATGCCTTCAAACAATAATCCATATATTCCTTATCCTTTTTTGAATGCCCTGTTTAAATCGATGAAACAGAACGATTATCAGTCCTTACCAATCCAATCAAGTCAAAGCATTATGAAAACGGTCTTTCAAAATTGGAAATCGTTTTATGGCAGCTTGCGGGAATATAAAAAGGATTCTACAAAATTTAAAGCACGTCCTAGAATACCAGGATATTGTCGATCTAAAGAAAAGGAAATAACCTTTTCAAATCAGGATTGTGTGGTAAAAGATAATAAATTCTTGAAGTTCCCTAAAACAAAAGCACGCCTGAATATAGGGAAGTTAGGTTGTTCGGAAGGAAGGCTCAAACAAGTTCGAGTTGTTCCCAAGTACGGTCAATATGTCGTGGAATTAGTTTTTCAAATTCCTGCAAAAGCAGAGAAAAAAGAATCCAAGAACCGTTTTATGTCTGTTGATTTAGGTATTGATAATCTTGCAACCATTGTCACGAATACAAGCAAAAGGCCAGTTTTAGTGAAGGGCAAAAATATCAAATCCGTCAATCAACGATATAATCAGCTTAAAGCCTATTATACAGGGATCCTCCGTCAAGGAAAAAATACAAACGAGGGGCCGTTTACATCCAAACGTTTGAAGAAAATCAGCCAAAAACGATTTCTTCAAATCAAAGATCTCTTTCATAAAGCCAGTTTTCAAATCTTGGAAATCGCCTTGAAAGAGGATATTGATACCATCATTATCGGGCAGAATAAAGAATGGAAACAACACGCTACTATGGGAAAAAAGAATAATCAGTCCTTTACAGCTATCCCGCACAGCCTGCTTATTACAAATGATCACATACAAAGCAGAAAAGCATGGGATAACGGTGATGTTAACAGAAGAATCTTATACGTCGAAGGCAAGCTTTCTCGATAACGATGAAATCCCTGTATATAATTCAACCAATAAAAGAAATGTCTTTTCAGGGAAGCGTGTCAAACGTGGCCTTTACCTGTCGAAAAACAGCGAGCGCATCAACGCAGATGTAAATGGGGCCGCAAATATCATGCGGAAAGTTTTCAAAGATGCGCTTCATCATAGCTTTTCCAGTATCGAAGCTTTACGAAGACCAGTATCTTTGATTGTAAAATAAAAGTAGTCCCTAAGGCAGGACCAATGGGATAGCGGGGTTGGATGTTTTTAGCACATCAACGTGTCAACTCCACTGGCGGTTAATCGTCATCTTGAAAGTCGATACCCCAGAAACCCCCACTTCAAATTTTGTGAGAAATGAAGTGGTGGGAGTATTCATTATTCAGAAACTGGATAAGCATAGGCAACAAAACGATCCGGCGCACTGCCTACAAAGTGAAATGGATAACAGGTTGTTACGACTAATACCTCTTCTCCCATTTCTCCGATAACAGAAGTGTCGTCCTCAGGCACAATTTCCGTTTCTCTTATTTCATACGTATACTCTCCATAAGGCATCTGTACCACAAATGTATCCCCTATCTCCAATTCACCAAAGTCACGGAAAACCGTGTCACGGTGCCCGGATAATAAGATCTGCTCCCCCTGCCCAGGAAAAACGGAATTGGATAAGTGGCCGACTCCTTTTTGCAATGAATCTGGGTCTGTCCCCTCAACGATAGGCAGCGTTTTTCCCAATTTAGGTATCTCTAATGTAGCAAATGCTTCATCCTGGTCAGCATCAAACACTTCTATTGGCTTTTCTGCTTCATCCCCTTCACTGATTCCTTGCTCTATTCTCTCCTCCGCCTGAATTAAAGACTGCTTTTGCGATTGTTCGTGTCCTATAATTTGATAGCCAAAAACACCAATACAAATGACGCCTGCTATAATAAAAAGAATCCCAATCCGTTTCATTGAAGCCGCTCCTTCACCAACCAAAATATGTATCTCCAACACTGAATCTATAACAATTATACTATACTTTCGCTTTTCTATCCAAACCTCGCCAGAAGTTATTTTTCACCGTTTTCATATGTTATAATTAATTTCTAAAATAGAAATGAAGAGGTGCACAATGAATACCGGTCAACGAATCATTCAATTACGGTCGCAACGGAATTGGACACAAAAAGAGCTCGCTAAACGGGTAAATATGAATGTCAGTGTCATGAATCGAATTGAATCTGGCGAACGCCCAATTAAAGGAGATGAATTAACCGCTATTGCCGATACATTGAAGGTTACTGCAGACTATTTATTAGGCAGAGCAGAAGAAGCTCCTTCTAGTGCAGCTGACCAAGAGAAGGGATTGATCCAGCACATTCAAAAGATAAGTCCCGATGCCGAAGCGATGCTCCGTGATATGGCAGCTCTCACTTCCGAGGAAATAAAGGATGTGTATGATTATATGTTATTTAAAAAGAGCAGAAGAAAGGATTGAGAATCCTGTTTCTATCTGTTTCGCCCCATGACGTTGGCACGGTGATTTAAAATGCACCCAAGCTGTTGAACAGCCATTCTTGTAAACTTCTACCTGAAAGGGGTGATGTATTGCCAAAACTCGAATTCGTCTGCCCTCCGGCGAATGTACAGTTTCTTTTAAAAGGTACAATGAAACACCTATACGATAGAGGGAAAAATACAACCATAAATGGAAACGCATTCAAAAAGCAGAAAGCGAGGATAATAATATGAGAAAACCAGTCGTTGGAATCAGCTATAAAACATATGTTAACACAATCGACAAAGCAACGGAATTAGTAAAAGCCTTAGCAGAAGTGGCCAAAAACGAAAACGAAGTAGAAAAATTCGCCTTCCCATCTTTAGGTGTCCTCTACCCAGCAGCACAAGCCTTAAAAGGGTCTGAAATTGCCTTTGGCGCACAAAATATTTCACCCTATGAAAATGGCGCTTATACCGGAGAGATTTCGATCGAATCCATTATCGACATAGGCGCAACCTATGTGGAAATTGGCCATGCAGAAAGACAACATATTTTCCACGAAACACTGGAAATGATTCATTTAAAAACTAAGCTCACGCTGGAAAAAGGGCTGACTCCTGTTCTATGCATTGGTGAAGAAGCGTACTTGGAGAATAAATCGGAGCGGAAACAGGTATTGAAGGAACAAATCCTTACTTCCTTTGGTGAGGTCGACACACAACATATTGGAAGGGTTATCTTAGCTTATGAGCCAGTCTGGGCAATCGGAAAGGCAGAAGCAGCCGATGCAGCATACGTGCAACAGACACATGAACTAATCCGCGAAATTGTTAAAGAAGCATACCATACAGAAACAGCAGAAGCCATCCGTATCATTTATGGCGGTTCGGTGAGCAAAGACAATGTCTATGAGATTATCACCCATGACGATGTAGACGGCGTATTCATTGGCCGATTCGGACATGACCCTGCAAATTACAAACAAATTCTTCATACGGTGAAACAAGTAAAAATAAAATAAAAGCAAATGAAATAAAATAATAATTGATTTAAAAAATAATTAAAGCCTTTAACGTCCTCTCGTATATCTAAAATGTATACTTTGAATCAAAAGAATCTTTTTCCGTAGAATTGTACACAGTCGAAAAAGATGCTTCCATAAAGTATGCAATTTTATTTTCATTTATTATCATATTGATTAAAAATGAAAATAAAAGTTGATAAAAGAAAATTAGAAGTATATAATGAAAGTAGATTAAATATACGAGAGGAGTTTGCAGAATGAAAATTGGTATTGGTGCAGACCATAACGGATATGAATTAAAAGAAACGTTAAAGAAATTTATTGAAGAATCAACCGATCATGAAGTGGTGGACTTCGGAGCACATTCCGGCGATGCTGTGGACTATCCTGGGGTTTCCTTCAATGTAGCAGAAGCCATCAGCGAGAAGAAAATAGAACGCGGCGTGCTTATTTGCGGAACTGGTCTCGGCGTTGCAATTGCAGCTAATAAATACCCAGGAATCCGCGCAGCAACAGCGCATGACACGTACTCTGCAGAACGCGCTCAATTAAGTAATAACGCCCAAATCATCGCAATGGGAGCCCAAGTCATCGGACCAGAGTCCGCTAAAAAAGTAGTGGAAGCCTATCTGAATGTAGCATGGTCCGGCGGATCTCAACGCAAAGTAGATCAAATCACTGACAGAGAAAGCCAATTTCTTGATCAGAACTTCAAAGATGCAGCAAAAAGTTCTTGTTAACGCTTTCAATATTATCATAAGGAAAAGCACTGTACGTAAGAAAATTCTTGTACAGTGCTTTTCCTTAAAGTTATTTAAAAACAAAAAATTACTGCCTTTACAGCGCAGAAATCACTTGAATATTATGATTCACAAGAATCCGCTCTGTATCCGAATCAATGGAATCATTGGTAATAAGTACATCTATCTGATCTGTACTTGCAAACGGCGCACTAGAAGTCACCCCAATTTTAGAATGGTCAATAACAGCCACAATTTTCTGCGCTTTCTTCACCATATGTTGTTTTAATTCAACCTCATACAAATTAAAATCGGTCATTCCATTTTCTACCGAAAACCCATTGGCAGAAGTAAAAAGAATATCAATATTAAGCTTGTTTAATAACTCCACCCCTAATGTGCCTTCCATTGTCGTAGAACCCTTCGTCACTACACCACCAATTAAAATAACCGTAATATTCGGGTTATCCTTTAACTCCAGCGCTGTTTGAATCCCGCTCGTTACCACTGTCAGCCGGATCATTTGTTCATTAAGATAGCGTGCTAACTCAAGTGCTGTCGAACTGGCATCGAGCAAGATACATTGCTTTTCTTCAATGAACTGAAAAGCTTCCTTAGCAATCAATGATTTTTCTTTACGGTTTTGCTTTTCACGCACAGAAAAACTGGTGTCATAATCCACTTCACTCTGTTGATTTAACATTGCACCGCCATGTGTACGAGTTAAAAGACCGTTTTTCTCCATTTTGTTTAAATCTGTACGCAAGGTTGCTTCAGACACACCGATTTGCTCCGACAATTCTTTCACGGTCAGCCGCTGCTTATCATGCAAGAGTTCCATTATCTTGTTTCTTCTTTCCGTAACAAACATTTTCATCATCCGTCATCCTCGCAAAAAAAGTATCTATTCCTATTCCTAATTAGTCCATAGTTGTCTATGGTGTATTATACCATAAAATGAATGAATAAAATAATAAATGAAAGCGATTGATAATTTTACTTTAAATAATGAGTTTTTTTATTAAAAGTTATGTATCCATGCTCCCTAAGCAGAAACAAAGGAAATGAAATATCCTCCATCTATCGGATTCGGTTTGCTCCCGATTCTTCATAGATGAGGATATGATGAGTTTGGCAGAATTAATATTGGGTTCACCAAAAAATTAAATCTATGCGGATCCTAAACAAATAAATGCTCCACTTGTGCCACAATATTTTCAACACAAAATCCATATTCTTCGATTAACTTATCTCCATTTCCAGAAGCCCCAAACGTATCTATACCAATCATTACTCCATCATTACCAAGATAACGGTCCCACCCAAATGGAGAGGCCATTTCAATAACAACCCGCTTCTTCACGTTAGGCAGCAAAACACTTTCTTTATAAGAGGATGTTTGTACTTCAAAACGATCCCAAGATGGCATACTTACGACAGAAGTATCTATATTCTTCTCCCGCAATACCTTTTGAGCCTCGACAGCCAGCTGAACTTCAGAACCGGTTGCCAAAAGAATAGCATCAGGCTCATCTTGAGAAGAATCACTCACCACATAAGCGCCTTTCTTCACACCTTCATAAGCACTTTCCTTTGTTCCTGGTAAAGTCGGAAGGTTCTGCCTCGATAATACGATAGCTGTGGGCTGATCCGTTGACTCCAAAGCCAGTCTCCATGCTGCCTGCGTTTCATTTCCATCCGCAGGTCTAATAAGAGACAAACCAGGCATTGCACGGAAAGAAGCAAGATGCTCCACCGGTTCATGAGTGGGCCCGTCTTCTCCAACTGCAATAGAATCATGTGTCCAAACATAGGTGACTGGCAATTTCATTAAAGAAGACAATCTTACTGCCGGACGTAAATAATCACTGAATACAAAGAAGGTGCCGCCAAATACGTTTAACCCGCCATGAAGGGCCATCCCATTAAGCGCTGCCGCCATTGCAAATTCACGCACTCCAAACCAGATATTTTTCCCGGCGTAATCATCCTTTGAAAAATCAGATACATCCTTTATCGTTGTTTTATTAGATCCTGCCAAATCCGCACTGCCCCCGATGAAATTAGGTACATTTTCTGCGATAGCATTTAATACTTCTCCAGACGAAGCTCGCGTTGCCAAAGAAGAACCAGCTTCATAGGCCGGGAGATTTTTATTCCAATTAGCCGGTAACTCTCCCTTTATCGCTGATTGCAATTGTTTCCCCTCTTCCGGATACTTATCGATATAAGCTTCAACCAGTTCATTCCAATCACTTTCCGCCTTGGCACCTTTTTCTACAACTTTATTTTTAAAATCTTCATATACTTCAATGGGGACGTGAAAAGCATCATATTCCCAGCTATAGTTTTCTTTCGTAAGTTTTGCTTCCTCTTCACCAAGAGGCGCACCATGCGAAGAAGACGACCCGGATTTATTTGGCGACCCATACCCAATTACCGTTTTCACTTCAATTAACGTCGGCTGTCCAGTATTTTGTTTAGCTGCTTCCATTGCTTTTCTTAAAGCATCGACATCATTTCCATCTTCCACCCGAATGACTTCCCAGCCATAGCTTTGAAAACGCTCCTGTACATTCTCTGAAAAAGATCTATCCAAATCACCATCTAGTGAAATATCATTTGAATCATACAAGACAACTAATTTACCTAAACCAAGGTGTCCGGCTAAGGAGGCTGTTTCATGAGAAATTCCTTCCATTAAATCCCCATCACCTACAAGTGCAAAGGTATGATGATCGACTACATGAAATTCATCCTTATTATAAGTAGCAGCCAGGTGCGTTTCCGCTATCGCCATCCCGACAGCTGTCGCAATTCCTTGTCCGAGCGGACCAGTTGTGGTTTCTACGCCATCCGTATGATGCACTTCCGGATGTCCTGGCGTTTTAGATCCATACTGACGAAAATTTTTAATATCATTTAATGATACGTCATAGCCTGATAAATGCAGTAAACTGTATAAGAGCATCGAACCATGACCAGCCGAAAGGACAAAACGGTCACGATTAAACCACTTTGAGCTTTTTGGATGATGCTTCATAAATTCCGTCCATAACGTGTAAGCCATTGGCGCTGCACCCATCGGCAGACCGGGATGCCCTGAATTTGCTTTTTCAATGGCATCAATGGATAATGTACGAATTGTATTAATAGATAATTGTTCTGTCGATACGTTTGTAGTACTTGTCATTTTGAATCACCTTCTCCTTATTTTATATAAGCTATTGTTTTTAATCGCTTCAATAATATAGAGGCACTCCTTAGAAATGCCTCTATATTAACCTCATATCTATTTATTTAATTGCTCTACCCATTCTCTCATGGATTTAAAGATGATCCATACACTTGTAGCTCCAGCATCCTGATTACCAAGCGCTCTTTCTCCTAAAGATTTTGCTCTTCCAAATTTCGCAATATAATTCTTAGAATTCTCTACTCCATCAGCAGCATTTTCTTCTGCTTTTTTCAAAGCTTCTAACAGTGTTGCAGAGTCAGTTACACTTTCTTTCAACCCATTAACAGCCGGCTCCAGAGCGTCAATCATTGTTTTATCTCCTAAACTGGCTTTACCTCGCTGCTTAATCGCTTCTAAGGATGCACTAAAAATTTCCGAAAGTACAGGTACATCCAATTCACTTTTAGAATCCAGATCTTTTACACCGCCAAGAAACATCGTGCCGAAAATAACGCCAGAAGCTCCTCCCATAGATTGCACCATGGACATACCCGTCGTTTTAAAAATATCATTAACCGTTGTAAATTCTTGATTCTTTAGATTTTCTTCCACTTTTTCAAAGCCTACTGACATACCAATTCCATGGTCGCCATCACCAATCGCACTATCCACTTTTGTTAACAATGGCTTATTTTCTCTTATTTTTTCTCCTGCATAGAGAATCATTGCTTTTGTTTGCGCAGCATCCAATTTTTTTACGTCCGTTGCCGTCATTGTAAATCCCTCCAACTCCATTATTTCTTGTAGTATGGTGCATTTGCCGGAGCATCATAATATGCTTTTAATTCATCATCCAATTTCAGTAAAGAAATCGAAAATCCACCCATTTCCTGGGTTGTACAATAATTATTTACATCGATATCATGAATGCCAATTCCTTTTTCATCCAGAATTTGCGCTACTTTGCGGTTAACGATAAATAGCTCCATTAACGTTGTTGAGCCAAGTCCATTGATTAAAACACTCACTTCATCATCCGAGGTCAATTGGCTTTCATCTAACAACTTTTCCATTAATTGATTGGTAAGTTCATCAGCCGGCATTAGTTTTGTCCGCTCCATCCCTGGTTCTCCGTGGATACCCATGCCTAACTCTATTTCATCATCAGCTAATGTAAACGTAGGTTCTCCAGAATCAGGAATGGTTCCCGGCGATAATGCTACCCCAATAGAGTAAGTATGTTCATTCGCTTTTTGTGATACCGCTGTCACTTCTTCTAAAGAAAGACCTTTCTCAGCAGCTGCTCCTGCCACTTTAATAACGAAAATATCTCCCGCGATTCCACGGCGATCTTCTTTTCTTTCTAACGGTGCAGAAACCACATCATCCGTCACTTTAACAGTCGTCGTCTGCACATCTTCAAATTCAAGTAACTCTGCTGCCATATCAAAGTTAAGAACATCCCCTGCATAGTTCCCATATATAAATAAAACTCCTTTACCAGAGTCCACTGTTTTCGCTACCTCTTGAACCGTATTCGGCGTAGGAGCAGCAAAAACATTTCCAATCGCAACTCCGTCAGCCAGCCCATCACCAACTACACCAAAGAAAAGAGGTTCATGACCGCTTCCGCCACCAGTAACAACAGCAACTTTATCTTTTAATTCTTTTTTAACGATTCCGTTTACTCCCTCTACTTTTTGGAAGCTACCATGATGCGCGCGCATGATCCCTTCTAACATTTCTTCAACTACATCACCTGGATTGTTAATGACTTTTTTCATGAGAGGAACCTCCTCGGTTATTTATGTATTGTTTTGCAGAGTTCTCTCCTTTCTCTTTAGAGGAGGGAACTCTACAAGTTGTAATAGCTTTACTTATAGCCGTTATTGATTAATTTCACACACAATTTTAATGACTCTTCTAGTGCATTTGAATCGGCAATTCCTTTACCTGCAATATCAAATGCTGTCCCATGAGCAGGGGTTGTAATTACAATTGGCAATCCCCCACTAATCGTAATTCCTTTGCTAAATCCTAATGTTTTCATTCCTATTTGAGCTTGGTCATGATACATTGCGAGCAGAGTGTTAAATGATTCTTTTTCTAACCTAAGGAACATTGTATCTGCCGGGAATGGCCCATGAGCATCCACACCATTCTCTTTCGCTTCTTCAATTGCCGGGATGATAATATCATTCTCTTCATCACCTAATAATCCATTATCTCCTGCATGTGGATTCAGCCCAGCAATTGCTATTTTTGGTTTAATACCCGCTTTAGAAACAATCTCATTAGCAAAATAGATACTTTCTAGTACACTTTCTTTAGTAATATTTTCTGCAACTTCTTTTAAAGGCACGTGAGATGTCACACGCGTAAACCATACATCATTCATTACATTCACTTCACTAAATCCTGATTCTAATTCAAATACAGAAGCTACTAAATGAATATCATCCTTAAATTCATACCCGCCCTGATACAGGGCACTTTTATTCATAGAACCATAAGTTAAACCGTCCAACTTTCCTTCTTTTGCCAAATTAAGCGCATATACTAAATTGTCTCCTGCAGCTTTTCCTGAGTCAGCAGATAAAGTACCATATTCGACATCATTAGGATCCGTAGATTTTACATCAATAAGCCATAAGCTGCCCTTCGCAGGATCAACATCGTCTATTGTATCTACCTTTTGATACTTCATTTCATTACCCGCTACCTCAGCACCTCTTTGAAAGATTCTTTCGTCTCCTATTAAAACCCATGTTGCTTGTTCTAAAATTTCTTCCTTTATCATTGCTCTCGCAACAATTTCTGGCCCTACCCCTGCCGCATCTCCATATAATAACCCAACTCGTGGTTTACTCATTTTAACTCCTCCAATGTATAATAAGCTTCTGTTTAAATATTTAAGCAGAATAATCTGCTTTATTAACTTTTCTATCTCTTATATATTTCATAATTATTGGTAAAAATAACATAACAATTGATACTACAATTAAGGTTAAACTGATTGGCCGAGTGAAAAATATTGAAAAATCACCATCAGACATTTGAACTGAACGTCGAAATTGACTTTCTGCAATTGGACCTAAAACAACGCCCAAAATAATTGTAGCCAATGGGAATTTGAATTTTTCAAGGAGATATCCAATAATACCGAAAATCACCATTACAATTACATCAAAAAAACTATTTCTCAGTGTATAAGTTCCAATTAAACAAAGAACAACAATTAATGGTCCCAGAATGGAATACGGAACCTTCACTATTTTCTCAAAAATTTTAATGAATGGTGTTGAAAGAAACAACATTAAAATATTAGAAATTAATAAGCCTGCAAAAATGGTATACATTAAAACAGGGTCAGAATTAAATAACATTGGTCCAGGCTGCATTCCATGAAGTATAAATGCTCCAATTAAAATTGCTGCTGTTGCTCCTCCTGGTATCCCTAATGAAAGCAAAGGTACTAATGTACCAATACCAGCAGAGTTACTAGCTGCTTCTGATGCAGCAATTCCTTTTGGATTCCCTTTACCGAAAGTGTCTTTTTCCTCTTTTTTAGACCAGCGAACTGTTTCACTATATGCCAGCATTGCTGCTGTTGTTGCTCCGACGCCTGGTAAAATCCCAATGAACATACCAAGTACTGATGTACCTGCAATTGTTCCTCTAATTTTCTTAAATATCTCTCTTTCAAATAGTTTTGTTTTTACTACTTTTATTGCATTGCCCAAACTATGAGATTCTGTACTGCGTTTAATGAATTCTGACAATGCAAAGAGTCCGGTAATCACAGGAATTAATTCGATACCTGACGTTAATGGCGTATAATTAAAGGTATACCTCAAAGTTCCCGTTAAAGCATCCATTCCTACCGTTGCAATCATTAAGCCAAATAAAACTCCTATTAACCCTTTCAAAATATCCTTCCCACTTAAAGATGCTACAACAGTTAGCCCCATAAATGCTAAAGCAAAATACTCTGGTGATGAAAATGATAAAGCTACATTAGCAAGCAATGGCGTTAACGTGATTAAACAGAAAACTCCAAATAAACTACCTAACACCGCACTAATAATTGTAATACCTAACGCGCGCCCGGCATATCCTTGTTGCGCCATAGGATAGCCATCATAAGTGGTAAAAATCGCTTCCGGCGTTCCTGGGGTACGAAGTAATATCGATCCAAAAGCACCAGATAATGCTGTAACCGAATAAATCCCTGTGAGTAATATAAAAGCTGCAGCAGGCTCAAATGAGTATGTAACTGGTAGTAATATAACAATCAACATCGTTCCACTTAACCCTGGTATTGCTCCACCTATGTAACCTATAACAATGGACAGAAATAACATTAATAAGTTCATTGGTTCAGTCACAACATTTAATATCCCTATCCATAAGTACTCTAGCATATTCTCCCTCCTTGACTTAAACGGTTATTAATATATTCACAAATTTGAAATTTAATGGATTCACTATCTTAATAAAACCAAAAACTTAGTTCTCTAAATATCCCTATCCCACGCGGTAGCGGAACAGATAAAACATGTGAAAACAATGCTATACACAAGCCCGTGATTATTATTGAGAGAATTAATAATAACAATTTCTTTTTTGCACCTAGTACTTGTGTGAGTACAAATAAAAATATAATTGTTGAGAGAATAAAACCAATAAAGAATATACCTAATGCGTAAAGTATAATTGATGACATAGATATTAAACTCAAAGGTATATTAAACAGTTTCCTCTCAGGATCTTCAGGATCCTCAGCCCAGGTCACATTTCCATTAACTATTCTTTTATGACTTATAAAAGTTTTAATAATCCCCATAAAAGCAAAGATTAGCATCATAATTAAAATAATCAGTGGCCAAAATTTCGGGCCTAAAGTGGCTGTAGTATTCGCAGAATGAATTTGTGTTGTAGCCGATAAAAAGAAAATTGCAACCAAAATTACAATCCCATAAAATATATAATCTTTTTTATAAGAAGCCATACTTTCTCACTCCCTTTAATTAAATTCAAGAGGAGGAATCCCTCCTCCAATTTAAATTATTGTTGAAGCTCACTCATAATCACTTCGTATTTTTCAATTAATTCTTCCGTTCTCTCTTCAAAATCATCTGAATTTAACCACCCATCTCTTAGATGTAAATAATTGTCCTCTTCATATTTTTTATAATCTTCAGATTCATAAGCTTCTTCCATTGCGCTTTCTAGTATTTCAATAATTTCGGGATCAGTGTCTCTTTTCACATAAAAAGCACGTTCATTACCATCAGTTAAGTCCCATCCCAATTCAACTGTAGTTGGGACATCTGGAAATTCATCAATTCTTTCTTCAGAAAACACTGCCAAAGGGATAATTGAGCCATCATCTGCTAATGACTTTGTCGGACCAAACTCGTCAACCATTGCATCCAGATGTCCACCAAGTACTCCAGCATGCATCTCCCCTGCGCCTTCCATTGGAACAAAGTTCAAATCAATATCTGCTTCTTGTTCTAACATAAACACAGTCATTTCATCCATACCCAATGAACCTGTCCCGCCAACCGTTACTTCTCCCGGGTTTTCTTCAACAGCTTTCATAAATTCGTCGATAGAAGAGAAATCTTCTGCATTAACCCATAATGCGTAAGTATCATTTTGGAAACGAGCAATTGGAATAAAATCATCTAAGCCATGTTGGTTCGTACCTGCAGCAGTTGTAATAGAATAAGCAGCATCAGCAATCAATGTATACCCGTCAGCAGGAGCATTATATGCATTCTGTAAAGCTACAACACCTGCACCGCCTTCTTGGTTAACAACATTAATATTCACATCCAAAATACCCTCTAATTCATTAACAACAGCTCTTGCAAATAAATCTGTTCCTCCTCCGGCACCATGCCCAACTAATACTTCAATATTCCTAGAAGGGTAATCGGATGCTTCACCGGATCCAGATGAAGCATCCGAATCATCACTACATGCCGCCAAAAATATAGTGAAAATTGATATTAAAACTATTAAATAATTGATTTTACTTTTCATCTTAAGTCCTCCTAAAAATCATATATCTCCTCTTCATTTGAAACTAATTTACAATTGGCTTTAAGTTTTTCTCAACATATTTCCTAACATTTAAAATTACTTTATTTGGATCTTCCGCAGCTTCTTCTGTTTCTTCCTCAATCATTATCCAACCGTTATAATCACTATCTTTAAGTATTTTTACGATGTAAAGGAAATCAATATCACCTGTGCCCATTTCTTTCCACTCATTATTATTAGAACAATCCTTCAAATGTACATGTTTAATAATAGAAAGATTGTCTTTAATAATTTCTTCTGGACGCATTCCTCCAGCTTTTATATGACCAGCATCAGGAGTATAACTCATATATGTTTTATCTAGTAGTTCAAACAAAACATCGTAATCTTGTTTTGTTCTAAAATAAGATGTTTTTGGCGAAGCAGGGTGAAAAGAAGCTTGTACTCCTTTTTCATGCGCTCTTTTTCCAACAGCGTTTGCACAAGCAATAATCTGTTTTTGACGTTCTAATAAATTGTCTCTATTAGGCCCGACACGTGAGGGGAGATTCATAACTGCTCCAGGAAAGTTTGCCAGATAATCAATATAATAGTCTGCATGTTCCTTTTCTTCTTCTGTTTCCTCATCATTTGCCCAAGTGAAGGGTACCGTTAAAGCTGCTAAATATATACTTCTTTCATCCAAGGCTTTTTTTAATTTTTCAGGGTTATTTTGATATCTTCCAAGCATTGCTACCTGTACGTCCACTCCTTTAAATCCTGCATTGTTTACTGCGTCCATTACATTATCTAAATAATCTGTCTCTTTATCATAATCTAGTTCCCAAGTTGATGTATGACAACCAAATTTAATACTCATTTGTAACCTCCCTATTTGTATAAAGGATAAAACTCTAAAAAGTAATTTGAAATCGGTTTCAAAATCCTTAGATTAATATTATCATTTATTTTCGATTTGTCAATAATATTTTTGTTTTTTTGTGATAAATTTAGTTAATACTTTTTTTCATTGTTGATTATATTTGCGATTATTATTTATACCATCTTTTATTTTGATAATTTTTCCTATTAAAACATATAAAGAACCTGTTTTGTTTCGATAACCCTCTTAAAATAAGAATAATTACTTAACTCCTTCTATCTTATATAACTTAGATGTAACGCTTGACTATACTTATGGAAACTACCCTTGTTAGTTACCGTATGTGTCAGAAATTATGAAGTCATCAGGTTTTCAATATGGTTGATTAAATAATGCGTTCAACCTAACAAAGAATTACAGTTTATTGGCTATTAAAATATTACACCAAACGAAAGTAATTGAAAATAATCAAAAAGAAGAAATTTATAAATGGAACGAAGATGTGTTGAAAAGAATTACATAGAAATAATTACAACATTGAGGATAAAACAGAATAATAATTGAAAAATTTTATTTATCATTCACCGAGAAAAACATTTTGAGGGATTAGTTATCTAATAGAGAAATCTATTACTTACGGCACATAAAAAAAGGGGTGTCAGTATATGTAGTTCCGTAACTGAATACCCCTTATAGTTTATTCTTTATCAACAAGATAAAGTGAAATGCTTTCTAATAGGTCATCGCAGCTGTCTGCATGAACTCTTAGTTTTAATGGTTCTGTCAAATCCAGGCTGAATATCCCCATAATGGATTTTGCACTTAATATATATGTGTCAGAAATAACCTCTGCTTTGTATTCAAACCCAGATACTCTTTCTACAAAATCTTTTACATCATTAATTTTATCTAATTTAACATAACGCTCAACCATCGAACTCCTCCTCCAATACTTTTCTTTATCATTTAACTCTTCTATAATAGATTATAATGCATTTATTCTATCAAGATACATACTATTTATTTTCTCATTCATCCCGTATTTTGTAAACTTTTTTCAAAGCTGTTGTATCTATCTACATAGAAAATAATCAAGTAAGTCAAGGTAATTACTGCATTTAGGGAGGCGTTCCTTTGAATCATGGTCTAATTCATCATATTGAAATTTATGTTTCTAATTTAAATAAAACGATTCATTTTTGGGACTGGTTTTTAAGCGAGCTGAGATATACACCTTTTCAAAAATGGGAAGGCGGGCAAAGCTGGAAACTGGGAGAAACGTATCTCGTTTTTGTACAAGCGGAAGAAAGATTTCTGGATATTCCTTATCATCGATGCCGCGTTGGCTTAAATCACTTAGCCTTCCATGCAGACTCCCGGAAATTTGTAGATGACATGACGAAAAAGCTCCAGCAAAGAGGGGCAACTATTCTTTATGCTGACCAACATCCATTTGCGGGCGGTGAAAATCATTATGCCGTTTATTTTGAAGATCCGGATAGAGTAAAAGTAGAGTTGATTGCACCTTAATATCGGCTATTTGTTATTGTAAAACGAATGTAGTATAGCTAATGCCCTTTATATAAAAAAGGGCATTTTAAAATTTGAAAAAGGCAGAGAAATTAAATTGGATTACACATGTTTTATTTACTCTTTTCCTATATCGGATTGCCAGAGGGAAGAAGACACATTACCTGATCTTAATTATTAAGATAGTGATACTTATTCAATTCCGGCTACATTATTTTATTTCTACTTTATTGAGCTCTTTAAATTCAATTATTAACTATATTAAATTTAATCATCTCCAACATCATACGTTCTTTTAAAACCACTTTCATTTCCTATAATTTAAGCGTTCCAAACGAAGACTGTACTGTTGAATCGAATTATTTACAAAATTCCTGTCACCCTATACTTTCAACACATTAATTTTAACTAAAATTCGACAGGAACATGTAATACAGAGATAGACGCAGTAAAAGGCTGCTCTTCTACAGAAACCAATGTTTAATCAGCTTTTAGCAACTTATTTGCGCAAAAACAACTATTTTTAACGTTTGAGTTAAAAAGCTAATAAGTATAGCATTAATTCTGTTGGCTCATCACAATCATTGTGTATTATAGAGCAATCGATAAAGTTGTTAGATAAGCAGTACATAAAAATGGAGGGTATTTTTACATATGATGAATTTCACGTGGAAAAGGCTAGGGATAATTACTGGTTTATCTCTATCTCTCATTGTTGCAGGCTGCGGTTCCAACGATGGAGACGCACAAGCAGAAGTCAATATTAGTGAAGAACTAGATTATACAATCACAGGAACTGAACCTGGTGCCGGGCAAACTCAAAAAAATGAAGAAGTTTTAGATTCTTACGATAACCTTGCCGGCTGGGAGCAGGAACTGTCTTCCGCAGGGGCAATGTTAACGCAATTAACTGATGCTATTGATAATGAAGAACCAATCGTTTTTAGTGCATGGTCTCCTCACTATAAGTTTGCTCAGTGGGATTTAAAATACTTAGATGATCCACAAGGTATCCATGGGGATGAAGAACAAATCACAACAATAGCCAGAGAGGGACTGAAGGTTGAAATACCTGAAGCGTATACGATTCTTGATCGTATACAGCTAGAGCTTCCAGATGTAGAAGAAGCGCTATTAGAAGCTCAAGAAAAGGATTTTGAAACAGTAGCGCAGGATTGGGCAGATGCTAATCAGGAAATTATTACAGAGTGGACAGACGGTGTAGATTCTGTAGACGGTACTTCCATCGAGCTGGCTCTTTTACCTTGGGATGATGCTATTTTCACAGCAAATGTTGCTAAAATTGCATTAGAACAACAAGGATTTCAAGTAACATTGACACAAGTTGACCCAGCTATTATGTTTGAATCCATCGCCACTGGAAGCGCTGATGCATCTTTAGCTGTATGGATGCCAGTAACACATGCTGGATTATATGAGCAATACGAAAGCGATTTTGATGATTTGGGGCCAAACTTAGATGGCGCTAAGACTGGTTTGGCTGTACCAGCTTATATGGATATTGATTCACTTGAGGATTTAGAACCAAAGGAATAATTCTTAGTTCTAATAATTGTTTTATGATTAAAAGGTCTCCATTCAATAAATATATCTATTGAATGGAGACCTTTTTATTTGATAAATTTTCCTTCTTAACAATACGAACAGCCTCCAGTTTATCTCTAATTTTAATCGTAAAGGATACTATAAAATAGATGTGGATATTTCAATTTACAATGAAATACAAGAAAAAGGTGACATATCCATGAGATGTCATCTAAATCAAGTGATAAGTATTTTCGCTACATTCATATATTAATGTTTATAAATATAATTGTGAAGAATCGGTTTTATAATGAGCTTTACAAAGGAAAAAGAAAATAGTTATGATTGGACAAATTTCAGACAATAAAAATCGAATCACCTAAACAGTTTTATATTCATTAATAGTTTGATTCTCATTCGAGCAAAAAAAGTCACTTCTATTCATAACTATTATAAATACAACAAAAACGCTCTACCCCTTATAGGATAAGCGTTTAACGAAAAGCTTCCAAGCGGACTCGAACCGCTGACCCCCACCTTACCATGGTGGTGCTCTACCAGCTGAGCTATGGAAGCAAAAGGCTCCACAGGTAGGATTCGAACCTACGACCGATCGGTTAACAGCCGATTGCTCTACCACTGAGCTACTGTGGAATATAAATTAAATATGTAAAAAAATAAGCCTGGCGGCGTCCTACTCTCGCAGGGGGAAGCCCCCAACTACCATCGGCGCTGAAGAACTTAACTTCTGTGTTCGGCATGGGAACAGGTGTGACCTCTTCGCTATCGCTACCAGACTTACTTAATATAGGGATTTGCACCCTGAAAACTAAATAAGAGTAACGTGACATGAAAAAACTTAGATAAGTCCTCAATCGATTAGTATCCGTCAGCTGCACGTGTCGCCACGCTTCCACCTCGGACCTATCAACCTCATCGTCTCTGAGGGATTTTACTCACTTAAAGTGATGGGAAGTTTCATCTTGAGGGGGGCTTCATGCTTAGATGCTTTCAGCACTTATCCTTACCACACGTAGCTACCCAGCAATGCTCCTGGCGGAACAACTGGTACACCAGCGGTGTGTCCATCCCGGTCCTCTCGTACTAAGGACAGCTCCTCTCAAACTTCCAACGCCCACGACGGATAGGGACCGAACTGTCTCACGACGTTCTGAACCCAGCTCGCGTACCGCTTTAATGGGCGAACAGCCCAACCCTTGGGACCGACTACAGCCCCAGGATGCGATGAGCCGACATCGAGGTGCCAAACCTCCCCGTCGATGTGAACTCTTGGGGGAGATAAGCCTGTTATCCCCGGGGTAGCTTTTATCCGTTGAGCGATGGCCCTTCCATGCGGAACCACCGGATCACTAAGCCCGACTTTCGTCCCTGCTCGACTTGTAGGTCTCGCAGTCAAGCTCCCTTCTGCCTTTACACTCTTCGAATGATTTCCAACCATTCTGAGGGAACCTTTGGGCGCCTCCGTTACCTTTTAGGAGGCGACCGCCCCAGTCAAACTGCCCGCCTGACACTGTCTCCGAACCGGATCACGGTCCTGGGTTAGAATGGTCATACAGTTAGGGTGGTATCCCACGGATGCCTCCACGTAAGCTGGCGCTCACGCTTCAAAGGCTCCCACCTATCCTGTACAAACTGCACAAACATTCCATATCAGGCTACAGTAAAGCTCCACGGGGTCTTTCCGTCCTGTCGCGGGTAATGCGCATCTTCACGCATAGTATAATTTCACCGGGTCTCTCGTTGAGACAGTGCCCAAGTCGTTGCACCTTTCGTGCGGGTCGGAACTTACCCGACAAGGAATTTCGCTACCTTAGGACCGTTATAGTTACGGCCGCCGTTTACTGGGGCTTCGGTTCAAAGCTTCGCTCCGAAGAGCTAACTCTTCCCCTTAACCTTCCAGCACCGGGCAGGTGTCAGCCCCTATACTTCGCCTTTCGGCTTCGCAGAGACCTGTGTTTTTGCTAAACAGTCGCTTGGGCCTATTCACTGCGGCTCACTCACAAGTGAGCACCCCTTCTCCCGAAGTTACGGGGTCATTTTGCCGAGTTCCTTAACGAGAGTTCTCCCGCTCACCTTAGGATTCTCTCCTCGCCTACCTGTGTCGGTTTGCGGTACGGGCACCTATGATCTAACTAGAGGCTTTTCTTGGCAGTGTGAAATCAGGAACTTCGGTACTCTATTTCCCTCCCCGTCACAGCTCAGAATCATGTCAGACGGATTTGCCTGTCTGACTTCCTCGCATGCTTGGACGCACATCCATCGGTGCGCACTCCTTATCCTCCTGCGTCCCCCCATTGCTCAAACAATCATGAGGTGGTACAGGAATATCAACCTGTTGTCCATCGCCTACGCCTGTCGGCCTCGGCTTAGGTCCCGACTAACCCTGAGAGGACGAGCCTTCCTCAGGAAACCTTAGGCATTCGGTGAAAGAGATTCTCACTCTTTTTTCGCTACTCATACCGGCATTCTCACTTCAAAGCGCTCCACCAGTCCTCACGGTCTGACTTCACTGCACTTTGAACGCTCTCCTACCATTGTTCGTAAGAACAATCCGCAGCTTCGGTGATACGTTTAGCCCCGGTACATTTTCGGCGCAGCGTCACTCGACCAGTGAGCTATTACGCACTCTTTCAATGATGGCTGCTTCTAAGCCAACATCCTGGTTGTCTGTGCAACGCCACATCCTTTTCCACTTAACGTATACTTTGGGACCTTAGCTGGCGGTCTGGGCTGTTTCCCTTTCGACTATGAACCTTATCACCCATAGTCTGACTCCCAAGTGTAAGTAACTGGCATTCGGAGTTTGACTGAATTCGGTAACCCGGTAGGGGCCCCTAGTCCAATCAGTGCTCTACCTCCAGTACTCTCTATCTTGAGGCTAGCCCTAAAGCTATTTCGGAGAGAACCAGCTATCTCTGTGTTCGATTGGAATTTCACCGCTACCCACACCTCATCCCCGCATTTTTCAACATACGTGGGTTCGGGCCTCCAGTCAGTGTTACCTGACCTTCACCCTGGACATGGGTAGATCACACAGTTTCGGGTCTACGACCGCATACTCATTCGCCCTGTTCAGACTCGCTTTCGCTACGGCTCCGTGTCTTCCACTTAACCTTGCATACGATCGTAACTCGCCGGTCCATTCTACAAAAGGTACGCCGTCACCCATTAACGGGCTTCGACTACTTGTAGGCACACGGTTTCAGGTTCTATTTCACTCCCCTCCCGGGGTGCTTTTCACCTTTCCCTCACGGTACTGGTTCACTATCGGTCACTAGGGAGTATTTAGCCTTGGGAGATGGTCCTCCCGGATTCCGACGGAATTCCACGTGTTCCGCCGTACTCAGGATACACTCCGGAGGAAATTCTTTTTCGATTACAGGGCTGTTACCCTCTTTGGCTGACCTTTCCAGATCGATTCATCTAAAGAATTTCTTTGTCACTCCAATGGAATGTCCTACAACCCCAAGAAGCAAGCTTCTTGGTTTGGGCTCTTTCCGTTTCGCTCGCCGCTACTCAGGAAATCGATGTTTCTTTCTCTTCCTCCAGGTACTGAGATGTTTCAGTTCCCCGGGTCTGCCTCACCTATCCTATGTATTCAGATAGATGTACTGTTCCATTACGAACAGTGGGTTCCCCCATTCGGAAATCCTCGGATATCATGTTTACTTACAACTCCCCGAGGCATATCGGTGTTAGTCCCGTCCTTCATCGGCTCCTAGTGCCAAGGCATCCACCGTGCGCCCTTATTCACTTAACTAAAGTTTTTGAATAAGATGGCTGATTACAGAATGTAATCAGTTGTGTCGCTATATCAATAGCTTTTTTGCCTTATTTTTAAAGTTTGATGTCGTTGTTACTCTTATTTAGTTTTCAAGGTACAAAAATGGAGCCTAGCGGGATCGAACCGCTGACCTCCTGCGTGCAAGGCAGGCGCTCTCCCAGCTGAGCTAAGGCCCCATGAATATAATATAATTAGATGGTGGGCCTGAGTGGACTCGAACCACCGACCTCACGCTTATCAGGCGTGCGCTCTAACCAGCTGAGCTACAGGCCCATCTAAATATGATAGAGAATTGCTCTCTCAAAACTGAACCAAACAACCACGTACGAATTCCGTTATATATCCTTAGAAAGGAGGTGATCCAGCCGCACCTTCCGATACGGCTACCTTGTTACGACTTCACCCCAATCATTCGTCCCACCTTCGGCGGCTGGCTCCAAAAGGTTACCTCACCGACTTCGGGTGTTACGAACTCTCGTGGTGTGACGGGCGGTGTGTACAAGACCCGGGAACGTATTCACCGCGGCATGCTGATCCGCGATTACTAGCGATTCCGGCTTCATGCAGGCGAGTTGCAGCCTGCAATCCGAACTGAGAACGGTTTTATGGGATTTGCTGGACCTCGCGGGTTCGCTTCCCTTTGTTCCGTCCATTGTAGCACGTGTGTAGCCCAGGTCATAAGGGGCATGATGATTTGACGTCATCCCCACCTTCCTCCGGTTTGTCACCGGCAGTCACCTTAGAGTGCCCAACTGAATGCTGGCAACTAAGATTAAGGGTTGCGCTCGTTGCGGGACTTAACCCAACATCTCACGACACGAGCTGACGACAACCATGCACCACCTGTCACTTTGTCCCCGAAGGGAAAACTCTATCTCTAGAGTGGTCAAAGGATGTCAAGACCTGGTAAGGTTCTTCGCGTTGCTTCGAATTAAACCACATGCTCCACCGCTTGTGCGGGTCCCCGTCAATTCTTTTGAGTTTCAGCCTTGCGGCCGTACTCCCCAGGCGGAGTGCTTAATGCGTTAACTTCAGCACTAAGGGGCGGAAACCCCCTAACACCTAGCACTCATCGTTTACGGCGTGGACTACCAGGGTATCTAATCCTGTTCGCTCCCCACGCTTTCGCTCCTCAGCGTCAGTTACAGACCAGAGAGTCGCCTTCGCCACTGGTGTTCCTCCACATCTCTACGCATTTCACCGCTACACGTGGAATTCCACTCTCCTCTTCTGCACTCAAGTCCTCCAGTTTCCAATGCACGTTTGCGGTTGAGCCGCAAGATTTCACATCAGACTTAAAGAACCGCCTGCGAGCGCTTTACGCCCAATAATTCCGGACAACGCTTGCCACCTACGTATTACCGCGGCTGCTGGCACGTAGTTAGCCGTGGCTTTCTGGTCAGGTACCGTCAAGGTACGATCAGTTACTATCATACTTGTTCTTCCCTGACAACAGAGTTTTACGATCCGAAAACCTTCATCACTCACGCGGCGTTGCTCCGTCAGACTTTCGTCCATTGCGGAAGATTCCCTACTGCTGCCTCCCGTAGGAGTCTGGGCCGTGTCTCAGTCCCAGTGTGGCCGATCACCCTCTCAGGTCGGCTACGCATCGTCGCCTTGGTGAGCCGTTACCTCACCAACTAGCTAATGCGCCGCAGGCCCATCTGTAAGTGACAGCAAAAGCCGCCTTTCAACTTTCCATCAGGTGATAGAAAGTGTTATCCGGTATTAGCTCGCGTTTCCGCGAGTTATCCCAGTCTTACAGGCAGGTTGCCTACGTGTTACTCACCCGTCCGCCGCTCGTTCCACGAACTTCCCTCCGAAGAGTTCCGTTCGCTTCCCGCGCTCGACTTGCATGTATTAGGCACGCCGCCAGCGTTCGTCCTGAGCCAAGATCAAACTCTCCATAAAAGTGTTTGAAACTTTAGCTTTCAGAAGTCAACTTCTGACTTATTTTTTAAGAAAAACGAGGTGTTTTTCTTCTTTCGTACTGGTTGTTTTGTTCAGTTTTCAAAGAGCAATTTGTTTCTGTCGTTTTTAGCGACAAGATATAATTTACCATGTTTCGTTTTTGTTGTCAACACTTTTTTAAAAGTATTTTGTCGAAATAATTTCGCTTTATTTCGTTTGCTTCCGACAACAAAAATTAATATACCATAGAAAATAGAGAAGGGCAATACCTTTTCACAAAAAAATGACTAAACAAATCACTTTTTCTATTTTCTATGTAAAAAATGATTATAAAACCACTAAATAACGTTTCACAGGCATCTTGATTCTTCTTAATCATTAGAGGAGATATTTATCTAGAATCATTTATCGCAAAGAGCCGTCCGTAAAACTACAGACTGAGCATCGTCATTTTAATCAGGAGGAGCAGTTCCAGTCACAATCAGTTAATGAGATACATAATTACAACGCTTTTAGCCGAATGTTTCATCAGTAATAGTTTTGATGAGACAAGTAACCACAAAAAGCTCCTTCTGCCTCCTCTCAATTTTAACATTATCTCTGCAAAATATACCATATATAACTTGCCGTTTCTTTCCTTTATCAACACTCGCTGCTCCTCTGGATACCAATTGTCTTTAAAAGAATATTGCAAGCTTGTACATATCTCTATAAACAAGAACATATATATAAACTAGAACGAATTATTTCGCACTACTACAAATGCTTTCATGGGTTGTACTACATTAAAAAAGGAGGAACAAAATTGAATCACTTCTACACAATTCGTTTGAACCGGAAGAAAATTATATTAAGCACCGTTATTGTTTTAGCAGCAGCCATTCTTATTTGGACGCAAACCCCTTCTATTGTAACGATGTTCACGAAGGACGAGCCAGCTGCTCTCTCAAAAGGAAATGAAGATTTAGAAGATGTTGCCGTCACCTTCAATATTAGTTGGGGAGAGGAAAAAGTAGAAAGTATTCTTGAAGTACTGGAGAAAGAAGAGGTCCAAGCTACCTTTTTCGTCAGCGGAGAATGGGCTGAACGTCATCCAGATTTATTAGAGGCCATTTCTGAAGGTACACATGAAATCGGATTGCTCGGCTATCGTTATAAAAGTTATTTAGATCAGGAGCCAGAACAAATAAGACAAGATTTAATCAAAGCACAAGAGGTTATGGACAAATTAGGATATGAAGATATCCACCTTCTCCGCACACCACATGGTCATTTAAACGAAGAAATCATTGAGTTGGCGGAAAGTATGCAATTTCAGGTTGTTCATTGGAATGTCAACCCGGATGATTGGGAAAATCCTGGAGTAGAATCAATCATTGATGAAGTTATGGATCAAACAGAAAATGGCGATATTATTCTGCTGCATGCTTCAGATAGTGCCAAGCAGACTGCTGAAGCTTTAGAGACGGTTCTTCCCGGATTAAAAAACAAAGGGTATGGTTTAATTACTATATCGGAAATGGTCAACCAGGCAAAAGCAGATACGGAACTTATTGATTAATCCTTGCTTCCTTTTCTCAATTCTGCCTCTTTCATAAGGAACTTCATTCACAAATTTAGACTTAGGCGATGAGCCGGTCTTTTAAATATAAATTACCAGCACGGACGTAAACATAAAAGGCAGCTCCCCTAATTATCTGAAGAGGAGCTGCCTTTTATCATTATAGAAGAAACAGCTTCGGCATACTTTTCATGAATCAGATAAAGCAAGCTGACAGAGCTCTTCCATGGTAAGGAAGGGCTCCAGGACTCACACTTTCTTCGTTTGCCCTTTTTTTGGCTTTGATGCCGATTTTTGTTCCTTTTTCGGTTCTTTTTCCACAAAAGGTAAGCGATGCAGCGTTAACATCTGGTAGGTGTTACATACTAATAGTGGAACAACCATTAACCAGGCATAATCTGTACCATCTACCATTAAGCCGGGAACCCATTCGACAGTTGTAAAAACGACCATGAAAAAAAGTGCTGGAATAAAAGCTGTCGAATTCGTCCCTTTTGCTTTTATCTTTGCTACAATCCAGCTAATCAAAAGCATCGCAGCAGCAATCAATATAAACCAATAAATTGCTACCTCTCCACCTGTGGCGCGATATGGAAAATAGACCAGATCAAATAAAATAAAGATAATCAAACCAACCTGCACAGTAGGCCAGTATCCTTTAAAAACATTCAGCCCCATCCGATTCACAAATAAATATGCAAAGAAACCTGTCATACTTACCGCCGCAAAAGTCAGGCCAAGCCCTAAAAAGAAAATAAATACCCCGAATAACTCCATTGCATCAAACGGAGACATATATGTAAGATATTCCTCCGGCCGTATAAAAAAGCTCGCAATTAATCCAGCAAGCCCGCCAAGCCAGAATGCTTTCCAAAAGAAATTAACCAATATTCTTGTGTTCAATTTTTCACCCCCTAAAGAAGTAACCACTGGTATTTTATCATGAAGTGACCTATTTTTCTTCATTGCTTGTGTATATTTTGTTAAATTATCAAACATATTAAGAGTATAGATTATATTCTTATCACTGAAGAAATATCAACGAATAGAACACAGGATTATTGCAGAAAATGCTGATTTTTGACACCTGAGGTCAGGCTGCTGTAATCCCAATCTGAGAATAAATTCATGAAAAAGGTATACTTTCTGATTCCATGAAGAAAGGAGCGTATATATGAAACGTCACCTGTCCATTTTATTTCTACTCCTAGTGCTTTGTTTTATTTCCGCTTGTGGAAATAATGATGAATCCCGTGAAGCAGAATACGAAACCACGAAACGGATGGTTGTCGATATCCTGCAGACAGAGGAAGGAAAAAAAGCGTTAAAGGATATACTAAACGATGACGAACTGCAGGAAAGCGTGGTTATTGAGTCGGATGAAGTAAAAGAAGCAGTTACAAAAGCTTTATCATCCGAAGACAGCAAGGAAAACTGGAAAAAAATGTTCCAAGACCCTGAATTTATACAAACTTATGCGAAATCCATCTCCGCAGAACAAAAGAACCTGATGAAGGATCTGATGCATGACAGTCAATTTCAAGAGCAAATGATTGAGATATTGAATAACCCTAAGGTGGATGAGCAAATGCTTTCTATCATGACGAGCCAAGCATTCCGCGCCCATCTGGAGAAAACAATCCAAGAAACGTTTCAATCACCGCTATTTCAGGAAAAAATAGATCAGGCATTAAAAGAAGCCGCCAAGCAAAATGCTTCCGGCGGCAGTGGAGAAAATAGCGGAAATTCCTCAGATAATAAAGAGGAAGAGGAAAAGGAAAATGAAGGAGCAAATTCATCCGGTTAAGGAATTGCTGCATGTATTTTTCTAAAACAAATAGGGTGCTGTTTATCTAAACAGACACCCCGTTTGTTTGCAATCCTATTCCTCTAGTTTCGCAATGATTTTGGCAGCTACTTTATGATACTCTTTTCCATTTGGATGGTCCTCCTGATAAACAGATGGCGCGAATTCATCGTCTTCTTCATATGGCTGTTGGAGTGACAATTGACCAAGAACCTTTGTTTTCAAAACATCCGCAAGCTTCTTACCTCCGCCTTTTCCGAAAACATATTCCTTCTCACCGGTTTTCTTGCTTTCAAAATATGCCATATTCTCCACAACACCAAGAATTTCATGATCTGTTTTCAGAGCCATTTGTCCCGCACGAGCTGCTACAAAAGCTGCAGTCGGATGAGGTGTTGTTACAATAACCTCTTTACAAGATGGTAAGAGTTCATGGACATCCATTGCGATATCGCCTGTTCCAGGTGGTAAATCAAGCAATAGATAATCTAATTCTCCCCACTCTACTTCTGTGAAAAAGCTGTTTAACATTTTCCCGAGCATCGGTCCGCGCCAGATAATTGGCGAATTATCTTCCACAAAGAATCCCATGGAGACCACTTTGACACCAAAGCGCTCAACAGGAATAATCTTTTCTCCGCGAACGACTGGCCTTTCCTCGATGCCCATCATATCCGGTACACTAAAGCCATAAATATCTGCATCAATTATTCCTACTTTTTTGCCTAGACGCATCAAAGAAACAGCTAAGTTAACGGTTACAGTTGATTTACCAACACCGCCTTTTCCACTTGCCACGGCGATAAATTGTGTATTAGTGGCACCGCTGATCAGCGTTTCTTCTTTTTCTTTTTCTGCTTCAGACTGATATTTCTTCACTGTTTCATCAGGAAGCTGTTCAAATCGCAATCCTACTGTATTGGCACCATTGCGTTTTAAAACACCAACAATCTCTTGCTGCATCTGCATCTGCTCGCCTGTATTCATCTTGGAAATTCCAACCTTGACACTGACATGCTTCTTCTCTTCCTTAATGGTAACAGAAGTAATCGCGTTCAATTCCTTCAAGTTTCTATGTAAAAAAGGATCCTTTATAGAGCTGAGTAACTCAATAACCTCTTCTTGTGTTAACATATTTTCACCATCCCTTATGAATCTATCCAAGTGCAAGTATAACATAAAACGAAACTTCATTCAGTTGGTTTGCTTTTCAACCAATTGAACCTAGCTTGAGTTAATCAGGAAATGTAGCGTCCGTTTTTCTCCAGCCATATTTTACATCTCTTTCCCATCCCTCGTTGGAGAAATTAAGGACGCTCATGCTGTGATAGTATTTATCCATAAAAAAAGGCCTGACATCAGCCAAAGCCTCTTCACGTGTAAAAGTTAAAAAGCCATCGTCATCCTGGCACTGTTCATTCACTTTCCTCTGCCTGCGGATCTTCCGTAACGTAACGCAAGATTCCTTCGTAAATACTGGCCGCCATTTGTCTCTGATACGTATCATCTTTTAATAGCTCCCTTTCTGTCTCATTCGATAAAAAACCAATCTCTACTAACGCACCAGGAACCTCTGCATGCTTTAATAAATACATCTGGTCAATCGCAAGAGGCTGTCTATCCGTATTTTCTAAATTACGGATAATTTCCTCCTGAATCATTGTCGCCAGATGTTCTCCCTCCTCAAACCTTGGATAATAAAAGGTCTGAGCACCATGCCACTGGGAATCAGGTAATGCATTTAAATGGATGGAAATGAAAAACTCAGCTTCTTTCTCTTGAATAAACGCTAATCGATTTCGTATGTCCTCTGATTTACGATTAGCCAGACCGCTTGTCCCTTCTGCTGCCAGATCAACATCCTCTTCACGCGTCAAATGAACAATCGCACCATGCTGCATCAAATAAGACTGCACAATTTTAGCTACAGACAGAGCAATATCTTTTTCAACGGTGCCGTCTGATCCTACCGCTCCGCCATCTGGCCCGCCGTGCCCCGGATCAATAACAATTACTTTTCCGTTTAGTGGCATCGACCACGTAGAATTAGAAGAATTAATTGCTTGTTTGGTGGGATACTGTAATAAGAAAATAAGTAATAATAAACCAAGAAACCAAAAGGCCTGCTTTTTCTTTTTAGACATATTGTCTCGTTCCTTTCGTTCCCATCTTCAGGGGTGTATTTTGGCACTATCCAGAAATAGTCGATATAAGTGAATAATGATGGCAATAATACATGTTAGTAACCTTTTACCGGGACGAGCAGCCGCTGTCTCAGGCTAATCTGAGAAAAACGGATTCTTCACACGTTCTGCTATTACAAAGCTGTTTCCTACAGCATGTACAAACGTTAAGGAATATAAACTGCCAAAGCCTTTATTAAAATTTATGGGCGCATCCTTAGGTTTATGACTTATCTTTTGTAGTATGCTAAAATAAAAATAAATGTTTGAAACTGTTCCTCATGTGATATTGTATATTTAGGAATAATGATTCGGAGGTATGATTATGGCTGATTGGATATTAATTGTATTAGGTATTGGAGCTGTTCTGATTGGAGTTGGTTTATTGGCGGTAGCTGCTTTTCTTTTTCTAAAATTAGGAGGGGCGGGCAAGCTCATCGCAAGTGCTCAAAAAACAACAGATCAATTGCCGGAGCAAGTAGAAGGCATCACCTCGCAAATAACAGACGTCCTTAAAACAGGAAATGAAACCTTGCAGCAGGTGAACCAGCAAATCAAGGAATTATCTCCTTTATTCTACTTAGTTGGTGATGCAGGACGAGCTACACATAACCTGTCATCGTCTGTACTTAAAACAGCAAATCAATTACAGGAAACTACAGAAGAAGCAAATATGACGATAGCCAATAAAAATTTGCAAGGCATTTACGGCTTAGCTACTATTGGATATTTCCTTGTAAAACAGAACAGAAAGTAGCTCAATGTAAAAACGCTTGGAACCTTTGTTCCAAGCGTTTTTTTACTTTTCTTCTGCAATTCTATTTTCTACTTCCTGCCGTATCTCCTGAAGCTCTGTCGATTTTTGAAAGCCATCATGATACAAACGCTGTTCAAAATCACGCAGACGAGTTAATAATGACGGATTTTCTTCTAAATTTCGTTTCTTATCTACATAAGAACTTGCTGCCCAGCCTAATACAGCCCCAACAGCTGAACTGACAACGATACCTGCTTTAGATCCTTTATTGCTCATGGGTGTATGCCCGTTTCTCGCGTTTTAGATCCCGCTTTTTCTTTAACCAATAATAACCAAGGGCAACTCCGCCATACACGCCGCCTAAGTTGTTTTTACCGGAAACTTCCTGACCGACTTCTGTTTTTGTTTTTACAGAATCCGTTACATCCACTAAGGAAGAAGATAGCTTCCGTGTTGCATTCCCAACATCACCAACGATATAAAACAGCGGGCTCAGCTGCTCCATCTTGTTATTAATATCAGCTAAAGCCTGGTTACTTTCATGCATGATACTTGTTGTCTCTTTTAAAATACCATCCATTTGCTCCGGTAATTGCTGTACTGTCTTATCGACGCCGCTTAATACACTTGCTAAGTTATTTAATAAATGAGCAATAAAAATAGCTAAAATAACACTTGCGACTCCAATAATAATGACGCCGACTCCGATTAATGTCATTTTACTTCCTCCCTCGTCTGGTTGACTTTATTTGTTTTACTTGCCTGGTAACTTTTATAAATCTGCATCGCCGCTTCACTCCACGTGATACCTTTCATTGCCAGATTTAATTTTTCTTCCAATTTCGCATCATCCAAAGCTTGTCGTTTCACTTTATAAGCTTCATTTAAGCTCTGGACAGAGGTGCCTACATCTTCTAAAGAGCCAAAGACGCTGTCTGTTGCCTGCAGCTTCTCATGCGTATCATCAATTAAATGGTTCACCTCTTGTAAGGATGTCGAAATTTCAGGTGTAATATGATTCATTTCTTCTTCCATTTTTACGACTGATCTGCCGAGCGAACGAATATTATAGGTAAGCCGATTTAACATAAAGGCTATATAACAACATACGACCGCAAACGCGATAGCAACAAGTAAAATCCCTACGGAAATAATAGGCATATGTAAAAAACCCCTCCTTCTTCAAAATATAAGTGCGTATAAGTTTGGGCTTGAATATTTCTTATCTAAGAACAGCTGCGCCCGGCTCCTGCTTGTTTAAAAGGACCAAATGGCCTTGCCGATTCTCTTCGATTGCCGCCCATATTTCTCAATTTTTTCAATCAGACTTTTTGAATAGCCTCTTTAAACAATATTATACCACCTGCCAAAATAAATAAAACGTTTCTTCTTTATAATATCAGAAAACCCGGCATTCGTTAAAGGGAGTCATACAAGTACATGGTATTTTCTTCAAATTCTTTGCCCACTGGCGTACAACTCTTCAGGCAAACAAACGCCTCTCCAGACAATCTTCCTGCGGTGATGAAAATCATCAAGGCTGGTGTTCGTCTTCTGTCATACGTACAGAAAGTTATCTTATTTCCTATTTACCAAGATTACATCTCTTTATTTTTGGGTATAGAGTTTACATACCTTCATCTTTCCCTAAACGTTATGGATATATTTATTCCATTTTTCTGGGATTCCCTCTAAAATGGAAAGGTATGAAAAAAATTTTTATTGGAGGCGACTATGGATATTAAACAATTCGGCAAAGATTTTATGAAACGTTTTACTGAGAATAATACGACATTACTTGCAGCTGCGCTTGCTTATTATTTTCTATTAGCCGTCTTCCCGCTTCTTATCGTTGGCTTTGCAATTATTCCTTATTTTAACATAAGTCCAGATGATGCTGTCGGGTTTCTCGGCTCCATCTTGCCGCAAGAGCTTGCAGCAACCTTTGAAGAAAATATTATCAGCTTGGTTGAGACCCCACGCGGCGGATTATTGACTGTCGGGATTTTAGGTACAATCTGGTCTGCATCCAACGGGGTTAATGCTTTCATCAAGGTATCCAACCAAGCATTTGAAGTGGAAGAAACCAGATCATTTATTAAAGCCCGGGGAATAGCTATCCTGCTGACTATCGGCGTACTGTTAGCGGCCATTTCGTCTATCATTTTGCTTGTATTCGGAGATGCTATTATCAATTTCTTGATTTCCTTTATCGGCATCAGCGAAGGCACCGGATTTATCCTGCAAATCTCACGTTTAGTGATGGTCATTGTGATTGTTACCGTTATTTTACTCGGCTTATATCGATTTGCGCCAAATAAACGGCTTCCTTTCCGCCATATTTTACCTGGAACATTAACAGCAAGTATTTTATGGCTGGTAAGCTCTTTTGCTTTTTCCATTTATGTATCTAACTTCGGCAATTACTCTGCAACGTATGGAAGTCTTGGAGGAATTATCATTCTGATGATCTGGTTCTTCTTAACAGGTATTATTCTTCTGGTAGGCGCATTGTTAAACAGTATGTATCACCAGAAAAAAATAGATGATGCTACAAAAGCCAAAAAAGAAACGGCAAGCAGCAAGGAAGTCTAATGAAAAAACCAAATTCGGTCTTCTTGATATAGAGGACCGACTTTGGTTTTTATGATGGTTTAGAAAAAGTCTGCAAGATACGGATGTTTTTTCTTAGGGAGAAACGTATCCAGCTTTACCATATTTTTTAATTCACCAGAGATAAACGCCTGCTGGTAAAGCTGCTCCAGGGTTTGTTTCCCTAACAAAATCATCGTTAATTGTTGAATTGTCACCGATGCTGTCACATTCTCTCCTGCCGCGTCCTCTGTTTTTTCTGCATAATGTGATCCATTTTGAAAATAAATCTGATAAACGCCGCTGTTTTCTTCCAAAACATCATCTTCCACTTTCAATCTAAAGCTTTCTCCCTTTTCTGCCGGCGTCAAGAATGGATATACCTTTAGAAAGGCTTCTACATTAACAATTCTCGTCATAAAATATGGCTTTTGTTTTTGCTTTGCTCTCGGTTCTTCCAGAAAAAGCGGAAGTAAATCATCATCCGGCAGTGTCATCTGTACTTCCTTTGCCATCGAATCATGATTAGCAATAAACTGCAGCAGCCGCTTTTTACTTTCCGGGGTAACCGCAACCCATTCATCAATGTCCAGCTTACTATTCTTTACCTGATAACGGACATACCCATCTGCCTTGCCTGCATCATCATAACTAACCGCTGTAATTAATTCTTCTTTACTGAAAATCTTGTGCTCCCACCAATGATCATCGCGTACCAGCATCCCTGTATACTGTTCGGTATAAGCATGATAAACCTCTTTTAAAATCGCTTCTTCACCCTTTTTCATCCGGCGCACACAGCCTGTTATATCCTTGTATTTAGGCACATGTTCCATTGGAATTGTAAACTGCATTTCATTGATGGTCATTTCCCAGCCAAACTTCCGGTAAAACGGGACACTGAATGGCGCCAAATAAGAAACAAGATAACCTGCTTTTTTCATTTCACCTAGAGCGTGGATAAGCAGCTGCCGAACAGCTCCTTTCCTCCGATACTCCGGCCAAGTTGCCACAGAGGCAATGCCCCCTGTTTTGATAACCTTGCCATGGATACGTGTTTCCAATGGAATCAGATGGACCTTTGCAGCAAGATTTTCTCCTTCCACCCAGCCCCAAACTGTTTCATTCTTTTTTGCTTCTTTTTTCTTTTCTATTTCTCCTGGTGCGGGTGAAACTTGAAAGGCAAAAGCGGACAGATCATAAATTTCATCATTGGTTACTGGAATTTGTTTAATCATAACAGTCCTCCTCTTTGACGGATAAAATGAAACTTCATTCAGTGAAAATGATACGGGCGATTCCTCGTTTAAAGCCAATTATTTCTTCTGCTGGCGGTACAAATCAATCGATTTATACCCTTGGGACAAAATATCAAGCATTTGCTGTTTACGCTTGTCACGTGTTTTTTGCTGTTTCGCGGAAAAAAGATAGCGCGCCCAGTCTTTTTGATAGCCAGGTGTCAGACTCTGGTAAAATGAAAGCACCTCAGGAAATGCTGCCAATAACGCTTCAATATCTTTCACATTCTCGGCATAATCTGCTACGCGCTGGCTCGACGAGGCGGATTTTTTCTCTTTTTGCTTCTCGCGTTTTAAACCAATTACGGTAAACACGTCATCCATACTTACCATACGGGCAAATTTCAGATCACTTCCTGACACATACCCTTCTTCGTCCACCTTCATAGCGGGGAAAATCTCATCTCTATGGATAGAGGTTGTATACCGCTTATTTCCCTTTTTAGGGTAGGCAAAAAATAAATATCCTTTGGGAAGCAGTAATTGCTGCTCTAAAATTTGATTTGTATATGTAATCATCTCATCCAACGTTTCTACAAAAATAAAAATCGCATCATGCTCTTGTTGCAATGCTTGATTTGATTCCGTGAATACATCATAGTCATTCGGCTGATTAATAACAGCCATGCTATTATATTTATGAAGCTTTAATTTATCTATAATTGACATAATATCCACTCCCTTCCTTATGTAAATATATCATTTTTACCAAGAATCAAGAAAGCATATTGATGGGCAAATACGGTGTTCTCGTTCTTTTCTATTCAGTAAAGCACATTATCATTTTTCTCTAATTTCAAATGTTCAACCATATAGGATACGAGTGTATCTAACGGGTTAATAATCGGCTTCGATGAATTACCCTCCACCTGCCGGGATGCCTCAACCATAGATAATTGCGCAACAGAAATAATTTTATTATTATCCTTTGTCATTTGATTTAAGAACTCGGAAATTTTTTGATTATATTCTTTTTTCATCCCCTGCATGATCAAGTCAAAAGTATCATAGATAATTTTAACTTCTATATCTAACGGTTGCTGATGACAATCTGCATGCTGCTTCAGACGTTCCATCGTCCCTTTAACAGTTGCAGGGTTTGAAAAAAGAATAACCTGAGGCTGATCTATCTGGCAAATGGAATCAAAAAAAGGTTCATCGATTTTTATAATCGGCACAGCTATAGAGCGCTGGTCTTCCTTTAAAAGGGCTATATAATTTGTACAAGTAATAAGGATGGCATCGACATCACATTGAGCCATCCACGCTATTTGTTCATTGACTTTCTTTTGAGCGTCGGATTCTTGGAATTTTTCATCAGAAGTAACTCGATACATTAATGCAGGATCAACAAAATGAATCAATTCGATATTAAATTCGGAAAGTGCATCATCTATATATCTTATATTGGAGTAATGAGCGTGTAAACATCCTATTCTTTTTCTCATCGTTATCCCGCCCTCATCTTATTTTTTCATGCTGCTTGCTTCACACGGAGTGATATCAAAAAGTCCCGGAATCAACTAATTGACTCCGGGACTTTGCAGCATTATTAAAAATCAAATATCTTTCTCACAAATTCATTAAAACCATTGTGAATGGAATACACCATCTTTATCCTTACGCTCATACGTATGCGCACCGAAATAATCGCGCTGCGCCTGGATTAAGTTAGCTGGCAGATCCTCTGAACGATAGCTGTCATAGTAAGCAATCGCACTCGCGAACGTCGGTACAGCAACACCATGCTGCACAGCTAAAGAAACAACCTTACGAAGAGACGCTTGATATCCTTCTACAATCTCTTTGAAATATGGATCGAGCATCAGGTTTGGCAGGTCTCCATCGCGATCATATGCTTCTTTGATTTTTTGCAGGAAGTTTGCACGAATAATACATCCGCCGCGCCAAATCATTGCGATATCGCCATATTTCAAGTCCCAATTGTTTTCTTCAGATGCTGCACGCATTTGCGCAAAGCCCTGTGCGTAGGAAACAATCTTACTCATATAAAGTGCCTGACGGATAGCTTCAATCAGCTCTTCCTTGCTCTCAGCTACATCTGCTTTGGCAGGTCCAGAGAACACTTTGCTTGCATTGACGCGTTCGTCTTTTAAAGAAGAAATAAAGCGTGCAAATACAGACTCTGTAATTAATGGAAGCGGCACACCTAAGTCGAGGGCATTTTTGCTTGTCCATTTTCCAGTACCTTTTTGGCCTGCTTTATCAAGAATCACTTCTACTAACGGTTTGCCCGTTTCCTCATCCACTTTTGTGAAAATATCTGCTGTAATTTCAATCAGGAAGCTGTCAAGCTCTCCTTTATTCCACTCTTTAAACACTTCATGCAGTTCTTTTGCATCTAAGCCGACCACATTCTTCATTAAATCATATGCTTCAGCGATTAACTGCATATCTCCATATTCAATTCCATTATGAACCATTTTCACAAAATGACCTGCACCATTTGGTCCGATATACGTTACACATGGTTCGCCATCTACTTTTGCCGAAATTGCTTCAAAGATTGGAGCAACTAAATCATATGCTTCTTTTTGTCCGCCAGGCATCATTGAAGGTCCTTTTAATGCGCCTTCTTCCCCGCCGGATACACCAGTTCCAATGAAATGGATACCTGTTTTATCTAATTCTTCATTACGGCGCATCGTATTTTCATAAAGTGTATTTCCTCCATCAATCAACACGTCGCCGTCTTCTAAGTAGGGCTGCAAGGATGCGATCGTTGCGTCTGTCGCTGGACCAGCTTTCACCATAAGCATTATTCTGCGGGGCTTCTCTAAAGATTGAACAAAATCTTCAATCGTTTCGGCACCGTAAAAGTTTTTCCCTTTTGCTTCGTTCGCCATAAATTCTTCTGTTTTCTGGTAGGTACGGTTGAAAACAGATACAGCGAAGCCACGGCTTTCTATATTTAACGCAATATTTTTACCCATAACAGCTAAGCCAATAACACCAATCTCTTGCTTCATATATACTCGATCCTCTCTGCCTAAAAATTTAAAATGAACCTTTTCTTATTATAACGGATTTCTTCTAAAGAAACCAAGTCCCACGCTATTTTTTCTCAATACTATGATAACTTGGCCGGTTTTTTGACAGAAAAAATCACCAATCCGCAGCATCACATCAAACTGCGAATCGATGATTTTTCTAGTTACACACAAATCTCCTTAGCACCCGCAAGGGCCTTGCGGCGGACAAGGATGATGCGGCTTTCCGCACATAACATGCTGTTCTTTAATATCATTTACAACAGATTCTGTATGAGGGAAATAGTGCTTGTGTGTTGTCATATGCTTATTAACATTTGTAGTGTGACTAGGATGGACATGCTTTACCTCAGTATTAGAAACGTTTGTTTTTACGTATTGCTTTGTTGGAGATACTTGTGTTGGGCCTTGTTGTGTAGGTGATACTTGTGGTGCACAGTATTCTGGCTGCATTTGTTGCTGCGGCATTTGCTGCATTGGCATTTGCTGTGGCATTCCATTGCAATTTCCATTCATACCATTCATAGAAGCTCCTTGTACCTGTTGGTTTTGGTTCCCCCAGCCTTGATTAAATTGTCCTTGATGATGTTTGTTACTACCTCTCACCGTAAAGGACCTCCTTTCCATTTCTTTAATCTTTCTCTATAGACTATGTGTCCCCCCCGTACTCGGTTTGATATAATAACCTATTTTTCAGGAATTTCTCTTGGATTCTTATTTAAGGGATGTTTTAAAAAGGATTGGAAAGCTTTATTTTCCTGCTCTTTGTAAGAGAGAGGAATTAGGATAAAAGTGTCAGATTAATTACATCCAAAATCGGGAAACTTTATACAATAGAAGCGTCATATTTAGTTCAGTTACTGGAGTGATATAATGGAATTTTTAACAGGATACTTACCAATCATGCTTGGGGTTGCCGTTATTCTCATATTAATAAGTATATTTGTGAAAGAGAAGCGGATTGTTCCACCGATGGTTGTCAGCTCAATCAGTCTTATTTCTATCTTTATCAGTTATTTCTTTGAGGGGGAAGATGCTGCTCTTATCGGCAATATAAGTCTGGCTGCTTTTATCAGTTCCGTGATTGTTCTGATTGTAATGACAGCTATTTCCTGGTCTCGTACACGTCCAAAAGCATAAGACTGTCTATCTCCATCAAAGGAGTTACAGGAAATCTGGCTGTGAAAATATTGCTTATACAAAATCCCAGGATGTCTTCCGAGCAAATAATAGAAGACACCCTGGGATTTGTTTGTTTCTAAACCAAGAGTGTGAACCATTGAAAGATACCTTTCAGGTTATCGCCGACATTTTTTGGTTAAAACGCTTTGCAATTTCCTTTCCTATTTCAATCGAGCATGTTGCAGCAGGCGATGGTGCATTCAATACATGCAGACTTGACGCATTTTCTTCAAAATAGAAATCATCCAGCATCGTTCCATCCGGCTTCATCGCTTGCGCACGTACTCCCGCTTCCATCGGCTTAATATCCGCTGCTGTTAATGAAGGAATTAATTTTTGTGCTTCCTTTACAAATGCTTTTTTACTAAATGACCGATAATATTCACCGATAGCTTCCTTCATGTTTTTTATGCCCATTCGATACAGCCCCGGAAAGGTTATGATTTGCGACGTTTCCTTTAAATTAAAACCGATTTTTTGATACGCTTCTTTCTTAAACCCCAACACGGCATTAGGCCCTACATCGACTCCGCCGCCAATCATGTTTGTAAAATGGACACCCAGGAATGGCAAATCCGGATTAGGGACTGGATAAATCAATGTTTTCACATAATGTTCAATACGCTTATCTAATTCAAAATACTCGCCGCGAAATGGAATAATTTGAACATCTGTCTCGACATGGGCCATACGCGCCAGCTTATCACTATACAGTCCGGCGCAATTAATCAAATAATCCGCTTCATATGTCGTTTCATTCGTTACTACGGTTATTTTTTCTGTTTCCATTTGGATATCTTTCACTTCATTATGTAACCGCAGCATGCCGCCATTTTCTATAAACAGCTCGGCGTACTTCTCTGTAACCTTTTTAAAGTCCACAATGCCGGTATTTTTAACGTGGATCCCGCCGACTGTATTTACAAATGGTTCAATCTCTTTCACTTCATCACGGCTTAAGCGCTCGACATCTAACCCATTTTCGATTCCCCGCTCATATAGCTTATTCATGTTCGCAAGTTGGGACTCACTTGTTGCCACAATTACTTTGCCACATTGGTTATATTCTATTTGATGCTTTTCACAGAACTCCATCATCGATTTCGATCCATTCCGGGCAAATCTCGCTTTGTAGGAGCCCGGTTTATAATAAATCCCTGAATGAATCACACCGCTATTATGTCCTGTCTGATGCTTCGCTACCTCTGCTTCTTTATCTACGACTGCAATGTTTTTATCTGGATGCATTTTCGATAGCTGGTAAGCGGTGCTCAAGCCAATAATCCCTGCTCCAACAATCACTATGTCTACTTTCACTGTGCTTCCCCTGCCTCTGCTTAAGTTGTTTGAATACCGCAAGCTTCCGCGACTACTTCCACAATATGCTTCACTGAAATCACATCCGATAAGCCTTCTCTTTCTACTCCTAGCTGCATTTGGATATGACAGCCCGGATTGGAAGTAATAATCAGCTCCGGTCTTGCTGTTTTAACGTTTTTCATCTTCATATCTAAAATTTGCATGGATTCCTCAAAATGCAGAATATTATAAATACCTGCTGAACCGCAGCAGAGCGATTTATCCTTTAACTCCATATAGTTCAATCCAGGAATCCGTTTAATGATTTTTAATGGGTCCTCAAACACCTGCTGTACATTTTCCAAATGACACGACGGCTGAAATACAGCATTCTTCGGAATTTCATAGTGAAAATCCAAATCAGCCATTGCCATCAGCTCAGAAATATCTCTAACCTTTGCCGTAAACTTCAATGCCCGCTGATGCCATTCTGTTCCTTCTTTAAACAGCTTTGGATATTCTTTTAACGTTGCTCCACAGCCGCCAATGGTATTAACAATATAATCAAAGTCATAAGCTTCATAGGCTTCTATATTTTTTTTGGCCAGTTCTGCCGTTTGATCGTGTTCTCCTGCATGATGCTGCAGGGCACCACAGCATGTTTGTGACGGAATATTCGTTACTTCCATTCCATGTTCGTTTAAAATGTTAAAAGCTAAATCATTAATCCGGCTAAAAAATACGTCCATAATACAGCCTTGAAAGAAACCAACCTGAATTGCTGATTTTCTAAAAGGATTCGGCGGGTTTTTCAGCCGCTTACTTAGTTGGACTTCCGGCATGGCTTTATTCAAGTCTCGGTATTTCTCAATCGGTTTTAGAAGATTACGCCGATTAACCACACGCTTCACTCCGGTCACCTGATAAGCATATAAACTCCTATTCACCAATCTCAGAATCTGTTTGTTTTTCAAAACCACTTTAAAAGCAGCTGTTCTGACTCCCTTCTCGAATAGACCCATTTTTTTATTATCTTTCAGCACCTCGACGGCCGACATCAGAATATCGCCGTAACGGACATTGGTTGGACAAACGGTTTCACATGCCCGGCAGCCCAGACATAAATCAATCCCTTCCCGCATGTCCTCAATATCTATCTTTCCTTCCGCTGCCATCTGCACTAAATTGATACGTCCTCTTGGAGAATGCTTTTCTTTTTTGAAAGCCAGATAGGTGGGGCAAGCAGGCAAGCAGTACCCGCATTGCACGCAGTCAAAGGTTGCCTGATAATCCAATTTTTCAATTAATTGCTCAGTCATTTTTTAACACTAACCTTTTCTCTCCCGCTTCCGGGAATATTTTTCCTGGATTCAAGATATTCTTCGGATCAAGCGCTTGTTTAATCGCTTTTTGGAATAGCATGCCGGCTTCTCCCACTTCTTTTGGAAAAAACGGCTTTTTCATCGTTCCGATTCCATGTTCACCTGATAAGGTTCCGCCTAATTCAATGGCGTAATGAAAAATTTCTTCGACCGCATCCTCCACCCTGGAAACTTCATCCGCATCCCGCATATTGGTATTAATCGTTGGGTGCAGGTTGCCATCACCAGCGTGGCCAAATACAACAATATTCAGATTATACTTTTTCTTCATTTCATCTATCTTCCGAAACATGTCTGGAATCTTACTCAACGGGACGGTCGCATCCTCTGATATTTTGGTGTAGCCGCTTTGGACAATCGCAGGTGAAACTAATTTTCTCACCTGCCAGAGCCTTGCTTCTTCCTCTTTGGTTTTTGCAATTTGCACATTCTCTACACCAATTTCTAAAAGAGCTTGTTGAATAACATGCAGTTCCTTCATCAATACATCTGAATCCCCATCCACTTCAACAAGCAGAGTAGCCGCGGCCGTTCTGGGTAAATCCAGTCCAGCATAATCCTCCACTTTATTTATCGCATTCTGATCAAGAATCTCCATTTTAGAAGGTCTTACCCCTGACGTTAAAATTTTGGAAATAGACTTTCCGGCGGTATACAAATCCTCGAATATAATCATTGCTGTTTTCGTATCCATCGGCTTTGGAATCAGCCTTAATGTTGCCTCTGTAATAATTCCAAGGGTCCCCTCTGATCCAATTAAAAGCTTCGTTAAATCATAGCCGGTCACATTTTTAACGGTATTTCCACCCGTACGGATAACTTCTCCTTCTGCAGTAACCACCTCCAGCCCCAATACATAATCCTTTGTCACACCATACTTTACTCCTCGGGGACCGCCGGCGTTTTCTGCTAAATTCCCGCCAATGGTGCAGATGGAGGAGGAAGAAGGGTCTGGCGCATACATTAAGTTATGCTCCTCTGCCAATTGATGAATATCTCCTGTTTTCACACCTGGGCTTGCCTTGATTAACAAATCATCCGGAAAAATTTCCAGGTACTGATTCCATTGTGAAAAATCTATCACAATACCTCCATGTACAGGTAATGGTCCTCCGGAAAGGCTGGTGCTCGCTCCTCTTGGATAAATGGGAATTTCATAAGCATTCGCCAATTGCACAATTCTCTGCACTTCTTCTGTAGACATCACTTGGACCACATAATCCGGCATATATTGCCCAAAAGACGCATCATAGCCGTATGATATTCGGTCATCCACATCTATTAACAAACGCTCTCCTACTATTTCAGTCAATTTTTCTATTATTTTTTCTTTCATTATTTAACCCACCTATATTCTGTCGTCACCCAACTTTCTGCGCATGTTTGTCAGATGTAATTGCATCGCTTCCTTGGCTTCTGCTGCATTTTGGGATTTTATTGCCAAATAAATACGTTCGTGCTCGCTATAAACCTCTTCTCTTTTTCTAGGTTTTCCTATATTCAGTTTCAGTGAATATTCCAATGCATTCCTGTGAACGCGCTCTAAGTTTTGAAAGGTTTGGATTATATAATTATTTTCTGTCGATTGAATAATCGCCTGATGAAAATTATAATCCGCCTTTAAACCAATCGAATATTCATTGCTTGTAATTTCTTCAAAGTCCTTCAGTGCCTGTTCAATTTCTAGAAGCGCTTCTTGGGAACGTCTTTGTGCACTGAACCCTGCCGCTTCTACTTCCAGCAGTGCTCTCATTTCCAAAAGATCAAATAATTCTGTTTTCGTAAATTCGCCGTAAGTATATCCCTTAAATTCATCTGCTGCGTCGAGGCGTTTAACATAGCTCCCCTTTCCTTGCAAGGACTCTACATAGCCCACAGAGACTAATTTACTGATTGCTTCGCGAATAGGTACTCTGCTGACATCGAAATACTTTGCCAGCTCATTCTCAGAAGGAAGCTTTTGTCCTTCTGCGTATTCGCCGGTTTTAATCATATTTTCCAGCTGGGAAAAAATAATATCTGATAACTTTTCTTTTTTGAACGGTTTCATTCCATCATCCTGCCTCCAGGAGCCGCTTACTTCTTATAAAGTGGAAAACAAGTATCAATACAAATAATGCTAAGCCAATGATGTCTAACAATGGATTCGTCGAAATTAATAAGAAGGCAACTCCGATTAATAAAATTCTTTCTACTATATTTAATTTTACTCGAATATAGTTGCCGAATCCAACTGCTAGTGCATAAACACCAATAACAGCAGAAATAAATGCTTGTGCTAAGAAGAAATAATTAATTGGTCCATCATCCGTCTGCAGCAGCAGGATTGGATCATAAACAATAATGATCGGAATAATAAACCCTGGAAATGCTAACCGTAAAGCTGTCCAAGCTGTTTGCATCGGGTTCGCTTTTGCAATTCCTGCCCCCGTATATGCTGCCAATGCGACAGGCGGAGTCACGTTAGACATGGCTCCATAATAAAAGACAAAAAAGTGAGCCGCTAAAGGATTAACTCCTACTTGAACAAGTGCCGGTGCAGCTGTTACAGCTACCACAATGTATAATGCTGTCGATGGAAGACCCAGACTGAGCACAATACAAGTAATCATAATCAGTATTAATATAATAAACAGGTTTCCTCCTGCAAGGTCTGCTACATTATAAGCAAGCATCGACCCGACACCGCTCATAGAAACAACGGCAATTATAATCCCTACAGAAGCACAGGCGATAGCAACCTGAACGGAGTTTCTGGCTCCATCAATAAGTGCCTCAAAGAGCTTAGAGAAGGTAATCCGATTTGTTTTGTCTTTGGTTAAATAAGAAGTGATAATTGTAGCAATAATTCCGGCAAAACCGGCAAAAATCGCTGTTTTCCCTAATAGAAGCACACCCATCACAACAATAATCGGCAAAAGTAAGGCGCCTCTTTCCAATAGTACCTTTTTGATATCTGGGATATTCTCCTTACTAATTCCTTTCAGTCCTAGCTTCTTTGCTTCTGTATCAATCGCAAATACCAAAGCAATAAAATATAACAAGGAGGGCAGGATACTGGCTAAAACAATCGCCGTATAAGGAATTCCTAAAAAGCCTGCCATAATAAATGCTGCCGCTCCCATAATCGGCGGCATCAGCATGCCTCCCGTAGAAGCTGCAGCCTCTACTCCTCCCGCAAACTTCGGCTTTAATCCGATACTTTTCATCAGTGGAATCGTAAAGGCACCCGTTGTCGCCACATTCGCTACAGCGCTGCCGTTCAATGACCCTGTCAGTGCACTTGTAATAACGGCAACCTGGGCTGGCCCTCCCCGGCGCTGTCCTGCAATCGCCAGAGCTAAATCATTAAACAAATTACTTGCACCGCTCACGGTAAGGAATGAACCAAATAAGATAAACAATACAATATAAGTAGAAGCAATGGATAGCGTGCTGCCGAAAACTCCATCAGACGTCATGTAAATTCGATACAGCAATCTTTCAAATGTAAAACCGGAGTGAGCAAAATCAATAGGAAAGTACGCACCATAAATGCCATAAAGCAAAGCAATAACACTCAAAATAGGAATAAACCAGCCGATAGCCCGGCGTGTTATCTCAAACAATACTAAAATACATAAGACAGCAAATATATAATCAACTGTATTTGCCTGGGATAACCGATCCACATGCAAATTTGTATACGTGACCGTAATATATCCAATGGAAATAATCGACAGGAACAGCATAACGATATCTATTGATGATATTTTCCCTGTCTTCTTTTTGTTTGACGGATGAAGCAAAAATCCCATTACAAAGATTAAGATTAAAAAGATTGTATTTCTATAAAATTCCTGAATGTTTAGATAACTGGAAGTGAGTAAAACAAAGACTGATAAGATAATACCGACAACAGCGATAATTTTATTACGCAACGATTTCGGATCTGCAATCGGGTTATCATTTGGATTTTTCTCGATATCTACGTTTTTTGCCTGTGCATTCGCCATTAATTTTCCTCCTCTCTTAACTCTTCTGGTTTCAGATGCGCTTCAATCTCTATACCTTGCTCTTCAAAATAGCGGTAAGCTCCTGCATGAAGCGGTGTATTCAAGCCTTCCAACGCTGTCTCCACCTGCATTTCCCGGGCGGAATTATGAATCCCAATCATATATTCACGATTTTCAAATAGTATCTTGGTTAAGTTATAAACCATTTCTTCATCCATATCCGAAGTGGTAACTAAAATATTTGGCTGGGCAATCGTATCAATATCTTCTTCCTGCCTTGGATAAGAACCAGCTTCAATAGTATAGCGGTACCACGTATGAACGATATCATTAATATCGTCAATTTGTTCATCGGTCACCTCTAAAATAGCGGCATTCAATCCGCTTGCATACATATCTGTAATAGCAGATACGGGTACTCCTGCAGGAAGAGATCCACCATTTAACCGGCCATCCCTCATTGCCGAAATCGTATCATCATATCCAAGATACTCTGTTCTGATATCACTTTTTCCTAACTCAATCCCTTCCATCATTGTTACGGTAGATTGTTCTGTACCACTTGCCTGAGGACCTACAGAAAACGATCTGCCCGCAATATCAGAGATATCTCCAGACTCAACAAAATCTTCCATTAATACAAAATGCTCTACGTTTGGCCAAATCATCCCCACAGACCGAAGCTCTTCGTATTGGTCTCCTTCATAAATACCGCTTCCCTCCGCTGCCTGTGTCGAAATCAACCCTTGGAGTATGGCAAAATCAGCTTCTCCATTCTTGAGTAAATCGATATTCTCAACAGAACCTGCAGAGGCCTGTCCGTTAAATTTGATATTCTGTTCCCGGTAATGCTCTGTCCAAAGCTGCCCCATTCCGACCCCGATCGGATAATATGTACCTCCAGTGGTTGCTGTTGCGATGTTGTAAATTTCTTTCTTCTCAAAATTACATCCAGATAAAACAAAGGTAAAAATAAGTACTGTAAATAAAAATAGCTTACCTTTCATTCAAACACCCCTTTGTATGCGCTTTCAAATTGACTTGTAATACAATGTTACAACATTGAACATTTTGTGACAATACCTAAATATAAAATTCTGACAAATGATTTAAAATTTATTTTAAATTTCCCATTTTTTAAGGTTTATTCAATCCGCGTTCCGTATAGGCCCAAGCCTTGTTTTAGTAAGCATTAAAAAACAGGAAGAGATATCTACCCTTGCACAGAAATAGTTAAAAAGACATAACAGCAGGGAATTTGCCACTTTTATTGGGCAAATCAAAAAACCAGAGTAATCCGAAGATCGCTCTGGTTTTTCCGTTGAGATAAATTAAATTCCTCCAAAGTCCACGCCAACCAAGAAATACGACGCAACAATAAGTACCAGCTGATATACCGTTAAGGTCCAAAAAACATCAAAACGAGATTTTTCCATAAGCGCTAAAAATAAATAAACATGTATAAAGCCGAAAAGTAATAATGAAAATACATATGTCACAATAAATAAATCAATGAATAATAAGCCAAAAAACAATGTCACGAGACAAAACACAAGGACAAACGGAATATTGACCACCACGTATTTCGTCAATAATTCCTTATGCTCCATTGTTTTATTCCCGAACTGCTTCAGCAGAATATAGAGCGAGAAATAACCTATCGCAAATGTAATAAGCCAAGAGACAAAGGTTTGTAAAACAAAGGTGAAATTAATGTCTCCCAAAAAGTAGAACAGCCCATCAAAGCCATATCGATAAAATAAATAATGGCAAATACTTACAAGTATAGCTAATAAAGCGAAAATAATGAGACTGGTTTCCACTTTTATCGACCGGCCGGAATGAATAAGTGTATTTGGCCTTAATGCTGCGTCTAATGCAATCCCTTTGATTTCATTAAAGCTTTCCTGAAAATCAAATTGCGATCCCTTTGTTTTTTCCTTCTGACCTGCCTCACTGGATTCGCCGGCAGCCTGCTCTAGATGTGTTTTGGCTTCATTCGGCTCTTGCTCCGGCTGATTCGAAGCATCCAGCTGCTGTGTCTCCTGCTCCATCGCCAGTTCTTCCATTTTCTCTCCATCCGGTGCCGATGCAGCGTGTTCCTCCTCTACACCTTTTTCTTGCTGTTTATCCTCTTTCTCCATCCTACCACTCCTTGTATAATTTTTTGAGTTATACTACTTCAAACAAATCTTCCTAAGCGAGATTTCTACCCAGATTCAATATGTTTGATATTTTAGTATATAATTAACATTAGCATAAATTAATTATTTTCAAACTCAAAACCTGTAGAAATAAGGGATTTAACAAAAAACAGGAAGGAAGTTTCATGTTTTATATAAAAGGGTCTTTAACCCCGTGAATTAAAGTTCAAAACAAAACTAATTACCTATATACCAAATATCAGAATCGACTTCTATGCTTTATCAATAAATTTGATACGCATAACACCTATAAACGTTTGAAAAATCAAATGTTTTTAACGTATACTGTTAAAAAAGAACAAAGGAGGAAACTTTATGAACAAATTTTTTAGTTTTGAAGAGATGATTACACCTATTATCATCAAGGTATTATTTTGGGTTGGACTTGCTGCGTCCGTTATATTTGGCCTTATTACTATTTTTACAGGTATTATTGAAGAAGAATTTTTACTTATTTTCTCAGGTCTTCTCACGATTGTTATTGGAAGCCTCTTAGTGCGAGTTTATTGTGAGTTATTGATTATTATGTTCAAAATCTATGAAACCTTAAAACAAATAAGGGATAAATAATTCATCAGAGTTAAAAAAGAAAGAGAATGGTGTATCACATAAAGCGATACACCATTCCCTTTCAAGCTTCAAAACAGATTTCATCCATGCTTTATTTCAACTGTACTCCTTCAATAATAACCCCGCTCTCTGGAACAGGCGGAATTTCATTCATCTCATAATCCAAATCCTGTTCAATAAATGTAAACGAAAGATGGTTTACGAAAAAGTCGAGTGTCGTTTTTAAGACATCCATTGTCATCCATTCGCCGGCACAGCGGTGACCGATGTCAAATTCTCCGCCGCCCTGCGGAATAAAATTAAATGGAGACTCCTTCCAACCTTGAAACCTTTCCGGCTGAAACCGATCTGGCTGTTCCCAAATAACCGGGTCATGGTTTGTACCATATAAATCCAATAATGTTAATGTCCCTTCTTTAAAGGTATATTCTCCCCAGGTAAAATCCGCTTTAACCCGTGCAGGAGCAACTGGGAAAAATGGATAAAATCTTCTTACCTCCTGAATAAACCGATGCAAATCTTCTTCTGTCTTCAATTTCTCTGCTTCTTCCGGGTAATCGTGTACAGCCAGCAGAACAAAGTCTATATAAACAGCAATTGCGACGATTGGGCGCAACAGATTCAGTAATTCAACGGCAACAACGGAAGCATCCAGTAATTCTTCGTTCACGTCCCGATGTATTGCAAAATGGTATACGGCACTATCCTTACGAACCTCTTCTGCCGTGTTTTCGCGGACTCTCTCCACCAAGCCCGTTATTCGTTCTTCCGCTTTCGATCTGGATTGTCTGGCTTGCCAATGGCTCCATCCAACTGCACCTGCATCTTCAAACATGTCACTTAGCTGGTCTGCCCATTCTGGGATATCTTCTTGTTCATAAGGAACCCCTGTCCATCGTAAGGCCGATTTCGTCAATACATACTTAGCTGCTTGATAAACTTGTATTTCTTCTTTGGAATTATGCTTCATTTCCTGCTCCCATTCTTCCCGAATAATAGCAGACATCTCGTTCAGCCTTTCTTCTGTCATCAGAGACATAAACATCGCTTTCCGATGATGGTGATCCGCTCCGTCTAATCCCTGAACGCCTCCCTCACCAAACAGCGTTTTCTGAATTCGGCCAGGCGAAGCATCTTTTCGAGAAAATTTGGCATTATCATAAAAAAGTTCTGCTTCCTTCTCACCTACCATACAAATGGTTTTCTCCCCTAACAACCTTGTTTCAAACACACGGGATTCAAACTTATCCGATCGATTGGTTACAAACCGGTACCCTTCATCCAAGAGCTTCAGCGTATGATCCAAACCTTTGTCTTTTGGCATATGTGTCTCTGTCATTTTGATTCACCCTCCATAAATAATGTACTTTATTATATCGTTCCTTTTTTATTTCCTATTTAAACAAAAAATAGTGATTCTCCACCCATTGGTGAAAAATCACTACCTGTTATCTAACGTATATTTCTGTCCTAATCTTTTTTCCCGCTTATCTCTAAAACCGTATCATAAAGCACATTGGCGGCAATCACAATGTCTTCATCCGAACTGTATTCTAATGGGTTATGACTGATCCCATCCCTCGACCTGACAAATAACATCGCAACCGGAGCGGCCGCAGCGATATTCATGGCATCATGGCCGGCACCGCTGACTAAAGTATAAGGACGGATCCCCTGTTTTTCGATACTAGCTGCAAATTGCTGCTGCAGGGCTCCGTCAGCCTTTGCCGGCTTCGCACGCTGCAGCTCTACTACCGCTGCGGTGACATGCCGTCGCGCTGCTATGTCATTAATTTGCTGCTTCACTTCTTGTTCTAATTCACGGATAGTCTTTTCATCAATATCACGAATATCAATGGTAAAGGTTACTTTTCCCGGAATAACATTGACACCGTTTGGCTCGACCTGCAATTTTCCTACGGTGCCGACAGAATCGCCTTTTGTCTGGAAGCTTTGTTCCACTGCCAAAATCATCTCACTGGCTGCGGTTAATGCATCGTGCCGAATATGCATTGGGGTTGCTCCGGCATGCTCACTGATTCCATTCACAGTTACCTCTAACCACAATGGAGCGGCAATTCCAGTGACTACACCTACCGGCAAATCTTCCTTTTCCAGTACTTTTCCCTGCTCAATATGCAGCTCCAAATATGCTTTGATATCCTTCCGCTTTAATTTTTCTAAAGGAAAGGGGGATAATCCAAATTGCCGTGCTGCTTCTTCGATGGTGATATTCGCATCATCCGTTTTCTGTAATTGTTCGGCTTTTAACAGTCCTGCCATCGCGCGGCTTCCAATCAGTCCGAAACCGAATCGCGTTCCTTCTTCATCTTTAAATGCAGTTACTTCCACCTTTTTATGAAGCGGAATCTGGTTTTCATGAAGGGTTTGCACGACTTCAATGGCCGTCAGCACCCCTAAAGCGCCGTCGAATTTCCCGCCATCCGGAACGGTATCGATATGCGAGCCCAGCATAATTGTTTCTTCTGCATCTCCATAAGAGCCAATAATATTTCCAATTCCATCCACATTTACCTGCATGCCTGCTTCTTTCATATATTCTATTACAAGGTCAATTGCCTGTTGCTCTTCCTTTGTAAAAGAGAAGCGGTTTATACCGCCTGTTTCGTGGTTCCGGCCAATCTGGCTTAACTCATCCAGTCGCTGCAACAATCTATTGGCATTTATCATGGTCTTACTCCTTCATCTGAAATTGGAAGTGACATTGGCCTTCACGTAGTACATATTGGTCATGCACAACTTCAAAATTTTTATTATATCCTTTCGCCACAGAAGGATCGATTACCTGGCAGTAAAGAATGCCGTATTTGCCCATATCATCATCTGCCCATTGCTGACCGAACGGACAATACGTAAAGGTTTGTTCTACTTCATTTTCTTTATGCACGGTATCTACTTCAAATAGTTCACTCCGGGCCATATCATAGTTTTTCAAGTAATTATCCGAATTATTTTCTAATCCATTGGCACGCGCACGCTGGGCAATCCCTTCTCCGCGCTTTCTTCCGTACCTTTCTACAGCACGCCGAATGACATCCTCACCCTCTTCTTCATATTTGTCTACGACCTGTTTTGAAATTTGGGCAAACATTTTGGAAAAACGTGCAAAGGTTGTTAATTCTGCATATTTTTCTTCTTCCTCCACAACTTGAGGTAAATATTCATAAAAGGCATGATTTTGTCCTTCTGCTGTTGCTTTCTGTGCCATGGTTTCGGCATCTTTTAATCCGAATGCTTCCAAACCTTGCTGCACAAGCTTTCGCCCTTCTTTTTCACCATATGCTTCTGTAATCGAAAGATGAAGTTCCGTAAACATTTTCGCTGTAATAATATCCATGGACAAAGCTTTCATCATCAGCTTTTCTTCACTCATCTTATCTATCTCCTTAAATTCTTATTATTTTACTTGGGTTTAAATCTATTATAAAATAAAATCAACTATAAATCGAATGAATATTTTAATATAGTACTATGAAATAAATTCATAAAAATATATTTAAAAAAGGAGTTTGTAATATGCCTACATTAGCGCAATACATCGCTCTTCACACGTTAATTGAAACCGGCAACTTTACGGAAACCGGCCAGAAGCTCAATCTGACACAATCATCCATCACGCATGCAATGAATAATTTAGAAAAGGAGCTGGACCTTTCCTTAATCATTCGGAATAGGAATAATATTATTTTAACAAGCAATGGAAAAATGGTCTATGAACACGTTTCGAAAATTCTGCAAGAGCAGCAAAAGCTTGAAAATACCGTCGCCAATTTAAAAAAATTGATTGGCGGAACGATTACCGTCGGTGTCCTTCCCAGTATCTCGCTTGTATTGCTGCCAAAGGTTTTATCCTACTTCGAGGAGCATCATCCGGACGTCACTATTCAGCTGATGGAAGGAGATTATGATCAAATTGAAAATTGGCTGCAGCATGGTGTGGTGGATATTGGATTTCTTGCGGAGCCAGTATCTGAAAATCTAGTATTTGATTTTATCTTTGAGGATGAGCTTCTGTGCATTATGGCAAAAGATCACCCGCTTGCTGCAGAAGAAGATCTGGTCTTGAAGCAATTAAAGGATGAGCGCTGGATTATGCCAAAACAAAATATTGACCGCGATGTATTACGCATCTTATCCAAGCATGACATTACCCCAAATGTCGTATATGAATTATCGGTCGATCAAGCCATTTTAACAATGGTTACGGAAAATTTAGGTGTTTCCATTGTTCCCAAATCTATTTTACACCATGCGCCTGCAAGTCTTGTTCAAAAGAACTTTTCTGAACACCATGCACGCACCGTTGGCATTGCTTATAAACGAAACACGTATCCATCACCGGCAGCAATGAAATTTGTAGAAATATGTAAAATATTAACGGAGGATTTTCCAATTAATGATTGACAAATCTTTAAAAACAGCATAATATCTGATAAAACTAATAGGTTTTATCTCATTTTAACTATAGATGGAGGAAAAAGCTTGTGCAAACGGTAATTTACGTAGAAATTATTCTCTATTTGCTCGCCATGCTTGCAATAGGAATTTATTTTAGCAAAAAAGATTTAACACATAACGATTATTTTCTGGGAGGCAACAAAGTCCCGGGCTGGGTCCTCGCTTTTTCAGAACGTGCTACCGGGGAATCTGCCTATATGTTCCTTGGAGCGATTGGATTTATTTATGTCGCCGGTTTATCCGGTATCTGGGTATTATCAGGAATGTTCTTTGGAGTGCTCGCTTCCTGGTTATTCCTGTCCAAACGATTTATGATGGAGCAGCAAAAATACAAGGTGAATAGTTTAACTGATTATATTGCAGTTAAATTTCCGAAGCATGCGGATATAATCCGCTGGTTAGCATCGATTGTCATGGTATTTTTCTTTGTCTGTTATTTAGCAGCCCAGTTTTCTGGAATGGGAAAAACCATTTATTCTATTTCCGGATTCAGCATTACCTGGGGAACGATTATTATCGCAATGATTATTATCGCCTATTCCTGTTTGGGCGGCTTTATGTCCGTTGTCTGGACAGATGCTGTACAAAGCTTTTTAATGCTGTTTTCTTTTATTATCATACCTATCGTTGCCTTTATAGAGATTAAGAATCAAGGTTTGAGCGTCTCTGCAGAACTCTCTTTAAGAGGCGGAGGTGCTGACAGCTGGACTGGCGGCCTAAATGGTCTCGCCTTAGGAGCAATGCTATTTACCAACTTCTCTTGGTTTTTTGGCTGGCTCGGCGGACAGCCGCAGCTAAGCTCCCGGTTTATGGCAATTACAACAGAAAAAGAACGGGTTACCGGCCGAAACATGGCTATTATCTGGACAATGATTGTCTATGTAGGAGCCTTTCTATCAGCTATTTTTGCCTCTGCTTTATATTCACAAGGCACACTGGCTGATCCAGAAATGATTCTGCCACACATGATTTTTGAAATTTTACCGCCATGGGTTTCCGGAATTATCATTGCCGGGATTCTGGCTGCGATTATGTCGACAGCATCTTCGCAGTTATTAGTCATTACTACTTCCATCAGCGAAGATATTATCCATAAAACGCTCAGGTGGAATATTACCAGTAAAAAACTCGTACATTTATCCAGGTTCGTGGCATTAATCAGCGGGATTATCGGCATTATTATTTCACTGAAATCAGAATCTGTTATTTACAGTCTCGTTTCCTTTGCATGGGCAGGGATTGGAAACACTTTTTCCGTCGTTGTGCTGCTCATTTTCTTTTGGAAACGCGTTTCGGGAATCGGTGTTATTGCAACCATTATTGTCGGCGCAGTCAGTGCTGTCGCCTGGTCTCTTTCACCGCTCGAAGCAATTGTATCTGCCAAAGCTGCAACCTTCTTTATCTGTTTGATAGTCGGGATTGTATTTTCTTTACTTTATCCGGATAAAGAACCAAAAGCTGCAGCTTAAAATAGGAAATAGATGTAAAAAGAGCTCATTCTCCAGGTTGAATGAGCTCTTTCTTGTCCTTATGTTACTGTTTACCCGCATGAGCCGTTATTCGGGAACAGGCAATTGTTTATTTTATTCAATATTATCCGGAAAAACCGATTCATCTAAATCATACGCATCTACCGCTTCTTGCACGCTGATTTCCGTATCTATCAGTTCTGCTTCATAGAAGGTATCAGCTAATTGCTGCTGGTTTGCAATCACTTCTTCTGTCATTCTTTGCACGCCAAACTGCCGTCGCTCATTTGCAGCCTCCAGCGGTTCCGGATCTAATCCTAACTCGTCTGCCAGTATTTCAGCAGCCTCTCTTTTCTCTTCATTTGCCCACTGATCCATATTTTCTAATTCCTCTAAAATAATGGTAAGTGCTTCTGGCTGTTCATCAGCAAAATCATCTCTTGCTAAATAGAACGTACGATTTTCAATGAGGTCTGTTCCATCAAGAATCGTATGTGTTTCATTCTGGTCCTGTACAATCGCATAAAAGGGGTCCCATGTTCCAAACACGTCAAATTCATCGTTGGAAAAAGCCATCAAGCCTTCGGAGGCATCCTTATAAAACTTCATATCTACTTCATCCCAATCGATACCAGCCTGCTTTAATGATTCTAATAGAAGATAGTGCTGATTCCCGCCATTGGTCACACCGACTACTTTCCCTTTTAAATCTTCTAAGGTTTCAATGCCTGAACCTTCTCTTGCCAGTAACGCAACGCCTTTTGGATAAGGGGACTCCGAAGCTACATAATTAACGTTATGCCCTCCAGATTGCATCAGTACACTATGTACATCCGAGGAATGGCCAAAGTCGATATTATTCGTATTCAACGCTTCAATCAATGGAGCACCCATTGCAAATTCTTTCCATTCTACATTATAGCCGGCTTCATTTAATGCTTCATCTAACGTACCATGGGCTTTTAATAGATTCATAGTATTCCCTTTTTGATAGCCTAGACGGATCGTCTCGCCATCTTCAGACGCATCTGAATCAGCGCCGCAAGCTGCCAGTACAGCTATGAAACTAAAAGTAATCAGTGCAAAGAGTAATTTCCTCATCATTTATCCTCCTACGATTTGGTCTAGTATTTTCTTTTCATAACTTGTAAACTTTTCATTTCGCTCCCGCGGCCGCTCTAAATCAATCTCCTGATCCAATTTCACGCCGCCTTCATCCAGTACAATAACACGATCTGCTAAATGAACGGCTTCAGATACGTCATGCGTTACTAAAACAGAAGTAAAATTTTGCTCTTGCCAAAGTCCTTCCATTAAATGCTGCATATCCATCCGAGTTAAGGCATCCAGCGCTCCCAGCGGCTCATCGAACAATAAGACATCCGGGTTGCTTGCCAGCGCTCTCGCTAGTGCCACACGCTGTTTTTGCCCGCCAGACAATTCATCTGGCCAATCCCCTTTTTTATCACGCAGTCCTACCTTTTCTAATGCTGCTTCCGCGTCTGCCTTATTTACTCCGCCAATAGCGATATTCTTTAAAATATTTTTCCATGGAAGCAGGCGATCATCCTGGAACATAATGCGTATATTCGATCTTTTTGCTTCTGCACCGGTATAAGCTAAAGAGCCGCCCGTCACCTCTTCCAATCCAGCAATCACTCTTAACAGTGTACTTTTCCCACAGCCGCTTTTTCCTACAATTGCTGTAAAGCTGCCTTTCGGTATGGATAAATCAATATTTCGTAGAACCTCATTTGCCCCAAAACGTTTCCCTACGTTCTTTAACTCGATACCAAACATGTAACCCCTCCTGACTGACTTTAGCAGTTAATTCTTCCGGTATGCCGGGTTCCATTTCAACAAGCGCTGTTCACATACTTTAGCAATGAAGTCAGACAGCTTTCCTAAAATTGCATAAAGTACAATCGTTAACACCACAATATCCATTTGCATAAACTCGCGGGCTGTTGTTGCCAAATAGCCAATCCCTGCATCAGCACCTATTGTCTCCGCAACAATTAGCGAAATCCATGTCACTCCAAGCGCATAACGAATTCCGACCAAAATATTCGGCATGGCTCCAGGTAAAATAATATTCGTGAACAGCTGCCACTTCGACATGCCGTACACTTTCCCCATCTCGATTAATTTATAATCCACATTCTTGATACCATTAAACGTATTGATATAAATCGGAAACATCACGCCGACCGCAACAAGAAATATTTTGGCGCTCTCTCCAATTCCAAACCATAGAATAACGAGCGGGATAAGCGCTAAATGCGGAATCGTCCGTATCATTTGAATCGATGTATCGATTAATTTTTCTAAAAATAGAACGGTTCCATTAAACAGCCCAAGCAGAAAACCAATCGTTCCGCCAATGAGGAATCCGATGACAGCACGCTCTGTACTTATATATACATGCTTCTGCAGCTCCCCCGTTTGAAATAAGTTTTTCCCGGCTTCGACAACTTCGAGCGGAGTCGGCAGCATAGTAGACTTAATCAAATCGCGGTCGCCAAGCACCTGCCATAAAAGTACCACAACAATCGGTAATAACCACGGAAATAGCTGGTTATTATACCACTTATTCTTTTTCACTCATTCTGCCCCTTTCGTATGTATGAATTTTTCGACAAGATTTTGTATCTTACTCCCTGCATTCTGTTTCAATTCAATCAACAAAAATATGTAAACAGATTGATTGAATCTGGCAAGAATCGAACAGAATACGCTTGCTTCATGATAATATATGTATATTCCTAAAGCTTTAAATATCTTTATTCTATTGAATAATGCTTCAATTATAACCTTTCCTCTAGGAATTGTAAATATTCAATATTTATATCGCTACAATTTATATAACTGTACCATATTCTAATTAGTTTCACATGTTAAATTTATATAACAGGTTTTATTCAATGAACAAAGGATAAGGTATTTTATCCATTTTGAAGAAGAATAACTGACTAATTTTCTATCAATTTTTTAGTGAAAGTACAAGCTTTCTTGTAAAAATAAGCACATAAAATCGGCCTCATAGCATATTTGCTCCATAAAAAAATACCCCCTGGCCAGGGGGTAAGGTGATTCATTAATTTGAATAGCAGAAAAATCACTTATACAGCAGGTTTAATCAGCTGTTTAATACGTTAAACAAACCGGTAAATGGCATCCTTTACTTTAAATTGCTCCTTCCGATTTCCTCCCGAAATGGTAACAATAAAAGGTTTCTCTCCTCTTTTTTTCAGCGTATCAGAAACTATCCCTTCACCTTCAGGCTCATAAAACAGAATGTCTCCGCCTGGCAGCTTTAAACGGTGTCCTGTCGCATCTAGACCTTTATCAAAGAACGCTTCTCCCTGCTCCAATCCCAAATAAGTCTCCCACTTTTCGATAACAGCTTTTGCATCTTTCACAGCAAAGCCGACAGATTCTAAGGAAAGGTTTCCTTTTTGATGAGCGGCAATCGTTCCTTGCTCTTCCAGGCTTTTTCTGCGTTCTTCATCTGCTTCTTCCCATTCAATAAAGAATGGCAAGACTAGCTTTTCTTCCGGCTTCCCTGCAAATAACAGCTTCCAATTTATCGTGCTGCCATCGGCTCTTTTTCTCCCTAAAGGAACTGGACCAATAACCTCCAGTCCAAGTGATTTAAAACGCTTTGCTTCCTCCTCCAGATTACGGGACCTTAATGCAATTCTGGATAAACCTGAAGCATAACCATCTTTTTGAAAGGTATCTCTCAGGCTATATTTTTCGGCAGGCTGATCAGCTAACTGCTGATCAAACACGCCAATCAGTTCGATATAACTTAAACCAAAATAACTAAGCGCATTATAAGTGCCGCCATTATCATGCTTTCCTCCATCTACAGCATGGAGACCAAGCTTCTTTAACTCCTCTTTTGCTTCTTCTGGACTGTCAACAAAATGAACAAGGTGGTCAAACTGAAAAGGCATTTGTATTCTCTCCTTTTTACATTTCATTTTATAGGAAATAACTAATGAATTAAAATATTATTCAGAAAAAAATTGTAGTTCTTCGTTATTTAAAATACCACCTGCATGATTTACTGTATTCTACCCTCTAACTTTCAGCGTGATTCCCCATCGCAATAGACAATCTATTCCACGTATTGATTTGAATAATGACCATTACAAGCTCCACATATTCCTTTTCATCAAAATATTCCCTTACCTTCTCATACAACGCATCACTGACTCCATTTTCTGAAACTAGCGTCATATTCTCTGCCAGTTCAAATGCAGCCCGATCCATCTCCGTAAATATTTCTTCCGTTTTCCAATGCTTCAGTGCATCTATCTGTTTGTCAGATACGTTTAACTTTTTAGCCACCTTGGTATGCATGCTTAAACAATAGGAGCACCCATTAATCTGTGAAACTCTAATCTTAATAAGCTCTTTCAGCTTCCTGTCAATCGAAGTCTTCCTGACATATTTTTCAGATTCCATAATGGGGGCCATTGCACCTGGAGCAACTTTAAAATAGTTTATTCGATTATCCATTTTCATCATTCCTGCCGCTTTCACAATCCCTTTGTTAACCAGCTTTGCCATATCCATTCTCCTTTTTGTAAATGTTTTAAAATCCACGTACCTTCTTATTTTCCATCAAATAAGTGCAACATTTGTTGCATTGTTAAGGGTATCGTATACTAGCAGTAATAAAGAATCAATACAATTTAAGTAAGTCCTACAAACCCCCATTATATGTAGGATGTACAAAGAGGGGTGGAACAAGATGTCTGATACAAGCAATAATCCTTCTGCCATCAGGTCTCAAGAATGGCTTACAGACGCGCTTTTATCTCTTTTGGAAGAAAAATCCTTCCATAAAATCACCATTAAAGAGATTGCTGAACAAGCCGTTTTAGACCGAAGTACCTTCTACCGGCATTTTGATTCGAAAAATGCTGTTCTGGAACGATACCTCCATCAGCTGGCACAAGAATACCTGCGAAGGCTGGATGCAGGAGAAAATATGGACATGGGGAAAGTGGCAAGCATTTTCATCACTTTTTGGATGGAAAATATAGACTTTATTCGTATCATTCGAAAAAATGATTTAGATAGTTTACTATTAAAGACTTTTAATAAACACCTGCCTTCTATCCATAGACTCACTGAAAACAAATTTGCCTATGCCATCAGTGAAGAAAATATGGAATTTGCTTTAGCTTTCAACGCAGGCGGAATGTGGAATATCCTGATGAAATGGGTTGATAGCGATTTTCAACATACGTATGACGATTTGATAAAAGCTTTTGAGGAAATAACGCGGTTTAACTATGTTAGACAGGATATGAAAACAAAAGAAAAGTGAGCTGAGCTTTTTAGCAGGGCTCACTTTTTTACTACAGTATAAGGAAGAACCGGCTTCTTTGATGGTGGATTACTTCAATTTATTGGCTGGGTTATTCTTGGGACATTAATGACTGTCTTCACACTAGGAATTTGTTATCCTTGGTCAATTACAATGATTTATGGGTGGAGAATAAATCATACATTTGTTGACGGCAAACGAATGCATTTTTCAGGTTCAGCTGTCGGTCTTTTTGGCAACTGGATCAAATGGTGGGTTTTAACGATTATCACATTAGGTATCTATGGATTCTGGGTGTTTATTAAACTGGAAGATTGGAAAGCACGTCATACTCATTTTATTAAATGATTTTTATACTGCAAACATGTTGGTTTTTTTTAATAGAAACTCCTCTCATTACAAATTTGTAATGTAGAGGAGTTTTGTTGAAGCAGTAAAGAACACTTTTTTCGCTTTTACCTTCAAGCTCTAGTTTACTTCCTTTTCATCTAATTTCTTTTCAATGGCAGCAATTTTACTGTCAAAAGTACTTTTATAGTAAGCATTGTTTACTTTGTACTCCAGGTTTTCGATATATTGCTCCATCTCTCCAAACTTGGAGAAAGGTTTTTCTGATGATTCATCCACGACCCGATTGATTTGGTGATTTGCTTTGGCAATATTTTCACGTCCCATCAGCTCCATACGGCGCAGGTGCATATCCTTCAGACGATGCTTCATTTCTTCGTATTTCTGCTCCAGATTTTCCAGCTGCGTGATTGCCTCTTCTCTGGACGCTTTCATGCGATCAGCACGATTTTGATATTCTTCATGTTCTTTTAAAGCAAATTCATGCATTTCCTCTTCTTGCGCACGATCGGCAATTTGTGCTTGTTTTAAGCGCTTATCTGCAAGTTCTTGTGCTTTTATATACTCACGTGCAAACTCTTCTTTCAATTTATACTGACGGTCAATCAGCTTTCTTACTTTTTCTTTTTCCTGCTCACTTTGGCGTAAATAATGGTTTAGTGCTGCAATCGGATTTTTTTGTTCCTTTTTGTCCATCATCGTGTGTAAATCTGCTGAAATAGAATCCTTCATTCGTGTAAAAATATTTGTTGACATAGTCAATCTCTCCTTTAAATTTTTTTATTTGTTTAACTCTGCCCACTGTTTTTCAAAATTCGTAAATGGATCATCATCTTCTTTTATTTCGTGGACAACAGAGCCTTCCGGTGTGTTCCAGTTTTTATAGATAAGGTAAAGTGCATAAGCCGCTGCAATGCCTAAAACAGCATAAATGTTAGAGAATGTGATGCTTAATACGATTAACCCTAAAATCACCCATCCTATTTTTGCGGCAACTGAATCTGTTTTAATAAATTTTTTAAAGCATACATAAAGTAAGCCTACACTTAACACCAGCAATACCATTGGACCTAAATTTGCGAGAAGGACAAGTACTGCAATGAGTCCTCCGATAAACAACATGAATTTTTTCATTTTGTTTTTTCCCCTTTCGTTATCGTATCTTTATCTTATCGGTTCTAGCATTTTTTCGTAATGAGCCTAAGAAATATCTTTGTCTACGCCTTAAGGTCTATTTGCATCTAATCCATTGTGGAAGGGGCGGCAAATTAAAGCTTCATCTAGACGTAAATACTTGCATGTCGCAGATATAAAATGGACAGATAAATGCTTTGAACAAGCTTATAACGTTTTGTAAAAGCTAAAAATGCTATTTTAAACCGGGAACTAAATTGAAGGTTATGGAAACAATAAGACCAAAGAAAAATGAGCAGCTCCGTCTGAGCTCCTCACTTATGTTCGACAAATTATAGTTGATTATCTGATCAGCACATTCTTTTATTCCTCCCATAAAAAAACTCCAAACTAATTTCCATTCAAATGGTAGTTCGGAGTTTCCTTATTGCCTTTATTCTCAGATATACTTTATAAATTTCCTTTTCTCAATTTCTATTCCAAACTACTAATTTCATTTCCGTCATTTCTTCGATTGCATATTTGATACCTTCCCGGCCAATCCCGCTTTCTTTCACTCCTCCATAAGGCATGTGATCGACACGAAAGGTCGGAATATCATTTATAAGTACTCCTCCTACATAAAGCTTATCAATAGCTTCTAATGCTGTCTCGATATCCTTTGTATAAATACCTGCCTGTAGTCCAAACCTGGATTCATTAACAAAATGGATTCCTTCTGCTGCAGATTTTACTTTATTTAAAATGACAATAGGAGCAAAAGCTTCTTGGCAAGATACCTTTAATCTATTCTCTGCCTCCAAAATGACTGTTGGACATAACACAGTTCCTTCCTCTTTTCCACCAGTTGCTATTTCTGCACCTGATTCCTTCGCTTCACGAATCCACGATAGTCTGTCTTCCAATTCTCTTTTGGAAATCAATGCCGATATATCTGTATCTGAATCTAATGGATCTCCAATTTTTAGTTTATTTGCTGCTTCTATAAACTGCTCCGCAAATTTATCATATATATTTTCATGTACGTACATTCTTTGTATCGAAATACAAACCTGACCATTATTAGAAAAAGCACCCGTAATGCATCTATCTATTAATTTTTTATTCACTTCTGTATCCTTATCAATAATAACTGCAGCATTGGATCCCAACTCTAATGTTACTTTTTTTAATCCTGCTTTATTACGTATTCCTACACCTACTTCCGGACTTCCTGTAAATGTTATCATATTTATTCGCGAGTCCGTCACCAATAAATCACCAACTACACTTCCATGACCAGTGACTACATTAAATACCCCCTTTGGAAGACCAGCTTCTTCAAGAAGTTCTGCAAGATAGAATGAAGATAGCGGTGTTTGTCTTGCTGGTTTTAATACAATGGAATTTCCTGATGCAAGAGCAGGACCTATCTTATGAGCAACCAGATTTAGAGGAAAGTTAAATGGTGTGATTGCACCAATTACTCCTAAAGGCTCTCGGATTGTATATGATACTCTTCGCTCTCCTCCTGGCGCCGCATCTAAGGGAATTGTTTCACCATGTATCCTTTTTGCTTCTTCAGCAGCAAACTTGAAGGTTTGAATGGTCCTGGAAACTTCCATTTCAGCTAATCGAATTGGTTTTGCTGACTCCATAGCGATAATTTCCGCTGCTTTTTCCAGATTTTTCTCATATAGCTTTGATAGTTTTTCTAGGATGCTAGCTTTTTCATGTGCTGGTATCCTTGCCCAAGAACCTTTCGCCTTAAATGCTCCATAAATAGCCAAATTAACTTCTGTTTCTTTAGCAATCGGTATTTCTGCAATTTTTTCCTCTGTATACGGGGAATAAAGATATTCAGAACTTTGGGTCGTTACCCATTCCCCATTAATGAATAGTTTTTCCATTACATCTATCCTCTCACGACAATAATAAAACGCTTTCAAAATAACATTAATTATTTTTCCCAACATTAAAATTAAAAGTTAAGCATGTCTAATCCCCAAACCATAGGCAAATAAATGGTTGCGATTAATAGAATTAAAAAGAAGGAAATAATATTTAGAGCTCCTCCAACTTTTATCATTTCTAATATAGAAACTTTTCCCGTCCCAAACAAGATTGCATTAGGAGGGGTTGCTACGGGCAGCATAAACGAAGCATTTGTCGCAAATGCACTAGCTAACATTAAAATTATCGGGTTCACTCCAATAGCTACGCCTAACATTCCTACAATCGGCATAAGCAGCGTAGCAGTTGCCGTAGTAGATGTTATCTCAGTAAGAATAAGCACAGAAGCAATTAGTACACTTAAAATCAAGAGGTAATGTGCACCTTCCAGCAGCACCAGTTGTTGACCAATCCATTCAGCAAGTCCTGTATTTGTAAATGCTGCAGCTATCGCTAATCCGCCACCGAAAAGTACTAAGATTCCCCATGGTATTTTTTTCGTATCATCCCACTCCAAAATTCTTTCCTTTCTATTAGCTGCAGGAATAGAGAACAGGAGTATTACCGCTAACATGGCAATCATTCCATCTGAAACCTCTATTAAAATATTAGTCCAGATAAAAGATCTGGTAATCCACATAAAAGCAACAAAAGTAAATATAATAAGAACTATTTTTTCTTCGAAAATCATTTTTCCCAGCTTTTTCTTCTCATCTTTAATTATTTCAGAACCACCTGGGAAATATTTTATTTTCGTTCGATATTTCACTTTTGTTAAATACAACCAGACCAGCGTAATAAATATAGCAACAAATGGTATACCTACCATCATTATCTGCCCAAAAGTAATATCCACATCAAATAATTTCTTTGCCTGAGCTGCCATAATTGGGTTAGCCGTTCCACTAATCAACGTTCCTGAACCGGCAATTGTTGCCGCATACCCAATCCCAAATACAATTGACTTTTCAAACTTCTTTAAATCGTCTATACTCTCGGGTTTATTCTCAAATGATTTTGCTGCTTGGGTAATTATCGCCAAACCAATTGGAATCATTATCATCGCCGCAGCTGTATTGGATATCCAAAGCGATAAAAAGCCTGTAGATACCATAAACCCTAATACTAGCCGATTTGAACTGACTCCTATCAGGTTGATAATAAATAACGCAATTCTTAAATGAAGATTCCACTTTTCCATCGCACCTGCAATTAAGAAGCCGCCCAGGAACAAGAAGATGATGTCATCTCCATATGAAGACACGACCTCCCCGCTTCCCAGCGCCCCAAATGAAGGAAATAAAATGATAGGCAATAAAGCAGTTGCAGGTATTGGGATAGCTTCCGTAATCCACCATGTGGCTATCCAGAGTGTTATCGCTAAAGTTGCTACCCCTTGAGAACTTAAATCTGATGGTTGAAAGAATAATAAGGTTACTAAAAATAATGCTGGTCCTAAAATTAATCCAATTAATCTTGCTTTTGTATATGTGGGTTTAAAATTAGGATTATTATTATTTGTTTTTTCTTCCTCAATACTGTTATCTTCAACTTCTTTTAAGCTTTCTTTCTTCTTCATATACGAAGAAAACTGAAACAATTCTTTAATTCTGTAGTGTTGTTTCCACATTGAATTCCACAAATCGGCCGCAGTATTGGTTCTGGACATACATATCCTCCCTTACCCCTGTCTTTGATTGATTTTGAATGAAAGGATTCCCTAAACCTGACCCATTCAGGAAATCCCTTCATCAGCTTTATGAATTAGCGTTATAATCCTCAATAACTTCTTTTGCCGTTCTAAAAGCATCAATCGCAGCAGGAACACCACAATATACGGCTGTCTGCAGCAATACCTCTTTGATTTCATCTTCTGTTAAACCATTATTTAGCGCTCCTCTTACATGAAGCTTTAATTCATGCGGACGATTTAATGCTGTAATCATAGCCAAGTTAATAATACTTCTAGTTTTTTTGGGTAACCCTTCTCTGCCCCAAATCTCTCCCCAGCAATATTCTGTAACAAACTTTTGGAGATCCATATTAAAATCAGTTGCATTATTGATAGACGTTTCCACATACTCCTTACCTAACACTTCTTTTCTAATTTCAAGACCTTTATCAAATTTTTCAGTCATTTATAACTCTCCTTCATCTTTAATTTTTTAATTACTTACATACATCGTTTTCTTCGCCTATTAAGTTAATTTTTCTTCACTAATACGTTCTAGAAATTTAATTATTTCTGTATGATCTTGTTTATCACCCCCTGTAATGCTAGCTGCTTCATAAATTTCAATTAAACTGGAGCCAAGGAGCATAGGCATATGAACATCTGAAGCCATATCCTTCGCCATATTGATATCTTTAAGCTGTAAACCCAATGAGAAATTAGATACAAATTCTCTTGGTAAGACATAGGTCGGGTACTTAAATTCCGACGAATGACTTCTTCCAGTACTCGTGTTAATGGACTCTAAAGCGGTTTCCGGGGCTATCCCTACTTTTTTAGCTAACATGAGCGCCTCAGCAGTGGCATACATTGTTGCTGCTGCTAAATAATTATTAATTGCTTTCAAAGCATGTCCAGTCCCTGTCTTTCCAATCAGCTTGATTTGGGTGCCTAAATGTCTGATAACTTCATTTGCCTCTTGTAAATCATCCTTATCCCCTCCAACCATAATGGTAAGCTCTCCACTTTTAGCTTTAGGAACTCCTCCAGAGACTGGCGCGTCCAGCAATCGTATTCCTTTTTTATCCAAAAGCGCTTTCATTTTAGTAGTTTCAAAGGTATAAGAACTACTCATATCAATAATCAAAGCATTTTCTCTTAGTGAATTTATCAATCCTCCTTCTCCGAGAACAACATCTTGAACTATCGTTGAATTAGGAAGCATTAAAATAACAAGATCTGATTTCTCTCCCACCTCAGCTATTGAATTCGCCAAGTCAATATGCTCGTGCTCAAACATCTTTAATGCTTTTTTATTAGCATCAAAAATAATTAGACTTTCAACATGGCCAACCAAATTTTTAACCATCCAATGCCCCATGGCGCCCACGCCGATAAAACCAACCTTCTTCATAAACTTCACCTCTGTTATAATAATCAAAACATCTTGTATCGTATTTTGGTACAATGTATCATATATTGAGATTATATTACAACATTGAAATTATGTTGTCAACAAAAAATAAACCCATTTCATAAGTTTATGAAACGGGTTTATTTTACTTTGTTGCACCTAAGATGGAAGAAATTTCTTTAGCTGTATTTTTTATATCAACCGATGCAGATTCTATTACTTCCTTCGTAACTCTGGGTGTTGGCGCTGTCAGGATGATACTCGCTATTGGCTCATTATCTGAATTAAATATAGGAGAACCGATTCCTGAAGATCCTTCCAGTCTTTCACTAACTGAATAATGATATCTTTCTTCTCTTATTTTGATTAACTCTTTTTTTATAGTAGCTACTTCTTTTTCAGTGAATTTGTCGTCTTTCAAAATCTCATCAATTATATCTTCATCCAGAAATGCTAATATAGATTTCCCGCTGCTTCCATAGGGCAGTGATTGCAATTCTCCCAGAGGTATAATATATTGCAGCGGTTTAGGGCCGTTTACTTTATCTGCCCAAAAAATTTCTCTGGTATCTTTTCTTAACATCAAAAGGCATATTGTCTCCTCATATTTCTTTGCAAGTGCCTTCAAGAACGGTCTTGCTATACTTTGTAAACTGGATCTAGACGCCACTTTAGCACTTATTCTTATCAGTTCTGTTCCAACAATATATCTATTTTTATGTTCGTCATAATCTAAGATACTATGTTCTTTTAATTGTAATAAAATCCGGTGAGTGGTCGGAACGGTATAATCCAAATACGCAGCTAATTCTCTGACTCCCCAGCTCTCATTGTGATCAATAAATGCTTGAATGATTTTTAATGATTTATCTAAAAGATTATCTTTTGCTTTTTTCTCCATTTTGTATGTACTCACTCCTTTATTTTCTTAGATTCAATAGTAATACAATTAATCATTTTCTTACCAAAAATTCTTCTTTATGTTATTTTATACTATTCAATAACAACTTTATTCCTGTTCTACTCGTAAAGAGAAAGTAACTTCATTTTACTTTTAATCAACCATCCGGCAATACAGCAAATCATCTCGCTCAATAGAAAGGTAAAGAAAAAGCTTTTCTGTCTACCATATCTGCGCTAGTAAATAGCACACTAAAAAACAAATACAGCTGATAATTCCCACAAATAAAGAGGAAACTTATTCCTTTTTTTGAGAAGCAGATATCCGATTAAAATCAATAAATATAGACTTATCACAACCATGATAAGGAGATAGATTGTGAATGTTTCGCTTCATATACAAAAAACCCCAAACAACTAAGTCACTTGCTTTTGTTATTATTCCATTAGACGGATTAAACATTGTAACAGAAGTATTCCATGCGTCTGAAGAGATGATTATTCCGCTTCCTTCGTACCAGGCAATAACGGCACATATAGCAATAAAGCAAAAGCATAGCCCGATTTGTAATCCGATTATACTGCTTTTCAACTCCTTATTATCGTACTTCTAATTTTAGACGATAAAACGAATGGAAACAACGTACTTTTTCTTTTATACGCGCTTTTACTTCTACACTCCCTCATAAAAAAACAACTAACACCTCAACTACCTTTTTATATAAGATAGTTGACAATTATCTTATATTCAACTATAGTGTATTACAAGATAGTTAAGGAGGTACGACATGTCAGTATCTGATCAGATGATGAAGGGATTATTAGACGGTGCAATACTAGGATTGATTTCGCAAGGAGAAACGTATGGATATGAAATCCTTGAGAAATTAAAAGAACGAGATTTTCCGGAAATCAGTGATGGCAGTATCTACCCTGTCCTTCTTCGCTTAAGCAAAAAAGGGTATGTTCAAACCGAACTTAAAAAATCCGATACGGGCGGCCCGAAACGAAAATACTACACCATTACAGATAAAGGATTAGAAGAATTAGCTGTATTTCGCAATAAATGGTCTTATTTGAATAAGGGGATGAATAATTTGATGAGGAGTGTGGAGGATGCTAAGTAAAGAAGCGGAAAAATTCTTATTGAATTTGCGTCTGGAATTAATGAGCCGGGGAAAAAAGGATAAAGATATTCAAGAAATAGAAGAAGAATTGCGAGATCATTTAAAAGAAGCAGAAGCACATGGACAAAGTGTCGAAAGCATTACCGGAGGCTCTGTCAAAGATTATATCCGTTCCATTTCCGAAGAACTGCCGCGGGATAAAGGCTTTATAAAATACAGTATTTTATTGCTTATCTATTTGCTGGGGGTATTTATCATTCCCGATTTAATTAGCGGGGATTTCGAGTTAAATACTAGTGTCATCCTTTATAACCTTGCAGTGTTGGCTATTGGAACAGTTGGTACAATTATTATTGTAAAAAAAATCGTTACAAAATACGGGGATAGTAAAAAAACCTATATTAGCTATGGAATTTTCTTTTCCCTTTTCATAGCATCTATGGTCGGCGCACAGTTTATTATCCGAAACTACCCGGGAATTGTTATCGCAGAAAGTAATCAAACTGTAAACCTTATTATCGGGGCTATTCTCTTAAGCATATTCATTATCGTTCCGCTTATTATGAAACAAGGCTTTTTGGCTTTGTTTATATTCTTGATCTGCTTGCCCGAGATCATTGCAAAAATAGTAACTGGCGGCAGCAGCCCAGAGAGCGAATCTTATGTATGGATCTCTGCCATTGTATTTTTTGTTATCGCTATTACTGCGATAGGAATTTTAATATACACATCGAAAAAAGAGGATAAAAAGACCTCTAATTAAGAATTTTATAACGAAGCAGCACGTATAATACAGAAAACGTGCTGCTTTTTTCGATTATTCTTTTCATTTCTCCAATCTATTCTCCATCTGCTCTGCAATCCGCTCAGAATCAGAATCCCCTTCCTTCTTCAAATGATCAATAATATGCTGATAATCTGTTTCGTTCCGGTTCTGACTTAATTTATACGCAGCCTGCACCTCTGTCACTTTTATCTCCAAACCCACAATGGCTTTCAACTGTGCATCCAATAGCTTCGGCGTATAACCCTCCACTGAAAAGGAAGGGTCCCGATGATTTTCATACGTATCCGATAACGTTTTTAATGATTCCAAAAGTTCTTCTTTTTCCAATATACGCGGCGTTCCATACATATGGACAGCCTGATAATTCCATGTCGGAACATTCTCATGGGCATACCATGTCGATGAAACATAGGCGTGAGGCCCTTGAAATATCACTAATGCATCATCCACGCTTTCAAATGTTTTCCATTGCAGGTTGGCATACGCCATATGACCTGTGATTCGATAATCATCATCCGCCCTGCTCACAGTTACTGGCAGATGTGTCGCAACAGGTATATTATCTTCTGCTGTCACCAGCGTTGCAAAAGAATGCTGTTTGACAAATTCCCATATTTCTTTCGTATCGGTTACTTTAAAACGCTTCGGTACATACATTGTCTGCCTCCTTTAAGCGTATACTTTCAGTGTTTTCGTCATGATATAATCCGTCTGTTCATCGCTTCCCATAAAAAAGGAATGTGCCCCCGTCTGTACAAAACCATTCTTTTCATAAAAAAGAAGCGCCTGTTTATTATATTCCCAAACTCCCAGCCATACTTTTTTCTTCTTTTTGTCCTTCGCTATTTCAATTGCTTTGTCCATCAAATATTTTCCTAATCCCTTTCGCTGGAACCCGCTTCGAATATAAATCCTTTCTATTTCCAATGCGTCTTCTCCAACTTCTTCTGATTGCGCATCATCGGTATTCACTTTCATATATCCAGCATGCTGGTCATTATAAAAGATGAAAAAGAATGTTGAATCACTCTGTGACATTTCCTTTTGAAGCTTATCCAATGTATATGCGTTTTCTAAATACGCTTGCATATTCTCCGGTGTATTCTGTTCTTGGAATGTTTCCGTAAATGTTTCGATACTGATTTCTTGGAGCGCCTGCAAATCATCCTGACTGCAAACTTTTATTTTGATAGCCATCTTTCTATCTTCCCTTCTTCCCATTTAATATGCACGCTTATTACCCTTCTTCACAAATTCCCAGTCTACCTCCATATTTTTTCGAACCTTTTCGAGTAAATAAACCAGGGCTGCTGCTTCTTCCTCTGTCAGTCCTCCTAAAGCAACCTGATTAGAGTAATCATTTTCCTTTTTGATCATTGGATAAATGCTTTCTCCCTTTTCTGTGGGGAACAGCTTTTTTATCTTTCTGTTATTCGCATCCGACTTCTTGTGAATAAAACCATTTGTCTCCAGCTTTTTGATGGCGCGTGCTGCTGTTGTCCGGTCTACTTTAATCATTTCAGCGAGCTTTTCTTGAATAATACCCGGATTTTCACAAATACGGACCAGGTATAAATATTGACCTTTGGTAAGATCATATTCTTTAAATTCGATGTTGCTGATAGAATCAAGCGCTCTCGCAATCATTCCAATTTCACGCAGGATTTCAGCCATGCTTTCACCCCCGGCGATTTCTGTTATACGTAAATTTTAATTTATTTTTGTTGTATTTACAACAAAAAATACTCAACGAAATTTAAACAGTTCGCTGAGTATTGATTACTTATTACTCCATATTACTTTCCCTGCCCGCTCCTACAATTAAAACTGCAGCCTTTTTCTTTCAGAAAATCGATAATAGAATTAGAAAACATTTCCAAGAGGAAAGGATTTTCGTTTTAAAAACAGGTGATGACTGTCAGCTTCTCACAGTCATCACCTGTTTAGTAAATTTCTATTCCACCGGACCATCCGTCACTTTAGTCAATGTCTCATTGATCCCGAACACTTTTGCCCGTACATTCTCCAGCCCAAATTGTGCCAGACGTTTTGTATGCATATCTAAATATTTCTCAGCAGCTTCCTTTGTTTCAAAAACATAAATGCCGCCAGCTTCTTTTGCATCCGGATTTTCTGTCCATATCTTCCATTGGAAGCCTTCCTCTTCGCGAATGCTCATTGCCAAATCATGGAATGCAGTTGCCATCTCTTCGCCAAAAGGTCCTTCCATCGTAAAATCGATTTGTAAAATATATGCCATTCTTACGCACCTCTCTTATTTTTTAAGGGTATAATAATTTTCTCCAAGAAGATTATGAATCTGATAATCTTCCGCTTCCAGCTCTTTCTCAGCAAAGCTGCCGACTTGGCTGTGCTCCAGGTCATATAGTACTTCCACTTCTTTAGAGAATAAAAGGTTCTCCTGTTTTAATAAATCCGCAAATGCAGGAGTCTGTTTCGGCTGCAGTCTGTCTTCTGGAAGCACCTGCTGCAGACCTCTGACATAATCATCAAACGCACGGGCACCGACTATTTTAATTCCTTGTCCTTCCTGATTCACCATAATAATCGTCGGGAATCCTCTGACACCAAGATTGTCTTTCAGGTTGAAGTCTTCCTCCAGCAATTGATGCCCCAATGCTGAATCAGCCTGCTGAACAATTTTTTCTCCATCCAGACCCAATCCTTCTATCAGTTCAACAAGTATTTTAGAATCGGAGATGTTCTGGTTAAAAGCAAATAATGCTTCTCGTGCATGTCTCAAAAACGTATACGCCAGTTTGTCATTGTATTCTTTTTGAATTACTTTAAAAACGCGGGACGACGGGTACGATGAGGTGACATAGTCATCCGCCATTAATGACCCATCAATCGGCATTCTGGAATGCTGCCCAACCTCTTTCCAATGCGCTACGACGTCAGCTGGTCCTGATATGCCATTAGCCGGGTCAACTGGCGTATCGCTCCATTTTTCCAAAAGTCCGCCCATCACAGTATGAAACTTAAAATACGATCCAAATTGTAGCTGAAAACGCCGTAATACCGGCTCGAGCGCCCAGCAATGAGAACAAATCGGATCTGTCACATAATAGATATCAATTTCTTTCTTGGGCTGGTTGAATTGAACTGCCTCCATCTCTTCCCCGTCAGCTTCTCCACACAGACCTGTTTCCACATCGCATACCATCTTTTTTTGACTCATTCTTCAATCTCCTTATTCTAAATTACTTTAAATAGCAGCTATTTCATCCTAATTTCTTTTATTTACACTGTTCTTATTCTATTATAGGATACAAGCAATAACATAAAAACCAATAAACTTCTAGATTTATCGTATATACAACATATTTTAAAAACTGTTGAAAAACAGGAGGGATTCCGGTGACCGAAGAGAAAACAGATTTGAGAATATTACGGACGCGAAGACTCATCATGGATGCATTTATTGCCCTTTCCGAGAAGAAAGAATTCAATGATATCCGCATCACCGATATTACCGAAGCAGCGATGGTCAATCGCGCTACGTTCTACTATCACTACGAAGATAAATATGATTTATTAGAAAAAGTGTTATCTGAAGTCCTACTTTTTAATTTAGATACGAAAGCAATCCATCAAATGACATGGGGGGACCATGCTGCCACCCAGTTATTTATTGCGGTGGCAAACTTTCAAACCACTTTATCATCCCGTTGTCACCAAGGGTATGAAGAAACAATTGCGCGTATTATTAGAGAACATCTGGCAGTTATCATCTATCCGCTGCTGCAAAAAGAGAATCCTGCTAAAGAAGAAGATATCCTTCGCAAAATGGCAGCAATCCTCAGCTGGACCATTTACGGAGCTTCCGTGGAATGGAAAAAAAGCACGTTATCTCCTGAAGCATTCATTCAACCGTTGCTTTCTTTTATTCTGCATAAACTGGAATGAGGATACAGGTGAAATGAGGTAAAATGAAGAGAATTCGGAAGGAATGAACTAAAATGCATAAACAAAAAATGATCTCTGGTTTACTTATTTCATTAGGCGGTCTAATATCCGCTATCCAGTTCTTTTTTATCTATTCCAGCTTAGACAGTTATGAATTTTCCGAGATAGATACAATTTTTCCATTCTTCCCAATCATTGAATTGACTTCCGGATTATTTGATCTCGTAAGCGGGATTTTTCATACAGGGTATATGATATATACGTTCATTATTATGTGTGCAGCTATTGTTGTCTTTTTCCTTGGGATTATCATGTCAGTCAAACCGCATATATCCGTAGCTGTCATTGCCATGATCTTTTCGTTTTTTCTCGGAAGTATTATTCCTTTATTGCTTACTTTATCTGGGGGCAGCTTGGGATTATATGCCATTTCAAATGAAACGCAACAAGCCTCGAAGGACGATGAATTTAGTGCATAATACAAAATCCTGCTTAAGATTTTTGGATATCTATCATTTCAGCCAAGAGGACTCCTTCCTCAAAAATTCGATGGAATTTTAGGTGGGAGGTGAATTGGCGGTTTTCGCTTTTTTTTGCTAGAATTTTTATTCCCTTTATAGTAAAATAAGTTATAGAACATTAGTTCGATATAGAGGGGGGTGAAAAGTAAATGGCGAATTACCAAACAATGCAAATATGGGTAAAAAAGAATCACCGTATGCACGGATATTTCAAAGAAATGTGTCAACATGCAAAGAATATGCATAACACGACCAATTTTTATATCCGGCAGGTATTTACAGCTTTCACGCAGGAAAAAGCGTTTCAGCCGCTTCAGGAAGAAGTGTTAGATACTATCCAAAAACATATGCCAATAATCAACGCTAACCAATTCGTTGTTTATCAAAAGAAGGTCGTAAAAGAACATTCAAAACCCGCCCGAGAACGAAAAGAAATCAAGTGTCATTTATTCAAAGAACCTTCTAGAGAAAACCCTTATGTTGATTACAATTTTTTGGATGCTCTTTTTAAATCCATGGCACAAGAAGATTATCGCTCTCTGCCAACGCAATCGAGTCAAGGGGTTATGAAAACGGTGTTCCAAAATTGGAAAGCATTTTATGGCAGTTTACGAGAATATAAAACGAACCCTTCCAAGTTTAAAGCAAGACCAAAAATTCCAGGATATCGTCGTAAGAAAGAAAAAGAAGTTCTTTTTTCAAACCAAGATTGTGTCATAAAAGAGAATAAATTTTTGAAGTTTCCTAAAACGAAGGAACGTTTAAACATCGGTAAATTAGGGTTTACGGAAGGAAGACTGAAACAAGTCCGCCTTATCCCAAAGTATGGTCACTACATGGTAGAGCTGATTTTTCAAATGCCGTCAGAACAAGAAATGAAAGCATCGAAAAAACGGTACGTGTCCGTTGATTTAGGAATGGATAACCTTGCAACCATTGTCACCAACACAGGACGAAAGCCTGTTATAGTGAAGGGCAAAAATATCAAATCCATCAATCAACGCTACAACCAATTGAAAGCGCATTATTACGGAATTCTTAGACAGGGTAAAAACACCAATGAAGGTCTGTTTACGTCGAAACGATTGGAGAAAATCAACTACAAACGCTTTAATCAAATCAAAGATTTATTTCATAAAGCGAGTTATCAAATCGAAAAAATAGCCCTTGAAGAGGATATTGATACCATCATTATTGGGCAAAATAAAGCGTGGAAACAACATGCCAAGATGGGGAAACGAAATAACCAATCGTTTACAACCATTCCGCATCGTCTTTTGATGCAAATGATTGAATACAAGGCTCAGAGACATGGAATCAACGTCATTGTGACAGAAGAATCCTACACATCGAAAGCGAGCTTTCTTGATCGGGATGAAATTCCTGTTTACGGTGAAAAAATTTCCAAAAAATCCTTTTCAGGTAAGCGAATAAAACGCGGGCTGTATCAGTCCAAGCATGGAGTTATGGTGAATGCCGATGTCAATGGAGCCGGAAATATTATGAAGAAAGTCTTTCGGGAAGCATTTGAAGAACCCTTCGCTTGCATTGAGATGCTGCTTCGACCGGCAGCAATCATTCTTAAATAAAAGTAGTCCCAAAGGCAGGACCAATGGGATAGCGGGGTTGGGTGTTTTTAGCACACCAACGTGTCAACTCCACTGGCGGTTAATCGTCATAAAAGTCGATACCCCAGAAACCCCCCCTTCAAATTTCAGCAGAAATGAAGTGGCGGGAGTATTCATTACTTTAATAACTAACACTGGATGGGGGAATGGTTATGTTTAAAATCGGCAGTATCTTTATTCCTGTCACTAATATTGAAAAAGCTGCAGATTGGTATGAAAAATATCTCGGAGCACAAAAAATTAACAGTTGGGATAACGGAGCCGGGTTTTATTTAGCCGCCGGTTCCACACAATTAGCTCTGATAAAAGCAGAATCCGAGCAGCCTGTTGCATTTATCACGGAGGGGCGCCAGAAAAATGCTTATTATAATTTTGTTGTAGATGACATCGAAGCAGCACATCATCACTTTCAGAGCCATAATGTAGAAACTACTGAAATAAACAATTTTGGCGGTATGAAATGCTTTGACTTTTTCGATTTGGATGGAAATCCTTTTAGCGTGGTGAATGAAGCAGAAGATTCTCCTTTTCATTCAGATAATGTTAGAAAAATGCAGAGAAATGGAAAATAAAAGCAAGAGAAATTACATTATAAGAAACCGGCAATGGATGCAGATTAGGCTTGCATTTTAATCCATCATTTTCTTAAAAGCAGCATTCCCTAAATTTATGTAAACTTAGGGAATGCCTAAAAAACTCTTTTCATGCCTGATGAATCTATTACTTTTTTAAAGAGGACAAGAAAACATCTTGCGCCGCTTTTACCCCGGCGCCGCTCTCGAATGAATACGAGAAATCCTGCAAGCCTGCTTCGATCAAGGAAACTGCTTGTAATATATCGCTTGGGAAGCAATAGCCCATATGTCCAAATCGAAAAACGTTGCCTTGAAGGTGACCAAGACCGCCTGCGAAATCAAGATGATACTTTTTCTTTAAATGTGCTAAAAAGTCGGAAAGCTCCACTCCTTTTGGAGCGCAGATCGTCGTTAATGTTGGGGAGGCATGCTCATCACTTGTTAACAAGTCAATAGAGAGAGCTCTCATGGCTTCCCGAACCATATTTTTCATGAGTTCATGACGTTCTACGGTTTTTGAAAATCCGCCCTCTTCCTCTATTAAATCGCAAACAGCAGATAATCCCATAATCAATGAAATCGCCGGTGTATTTGGTGTCATTGATTTTTCTGCCCAATCACGATAGCTTAATAAATCTAAATAATAAACTGTCGTACCATTTGCTTCTATGACCCTCCAAGCCCTTTCACTTACAGCCACAAAAGCAAGTCCTGGCGGAAGCATGATTGCTTTTTGCGAACCTGTCACTAAAATGTCGATCCCCCATTGGTCCATTTCTGCAGGAGCGCCTCCAATACAGCTTACCCCATCCACAATAAACAGCGCATCTGAGTGCTCGTGTACTGCTTCTGCTAATTGCTTGACCGGGTTTAAAATCCCTGTAGACGTTTCATTATAAGTAACAAAAACCGCCTTGATTCCGGATAAGGGTTTTAAAAAGTTTGCGAGCTCTTCTTTCGTACACGCTTCACCCCAGTTTTTTTCAAGCTTATGAACATGCAGACCATGCTTCTCGCAAATTGAAACAAAATAATCCCCAAAAGCTCCTATCGTGACAACGACTACTTCATCACCAGCGGAAGCAGTATTGGCCACAGCCGCTTCTAAAGCTGCCGTACCGCCTGAAGGAAGCAGCATAATATCCTGTTTCGTTCCGAATAAGGTTTTCACACGTTCCGTTGTTTCCCGATATAGCCTGGTAAACTCCTCGGAACGATGGCTGATTATATTTTGTCCCATTGCCATTTCCACTTTTTTAGGAATTGGCGTAGGCCCAGGATGTCTAAGAATATTGGAATACATAACCTTTCTCCTCCCTGCCTTTTTATTCAAGTTTCGCATATTTAAGTAAATTCTCAATTATATGAATCTATATTAGAAATAATATCATTGTTCCTTTATAAAGTATAGTTTACGCTTTCCATTTAATGATAAAAATTTTCCAGTTGAACTTTCATGCCTTCTCCATTTTTGGAAGCAACGGAAGGTTTAAAGGCATTTTGGTGTAGAAAAGTTTCATTTTCTAAAAAGAATTATTTACTCCAAGAAAATGATGTGTGTAGATAATTTTACATATTAAAACACAGAGATCATGACAGCAAAAATACTCTCTGTGTTTTAATATGGGCTTTTTATTTATCCTCTGATTCCTTCACAACAGCTCCCAGCGAGTTTTCAAAATGTCCCAGCGCCCAATCATGCCCTGCCTGATTAAAGGAAGCAACCGCATCTTTATACACAACAATGCGAAAACCCTTATTATAAGCATCAACTGCTGTATGCAGCACACAAATATCGGTACATACACCAACCAGATGTACTTCTTCAATATTTCTTTCCCGTAATTTAATTTCTAAATCTGTGCCGGCAAAGGCAGAATATCTCGTTTTATCCAGATAATATACGTTTTCTTTATCCCGATTTGCTTCATATGTTTCCTGCAGCTCTCCATATAGGTCCCTTCCGCTTGTCCCGCGGATATTATGGGGCGGAAACAGCTTCTGTTCTGGATGATAAGCATCGTCTTTATCATGCACATCTACTGCAAAGACGGTATAATCGCCTTCCTTGATAAATCGCTCCGTTATAGCAACCATCCTATTTTCCAAATCCTGGCCGGGTTTCCCGCATGTCAATGCGCCGTCATCTGCCACAAAATCTACCGTATAATCAATATTTATCAATGCTTTTTTCATGGATTATTCCTCATTTCTTAAATGTTATGAAGCTGGTAATGATAATTAATGAATGCTATTTTATCTCTCCATCCACTTGCTTTTCCCAATCCTCCAGTACCCCCCAAGCAATATCCGGTTCTCCATTCAACGATTTCATCGTGCCTACATATACTTTATTTGTTGATTTGCCAATTTCCATATAGTGTTTCATCATTTCTTTCGTGGTGGCTGTGACTGCCTGATTAACAATATCCTGCGCATTCACCCAAGATAACTCTCCTTCGTCACTTTCAAGTAGATTAGAATGGACTGATACGCTTCCAAAATAGACATATTGGATTCTAATTTCACTGTTATTTCTCATTCTGTGTACAACATAGCGAAGTCTCAGATTGTTTAACTGCTTCTCTGTTAATCCTGTTTCTTCTTTAATCTCTCTTATACATGCATGATATGGTGTATTTATTTCCCCCGCCTCCATATGTCCGCCAATTGGAACCATTCTCCCGAGGAGAAAGGGACTGTTTGATTTTTTCTGAAGAAACAAAACTTCCTGCTGATCATTAAAAAGAAAAGCGACCGCCATTTGCCGAAGCTTCATTATATTTCCTCCCGCCATTTTAATTTGATAACGTTTCTATACAAATAATAACCGCCCTTTTTAAATCATCATGGCTCCAGCTGGGGATTTTTCCATGCTCGATCGCAAGCTCATGGGAGGCAGGAAGATGAATAAAACCAGCAGGTGGATAGTTGTTATTTGTCTTCGCATAATGCAAAGCTTGATACATTACATGATTACAGAGATAGGTTCCTGCTGTGTTCGAGATTTCAGCGGGAAGACCCTGTGCTTGTAATTGTTCAACCATCCTGCTGATCGGCAATGTAGAGAAAAATCCGTCTGCACCATCCTCTTGTATCACTTCATTTTCCGGCTTGTAACCTTGATTATCCCTGGGTCCGTCATTCACATTAATGGCAATGCGTTCTGGATTAACCTTGAATCTGCCGCCGGCAAGCCCAAGCAAAATAATAGCATCAGGTTTTGTCTCCTCTATCAATTGGAGGAGTCTCTTCCCAGCCTGATGAAAATCTACAGATAATACATGAGAGATAACCGTGTAATCGCCAAGCGCTGCACCGTTTAATTCTCCTGCGATTTTCTTCGTTGGATTCACAGAAAAATCGAGAAAGGGTTCAAACCCAGTTAACAACAGCTTTTTTGTCATCTACTGCACCTGCCTTGTTTAAAAATATATATTTGATTTCAGTATAGCATACGATATGTGATTGAATGTAATCACTAAACCCACCTCATCATAACCGTCCCGATATACAGACGCTGCCTCTTCCAACAATGCAGTAAACCATGATTTCAACTGCGATTCATCCACCTGTTGAAACCATAAAATGCTTTATCTTGACAATTAACGATATATCGCTTATTATTACATTACGATATATCGTTAACTTTAAAGTAAAAAATAATAACAGGAGGAATATATTATGTTTCAACGAGAAGAACATCCCTTTTTCCAAAAGCAGGCTCATTTTAATCATCATCCTTTTGCTGGAGACAACACATTTCATAAGGATTTCTTAAAACGGAATAAATTTGGAATGGGGAATGAACATTTTGAAAGACGAGGCGGCCCTCATTTCTTTGCAGGACATGACGCTAGAGGCCGTGGCCGTGGCGGCGAACGTTTTTTCAAACGCGGAGATATTAAAATTGTTTTGCTGAAGATATTACAAAAACAGCCAAGACATGGCTATGACATTATCAAGGTGCTGGAAGAAAGATTTAAGGGTTTTTATTCACCCAGCCCCGGTTCAGTTTATCCAACCCTGCAAATGCTGGAAGATCAGGATTTTGTAGAAGCCGTTAAAGAGGGCAGGAAAAAGGTATATCACATTACCGAGGAAGGCAATGCCTATTTAGACCAACATCAGAAGGAGGATCCGTTTGTTTCACGGATGAATCAATTTGAAAATGTAGATATTGAGGAAATGCAGCACTTACGATCTGAGATGCAACAGCTATTCCATGATTTCTTTAAGACAGGTCGCCAGGTTATCGACAATCCCGAAAAGAAAAAACAGCTGCAGGAGCTGCTTGAAAAAACACGGGAAGAGCTTTTAGAAATTGCCGGCGATGAGAAAACAACGGATGATGAATAATCTAAAACTTCATTCCATGGGTGCAAAAAAACATGGAATGAAGTTTTACTTTATCATTTATTTAATCTATCTGCTGCAACAGCCAAGCTGAATACCTGTATAGATACAAAGATATTAGCTGCCATTGCTAGAATATACATACATCATTTCCGAAACCGATACCCCACGCCCCAAATCGTTTCAATAAACTGCGGCAAGGACGGATTCTCCTCTATCTTCTCCCGGATTTTCCGGATATGAACCGTCACGGTCGTATTATCTCCGACAGCATCATATCCCCAAATTTGTTCAAATAAATGCTCTTTCGTGAAAACGATATTCGGATGAGATGCTAGAAAATACAATAAGTCATACTCTTTTGCAGTAAATATTTTCTCTTCATTATCCAAAAAAACCCGTCGTGAATCAGGATCCATCATCAAGTTCCTAATATGAATTTCATTTAATTTCTTATCACGTTTGGTTAAGCGGTCGTATCTTGCCATATGTGCTTTCACTCTTGCGATCAGTTCATTCGGATTAAACGGCTTTACAATATAATCATCCGCTCCTCTGCCAAACCCGCGGATTTTATCAATATCTTCTTTTCTGGCCGTCACCATCAATATGGGCACATCCAATGTCGCCCGTAGCTTTTCACATAAATCAAAACCATCGATACCCGGCAGCATGAGATCTAATAAAATAAGGCTGTAGGAATTCGCCGCTGCAAGTTTCAACCCCTCTTCTCCAGTTGCAGCAATATCACTTTCAATTCCATTTATTTCTAAGTAGTCTCTTTCTAATTCTGCAATATCCTTCTCATCTTCAATAATCAATACACGTTGCATTTACTTCATCCTTTTCAATGTGAAATAGATACTCGTTCCTTGCCCGCGCCGGCTCTCTGCCCAAATCTCTCCCCCATGCGCTTGAATGATTTTCGCAGCAATCGATAAACCCAGACCGCTTCCGCCGGTTGCAGAGTTCCTCGACGCATCTGTCCGGTAAAAGCTTTCGAAAATATAAGGAATATCCTCCTCCCTTATCCCGTTGCCATTATCTCTCATTTCTACAACGATTCTATCTGTATCAGATGTCAAATTCACTTGAATTTCTTTCTGCTTTTTACCGATATATTTTAAGCTGTTTTGAATAATATTCATCACAACTCTTCGTAATTTTTCCCGGTCTGCTTCTACCATATAGTCTTTCTTAGGATCAGCTGCTAAAATCGCTTTCCCTTGTTCCTTTTCTAAATTAAAGGCCAGTTCCTCCATAAAATCCGCATAGAAGGCATATAAATCTACTTTTTCAAATTGAAAGGCTTCCTTCTTTAAATCAAGTTTGGAGTATAGAAATAATTCATCAATCAGTCCGTCCATATCATTGGCTGTTCTATAAATCGTATCCATATACCTGTCCAGCTTCTCCGGCGTGTTCGCTACCCCGTCTTGAATCCCTTTCACATAGCCTTTGATGGAGGTCAGCGGTGTTTTTAAATCATGAGAGATACTGGCAATCAGCTCCTGCCGGTTCGCTTCATACCGCTTTTGCTCTCTATCCGCTTCTTTCAATTTAAGGCGCATGGTCTCAAATGTATTCGCAAGCTCGCCTAACTCATCTTTTTTATCCGACTGGACGCTGTATTCCAAATCGCCTTCACTGATTTTTTTAGCTGCAGTTGATAATTTAGAAATAGGGTTGATAATACTCTTGGACATAAAATAGGTCAATAAACCATTGGTCAGGATTAAAATAAGAGCAATCGCGATAAATCGAAATTGAACAAAAACCTTTAAATCGTCCCCTTGCGGATTGCCGTTAAAAACAACAAATAGGAGATAGCCGAGAACAATTTCTGCTATCAACAATAAAGCACCCGGGATAAGAATCATCGCTATATTAGATAAAATCAGCCGTTTTCTGATAGACAATGGAAACACCTTCTTTCCCTTCTATTATAATAAAATCCAGGCTGCCATGCTGTAAAAAGAAGAGACAGCTGTCCCTTCTTTTATCCTTGACGAAATGTCTCGAATCTATAAAAGGGCGCTTTTCCTTCGTTCGGAAAAACGCGTTTTCCAAAACAACTATCCCTTTTTATATGGTATTGCTGCAGCAATGACACCCAGTACAAATCCCCAAACAATATTAGTAATAAAAACACTGACGAATGCAATTGGATTTGTCAATGGCCCCTGTAATCCGCCGTCAAGAACAGGCGACAGGATACCGCTTAGGATAATTGCAAAAGCTGCGTAGCTGACGCCTGCTAAAACAAGAACTGGAATTGGATTAGATACTCTTTTCTTGATAACAATCAGAATCCAGGCTATGGAGATTAGGATTGTCATCGCAATACTTCCTATCGCTTCACTGCCAAAGATATGGATCAATCCGGTTATTTTCATCAATGGTCTGATAAGTGCTAACGCACCTAATCCTAAAATAAGTGTTCTAGTTTGCTGCTTTGCTTGGTTAGTTGTCATTTACAGTCATTCCCTTTCCAAATATATTTTCGGCTTGCTTTCACGCTCCCCGTTTAGTTGTCTTCTGCATCATTCGATAGAATAGATATTACAGCCCGTCTATTATCAATTTCTAAAGCATTTATTAAATTTTTCTTAAACTGCAGGGAAGCGTCTAGTTAATGGAAGAAAAGAAAGTCGATAACCGCAAAAATCCCGCTTTCCTTTATTGGAAAGCGGGATTTTCATGTATTATGAAGCAATGCTATTGAAATTATGCCGGGTGATGCTGGACAAATATTTCAAATGTAGATATTTCCGATCCAAGAATCGGATTGTCTTCTTTTTCTTGTTTATCCTGTGATCCATGGGCTTTTCTAGTTTCTCTGCTTTCTCTCCAAACTTCAAAAGAAGCGTGATCTTTCCATGTTGTGCAGACCTGCAGTTCATCATATTCCTCTGTGTTCTCTTTTATCAGTACCTCCATAAATACAAATCCATTAAAGGTATGCACCGATTTAGCCTTGCTGAATAACGCTGCGACCTCATTTACTTTTCCTTTTTTGACGCGTAATGTATTTACAACTTTAATCATCGTTCACAGCCTCCTTTGGTTTGGATAATCATCCTTGTATCTATTCTAATACCGCCCCTGCTTGTTTTCCACCCATTACCGCATGCTGAATGAGCGGGATGCCATGCGGACCTCTTGCATGAAGCGCACTTTGCTGACTTTCAACAATATGATGAACAATAGCTAAACTCCCATTCCCTACTCAAAAGCTTATACTCAATACAAATCGCGAAATTATACGATCCAAATTATTGTGCAGGGATTTTCTATGCAAATCGTGTCTGAAAAAATCGCATCAAAGAATATTTCCGGGGAAATAATGTCGAAAAAAGTCACATGTATCAGTTTAACGGATGGTAAGACTCCATATGCAAATGGATATACCGCATCATTCTACCATATTCAAAATAAAAAGAAATATATCATTTCCCACAGCACAATAGAACAAAGTATGGCGATTTATGGAAGTAACAGCTGCGAGATGATATAAAACCCCCTCCTTTAAAACAGAAATCCTAACATAAAACACCTCTCATCACGCAAGCTGACTAGGGCAAAATAAGTTTGTGAAACATTTCACAAATATGTAACAGGTTTTTTTATCACAAACACGCTGAAAGATGCTATGCTTAAGTCAGAAAATACAAAGGGGTGATTAAAAATGATTCTAAATGAATGGAAAGAGTTTAACACGGATGCTGAATCGTACTCACAAGAAATCTTTGAACAGCATATCGGCGATACCTTTGAAGCGATGTGTCTGGAAGAAGGTCATGACATACCAAATTATATTTGGACGAAGCATTATACCGTAGTTATCAAACCGAATACATGTCTCATTAAAGATATAGCTTTTGTCAAAGTCCCCCGTCACCCGTCAACAATGTAGTTTTATTTTTTTGGAATATCATGATCAATGTTTCACAAACTAATATAAAGGAGCTTTTAACATGATTACAAAAGAGAAGATGAAACAGGAAGTAACCGTTGAGGAAAGTATTGATAAGCTGGTCCAGAACGCTCAGACAGCATTAACCGAAATGCGGCAGTTAAATCAGGAGCAAATCGATAACATTGTAAAGGAAATGGCGCTTGCAGGATTAGATCAGCACATGGAGCTCGCAAAATTAGCTGTCGAGGAAACCGGTCGCGGCGTCTATGAGGATAAGATCATCAAAAATATCTTCGCCACCGAATATGTCTATCATAATATCAAGTATGATAAAACGATTGGTGTCATCAGCAAAGATGAGCAGGAGGGCATGATTGAAATAGCTGAACCAATTGGTGTGATAGCCGGTGTAACGCCTGTAACGAACCCGACTTCTACCACCTTATTTAAATCTATTATATCTATTAAAACAGGAAACCCGATCATCTTCGCCTTTCATCCATCTGCCCAAAAATGCAGCTCGGAAGCGGCAAGAGTTGTCCATGAAGCAGCTGTTAAAGCTGGTGCGCCAAGAAATTGTATTCAGTGGATTGAAAAGCCGTCTATTAAAGCAACGCAGGCACTCATGAAGCATAACGGCGTCGCAACCATTCTGGCAACTGGAGGACCGGGAATGGTGAAATCGGCATACAGCTCCGGAAAACCGGCATTAGGCGTAGGAGCCGGCAATGTTCCCTGCTATATCGAAAAGTCAGTCAATGTGAAACGTGCAGTTAATGATGTCATTCTATCTAAATCCTTTGATAACGGCATGATTTGTGCCTCTGAACAAGCAATCATCGTCGATAAAGAAATCTATGAGCAGGTAAAACAGGAAATGATAGATAACAACGTATATTTCTTAAACAAAGAGGAAAAAGCAAAGGTAGAAAAGCTGGTCATTAATGCGGACACCTGTGCCGTGAACCCTGTTATTGTTGGGATGAAAGCATCGAAAATTGCTGAGATGGCTGGTATTCAAGTTCCTCAGGATACGAAAATACTTGTTGCTGAATTAACCGGTGTGGGAGCCGAGCATCCGCTTTCCCGCGAGAAGCTGAGCCCCGTCTTAGCTGCTTATAAAGTAAACAGCACGGAAGAAGGGCTGCAGCGCGCGGAGGAAATGCTGGAATTTGGAGGACTGGGACATTCTGCCGTGCTTCATTCCGATAATCAGGAGATACAGGATGCTTTCGGTAAAAGGATGAAGGCAGGACGAATCATCTTAAACTCCCCATCTTCTCACGGAGCGATTGGCGATATCTATAATGCTTATATGCCATCACTGACACTTGGCTGCGGCTCATACGGCGGCAACTCTGTTTCCTCCAATGTAGGGGCAATGCATTTAATGAACATTAAAAAAATGGCGAGAAGGAATGTAAATATGCAATGGTTCAAGGTACCTCCTAAAATATATTTCGAAAAAAATGCGGTTCAATATCTGGCGAAAATGCCAAATATATCTAAAGCTTTTATCGTTACCGATCCGATGATGGTAGAATTAGGCTATGTAGACAAGGTACTCTATTATCTGCGCAGACGCCCGGATTATGTTCACTGTGAAATCTTCTCTGATGTAGAAGCAGACCCATCAAAGGATACCGTCATGCGCGGCGCAGCAGCAATCGATGCCTTTCAGCCAGATGTCATTATTGCACTTGGAGGCGGGTCAGCAATGGATGCAGCTAAAGGAATGTGGCTGTTCCATGAACATCCAGACACAGAATTTAATGGCTTAAAACAAAAGTTTATGGATATTCGTAAGCGTGTCTATCAATATCCGAAGCTAGGTCAGCAGGCACAGTTTGTCGCGATTCCGACTACATCCGGAACAGGCTCTGAGGTGACTTCCTTCTCAGTAATTACCGATAAAGAGACCAATACAAAATATCCATTAGCAGATTATGAATTAACACCGGATGTAGCGATTATTGACCCGCAATTTGTCATGACAGTGCCAAAAACGGTTACAGCAGATACCGGAATGGACGTATTGACCCATGCGATTGAAGCTTATGTTTCAAATATGGCTAATGACTATACGGACGGACTGGCAATCAAAGCGATTCAGCTGGTGTTTGAATACCTGCCTCAAGCGTACCATGATGGCAGTAACGCTTTAGCAAGAGAAAAAATGCATAATGCTTCTACGATAGCCGGTATGGCATTCGCCAATGCGTTCTTAGGAATCAACCACAGCCTGGCCCATAAATTAGGAGCCCAATTCCATATTGCACATGGCCGCGCCAATGCTATTCTCTTGCCGCACGTGATTCGATATAATGCCAAGAAACCGACAAAATTCGTTTCATTCCCTAAATATGAGCATTTTATCGCTGACAAACGCTATGCAGAGATTGCACGTGTATTAGGGCTGCCAGCAGCAACAACAGAACAGGGAGTAGAAAGTCTTGTGCAGGCCATCTACCAATTAGCAGAAGAATTAAATATTCCGATGAGCATCGCCGAAAATGGTGTAGATGCCAAAGAATTTGAAGCACAGGCAGATGACCTTGCCGACCGCGCATTCGAGGATCAATGTACGACAGCGAATCCTAAATTGCCGCTTGTAACGGAATTGGCTGAGGTTTACCGCCAGGCGTATAAGGGATAGTTCATAGCAATAGATAAAGCATAAGAACGGTATAGCGAATAGAGCTATGCCGTTTTTTTCGTATGTTATAACATCTAGAAGTATGTTATATTATTAGATAATGATTTTCTAAATAAAAAAGAAGAATTTATGAAGGAGGAAGGCGATGAAGGAAATCACAGAGTATATCAGTAAAAACCTGCAAACTATCCGCAAAGAACGGGGCTTAAGTTTAGATAAAACGGCAAAACTCACTGAAGTAAGTAAAGCCATGCTTGCACAAATCGAGCGCGGAGACTCTGTCCCAACAGTAACCACACTCTGGAAAATTGCCAATGGTCTGAAAGTATCCTTTTCATCTCTGATCAGTCAACAGACAAATCCGATTAGAGTGATTAAAAAACAAGACAGATATTTGGTTACCGAAGCAGAAAACCATTATAGAGTCCATGCAGCTGTACCTTTTTCCCCGGAAAAGCAATTTGAAGTTTTTATGGTTGAGCTGGACCCTGAAAATGAACATAAATCATCTCCTCACAATCCAGGTGTGGAAGAACACGTATTTGTACAAGAGGGTCAATTAGAAATGGATATTGACGGTACTGTCGAAAAAATTGAAGAAGGAGAAGCAATTATTTTTGACGGGGATCAAACCCATATCTACAGAAATATCGGTGATAAGATACTTCACCTTCTTGTTTTAATCTATTATGCAAAATAAATAGTTTCCATTGTTTGAAAGCGAGTGAATGAAATATGTCTTTAAATGAACATCTATCTACGTTGAAATATGCCTTTCCAAAAACGTTGCCGATACTGGCAGGATTTACTTTTTTAGGCATTGCTTATGGCGTTTACATGCATTCTTTAGGGTTTCCGCCAATCTATGCCATTCTAATGAGTGTTCTTATTTTCGCCGGTTCCATGGAATTTGTAGCTGGGAGCCTGCTATTGGGAGCATTTAACCCATTCAGTGCATTTTTATTAACGCTAATGATTAATGCCAGACACCTTTTCTATGGTATCTCTATGTTAGATAAATTCAAAGGAACCGGCAAGAAAAAAATGTATCTCATCTATGGGATGTGCGACGAATCCTTTGTTATTAACAATACCACTCGCACACCTTCTGACATAAATAGCGGATGGTTTATGTTCTATGTCACCTTATTAAATCAAATCTACTGGGTCAGCGGTGCCACTGTCGGCAGTTTATTCAGTTCGCTGATTACCTTTAATACGGATGGTCTGGAATTCGTGATGACGGCACTGTTCGTGGTTATCTTTTTAGACCAGTGGATGAAAGAGCGTAATCATATCAGCTCCCTCATCGGGATAGCCGCTTCCGTTTTATGTTTAATTCTATTTGGCACAGAAAACTTTATTATTCCTGCCATGCTTATCATCTTGATTTTTCTGAGCCTCATTAAAAAATTCATTACGAAAAATGAGGTGATTTCATCATGATGTCGATAACCCAGCAAATCATTATGATTGCTTGTGTGGTTGCAGGCACCTTGTTAACGAGATTCCTGCCGTTTATGATTTTTAAAGCAGATAAGCCTACGCCAAAATATATTAAATACTTAGGATACGTCTTACCGCCAGCTGTATTTGGATTATTAGTTGTTTATTCCTTAAAAGATGTGCAGGTTACATCATTAGAAGGCTTCCTGCCAGAGCTTCTGGCAATTGGGTTAATTATCGGCCTGCACTATTGGAAGCGGAGCATGCTGCTGTCTATTGCGGGCGGGACCATATTTTATATGGTTTTGGTACAGGTTGTTTTTTGATGTGAGAAAACGAGGGTTAAGTAGACATACCTTCTGCTTGATTATATTCGCATTTTAATTACTTATAGAGGATAGGCAGTAAGCACGCATCACAAATAGCGTTTCACTGCATATCCTCTATTATTTTGGTTCTACTTTATTCAAGATTAGCATGCTTACCATACATCTTATGTGAATCCAAACCTTTTTTCTCCATACAGCACAGAATCAAGGCATCATAAAATAATAAGGACGTTTGTTCAAAAAGAGATCCCATCGGCTGAATCGTCTTATAACCGCCTTCAGACTGATCCTTTGTTACCCCTGGTAATTCAATCGTAATATCAGCTAACTCACCAATAGTGGATTGAGGAGAAATGGTTACAGCCGCAACAATTCCTCCAAGGCTTTTTGCTTTCTCAGCAATAGCTCCTAATGTTTTCGTTTCCCCTGAGCCTGATCCGATGATTAATAAATCATCCTTCTCTAAATTAGCCGTTACCGTCTCCCCCACGGCATAAGCTTCCAGACCCATATGCATCATTCGCATGACAAGGGATTTCGCCATGAATCCAGATCTTCCTGCACCAGCCACAAAAACCTTCTTGGATGCTAATATCTGATTCACTAATTTCTCTGTTTCTGAATCAGATATAAGTTCTGCTGTTTGACTTAGTTCTTGAACAATGTTGGTTAAATATTGGGTTGTTTTCATCTTTACATTACCCTTGCAACATTAATTCTTTCATTTCGCTTGCAGCAGCTTTTTTATCTTCTTTACTCGTAATTCCTCCGCCTACAATAATTAAATCAGGCTGATGCTTCACGACTTCAGCAAGTGTTTCTAATTTGATTCCGCCTGCAATCGCTGTTTTCGCATTCTTGACAACGCTCTTGATGGTATGCAGATCTTCAAAAGAATTTTGCCCTACAGCTTGCAGATCATATCCTGTATGAACGCAAATATAATCTGCACCAAGTTCATCCAGCTCTTTTGCACGAGTTTCGATATCTTTTACAGCAATCATATCCACCAGGATTTGTTTGCCTTGCTTTTTCGCTTCTTCTACAGCGCCTTTTATGGACTCATCCTCCGCAGCGCCAAGAATGGTGATAATATCCGCACCTGCAGCAGACGCTTGGCTTACCTCGTATCCAGCCGCATCCATAATTTTCAAGTCTGCTAATACTGTTAAATCAGGAAAAGCAGTCTTTACTTCCTTCACCGCTTTTAGTCCTTCATTAATCACGACAGGTGTTCCAATCTCTACCACATCGACATGCTCTTCTACCTCTTTTATTAAATCAATTGCTCCTGGAATATCGACAAGATCTAGCGCTAATTGTAATTTCATTATTTTCGCTCCCTCATTTTTTAAATTTATTGTGCTAAATGGTTTTTAGAAGGCAAGCTCGCATTACCGCTTCAAACCCTATTTACGCATCAGCATGTCATCAAGTATACTGAGTATATCCGGAAATGAGAAGTACGCACTTTTACCGCATATAGTGCTAAAAAGTATACTATTGGATGAAATAAAGCGGAGGTGAAGGAAATGCCGAATTTAGGAGAGAGAACTTTTAATTGTGAAAAGGAATTAACACTTGCGGTCATTGGCGGGAAGTGGAAAATGTTGATTTTGTGGCATCTGGGCAAGGAAGGGACAAAACGTTTTGGTGAATTAAAGGCACTGATGCCCGGTATTACCCAAAGAATGCTTGTTAATCAATTACGCGAGCTGGAAGACCATTTAATCGTTCACCGTGAAGTATATCCTGTTGTTCCGCCCAAAGTAGAGTATTCTCTTACAAAGCACGGCGAAAAGCTGTTGCCGATTTTAGATGCAATGTATGAATGGGGCAAGGATTATATTGAGAATGTTTTAGAAAAAGAGAATCAGACCGCTATGAAATAGATACATTCTTGTTGACATGCTATGTGGTAATTATTTTTTATCACGCTTCATTTACAACAAATGTATGACCAAGCCTTGAACAGCGATAATCGTTCAAGGCTTTTTATGCGCTTCATTATTTTAGCCCTTTTGCAATAAACTCGAAAAAAGACTAAAATAATCAAATAGGCACTTAACCAATCCATGACAATACACATCGGTTCGACAAATTTGTTTAACTGCCCTTTCTTCGGCAGAAAATACGACTGTAATTTACATATATAAGGTGATGCATACAATGACAGAAACGATTCGTAAACCATGGTTGTTCATTTTAACGATTGGACTTGGAACACTGCTCAATCCGTTAAACTCATCGATGATTTCAGTGGCATTAACACGATTACAGAATGAATTTACATTAACCTTCGCGGATGCTTCCTGGCTGATTTCTATCTTTTACCTCGCAAGTGCAGCCGGGCAGCCTGTCATGGGCAAATTGAGTGATATGTTTGGTCCGAAAAAGCTGTTTATGGCCGGGCTCATTATCGTAGCAGCCGCATCGATATTAGCTTCCTTTTCACCAAACTACCCGTTTTTATTGGGTTGCCGTGCCTTGCAGGCGATTGGGAGTTCCACTTTATTCCCCAGCGGCATGAGTATGGTTCGGACACATATTACAAAAGGACAAGGAAAAGCATTGGCTGTATTATCGATCTTTGCTTCCACATCTGCCGCTTTCGGTCCTTCTATTGGCGGATTTTTAGTCGCTTCTTGGGATTGGCATTCCATTTTCCTGATTAATTTTCCGTTTATTATTTTATCCTTTTTACTGGCTCTTTTTATTTTACCGAACACAGGACAAGGAGAATTTGAAGCAAAACGGATTGATTTCAGCGGTATCCTTGTTTTTATTATCGCGATTGTAGGATTAATTCTGTTCTTGCTTTCGCTGGATCAGAATATTCGCTGGTGGGCATTGTTGCTCTTTTTATCTGCTGCTGTCGGCTTTTACTTTTTCGAACTTAAGCAGGAAGAACCCTTTATTGATGTCAAAGGGTTAACGAAAAATCGCTATGTTTCTTTTATTTACTTACAATTCATGAGTATTAACCTGATACATTATTGTTTCTTTTTTGGGTTTCCAACTTATCTGCAGCAGGTTCGTGAATACAGCGAGCAGCATACCGGTGTGATTATGTTGTCCCTGGCAGGATTCGGTGTCATTGTTTCTCCCTTAGCCGGCCGTCTGATTGATAAATACGGTTCTAAACTGCCGATGGTCATCGGTGCTTTCTTGCTTTTAGGCGGTACCGGTCTGCTATTAACATATAATGATGGCTCTCCTTTGATCTGGCTGGTTATTATTATGGCTGTCCTTGGCATGAGTAACGGATTTAATAATATCTCTGCACAAACAGCACTTTATGAACATGTGGACCCAGAGGATACGGGATCCGCTTCCGGATTATTTCAAACCAGCCGCTATTTGGGTTCAATTTTATCCTCCAGCCTCCTTGGTTTAACATTTAATCGTCATTTAGATACAGAGCACCTGCATCTCGTTGCAATGGTTTGTTTTGTCTTTTGTATAGTTGTTGTGGCTCTGGCGTTTAAGCTTCCGGGGAAATTGCGGGGTAAAGACGCATAGGAAAAACAGCAATCCTCTATTTTAAAATAATGGAGGATTGCTGTTTTTAACCTTATCTGCTTCATTCACAGCGAATGTGCAGGCTTCTTTCTTTAATCATTCTGCTTAGGAAGTAATTGATAAAAATAGTAATATGCCAATTTTAAATGCACTTCCTCTGATATCTTTTGATTTCTTTTCCTTGTTTTTTGGTGACACTACGAACGTTACGAGACTTGAATAAACCTGCACTTTGTGTATAATGGAAATTAACTTCATTATATGAGAATGTTTTCTAGGGTTCCGCAATACAAATTGGTCTGGTCCGAGAGAAAACTCACAGCCTGAGCTGTGCCACGGAAGGATAAAAGCCTGGGAGAGACTGTTTATACAGTTATCTCTCAGGTTTTTTTGTTTTTTATTGGAAAGAATAAACGCGGAGGTGTTATCTACATGAATATGGTGTGGTTACAAGTAATTATCGCAGCAGTTATTGAAGTTTTTTGGGTAATCGGGCTAAAGCATGCCGATGATTTTTGGACTTGGACAGGAACAATTATCGCGATCATTCTTAGTTTCTATTTAATGATCATGGCTGGGAAGAAGCTTCCTGTTGGAACGGTTTATGCTGTTTTTGTCGGACTGGGAACAGCAGGAACAACGTTTGCAGATATTGCTTTCTTCGGCGAGCCGTTTCAGTTTATAAAGATTCTTTTGATCGCCATTTTATTAGCCGGTGTTATTGGTTTGAAGTTAGTAACGAAAGACAAAGAGACAGAAGGAGCTGAATCGTAATGGCCTGGACTTCATTAATTATCGCTGGATTATTCGAAGTAGTTGGTGTAACGATGATAAACAAGCTGCATAAAGATCGTAATTGGCAGGCATTGGTCTTACTCGTTCTTGGTTTTGGAGCCAGCTTCTTTTTCCTTTCGTACGCTATGGAAACATTGCCTATGGGGACTGCTTATGCGGTATGGACTGGTATCGGCGCCTCTGGGGGGGCAATAGCAGGAATGCTTTTTTATAATGAACCAAAGGAATGGAAGCGAATGGTGTGTATCGCCATGGTTTTAGGAGCGGCTGTCGGGTTAAAATTATTTTCGTAATGCATCTCTAAAAAATAATTTTCACTGCTTATATCAATTTATTGGTTATTAAATCTATATTCAAACTAAAATAATGCAGCCTCACTGCTTGCTCAAATATCAAAGAAGGAAGTAGTGAGGCTTTCGTTTTATCAACAAATTTAAAACCAATTAAATTTGTTGATACACCTCCCTTTTTTGATTAACTTCTTTCTCCCTTTTTTCCTGTCTTCTAAAGTGAATAAAAGAAATTGAACAAGCCAGAAAGCATGTCCCCGCTAAAAAAATAAATGCATGCTTCATGGATAAATGCTCATAAATACTCCCGCTAATTATTGGAAAAATTGTCATTCCCAGCGCATAGACAGCTTGAAAGAAGCCCATTGCAGTAGAACGCTTTTGGTCAGGAATCGACTGCATAGCACTGGAGGTCAGGAGAGAGAACAAAATTCCAGTACCTAATCCCGGTATCAGTTGTAAAAGGCAAACAAGCAAGATAGAATTTGTCTGGGGAACCAGTACACAGTAAATGCCGAGGAAGAGAAAGCTGAAACAAATCCATAACTTCATAGACATCATTGCCAGGAATTTAGTCGAAGCCAATCTGGCAAAAACGACTGCTGACAGCATATAAATAATAGACGACATACCAATAACTAGATTGGAGCCGCCCAGCTCCTGAACAATCTGGTTTGTAAAGGACATGGTGGTAGACATTTGCACACCCTGCTGCACTAATGCCAAGAAGGAAAAAAGAACTAAGCTTTTATTTGCAGTCACCTTTATTAATTCCCTGAAGGAAACGTTATTTGTGTGATGAGATGGTTTGGTTGATTGAAGAAAGAAAGCGAGTACAAAACCAATCAGTCCTGCAGCTAAACTGAAGGCACAAATCATCATCATGCCGACTTTATCATAGAGAAGCGTACTGGTTACAAAACCAAGCAGCATGCCGGCATTGTTAGCCATAATAATTCTGCTGGTGGCGCGTATCTGATCCTTTTGGTTAAAAAAGCTCATATAAAGAATCATAAAAGAAATCCAGGTGGCGCTTGCAGTTCCTGATAAAATATTCCCAAGGAAAAAGCCAATATCATCCGGCAGTAAAATCCTGCTTAGCGAGGCGCCGCCCGCAAATAAAGATCCAAGTATGATAAACAGCTTGTGATTGCTGCTAAGATCAGCCAAAATACCTACTGGCAGCCGGAGCATAAGCTGTGAAATGCCATATGCACCAATAATCATACCTACCAGATCACTAGAAATATTTACCATAATTAAGTAGGTCGTTTGATAGGGAATGTAAACATATTGCGCGAACCAGAAACAGACAACAACCCATAAAATTAACGATGCCTGCTTTTTTTGTGCATTATTCATCTTTTCATTACTCCTTCTATTTTCCAGTGAAATGTTGGGGAATTAGGTTTACGCAGCATATAATCAGGCCTTTTTCTCCTGTTTTTTAGCGGTTTCCCGATTCGTTTCCCCTGCTTTTCTAACTGCTTTAAAACAAAGATTTTTCAGTACAATCTCTATTTTCAAAGTTCTAATGCAGTATCATATCCTAAGATTAAAATTTGCACAAGCATCATTTATTTCTTCATTTTTTCCAGAAAAAAAGATTTAAAAATCGCTTGCATCGATAATGAAAGCGTGTTAGTATATTTGCAAAGCTTCATACTGGAATACATTTGACGTGTTACTGATAATGCAGGCAAGATCAAGTGTACACTTTAATAATCATGGGAAAGCTGTGTTTTCCCCTTGAGATTATTTGTGTGCGTTTGGTCTTTTTTTGTGTCAATATGTGTTCTTCATATTTTATCCGTTGGCCAGTGGATTAATTTTTAGCGAGGGAGAAATAACATGAACTATCAACAGGTGGCACAGGACATTTTAAACAACGTGGGTGGAAAGGAAAACGTTTCTGGATTAACCCACTGCTATACACGTTTGCGTTTTACGTTATATGACACAAAAAAAGCAAACAAGGCGAATTTAGAAAAGATGGACGAGGTTATCTCGGTTGTCGAGAATAGCGGGCAGTATCAGGTTGTGATTGGAAATAAGGTGGCGGAAGTACATGATCAAATTCAACTTCTTCTGGGTGATTTAAATAAAGCGGAAAATAAAGAAGAGAATAAAGGGTCTATCGGAAGCCGAATCTTAAATACATTTACATCCATATTTATTCCGATTATCCCGGCAATTGCTGCATCCGGCATGCTGAAAGGAATTCTGGCTCTTGCGGTTATGATCGCAGCTTATTATTGGAATGTGGATATTAAAGAATACAATACGTACCGGATATTAGATGCCACCTCCAATGCTTTATTTTACTTCTTCCCGATTATGATTGGTTATGTAGCGGCGAAAGTATTTAAGGCAAATGAATTAATTGCAATGGTACTGGCAGCAACGCTATGCTACCCGGATCTGGTTGATTTAATGACAAGCGGTTCAGCCGTTACGTTTTTAGGAGTTAATGTCACATTAGCAGACTACACCTCAACGGTTATCCCGATCATTATTGCTGTATTTATCATGGCATATGTTCAGCGCTTTTTTGAACGCATCACCCCCGAGGTTCTAAAAATTATTATGGTGCCAACCTTCACGCTATTAGTGATGGTACCAGCGACATTAATTATTTTTGGACCTATCGGCATTCACTTAGGTAACTTCATCAATTGGCTATACTATATCATTATGGATATCAGTCCAACCTTATTAGGTGCTTTTATTGGCGGAATCTGGTGTGTGCTTGTTATATTCGGTGCTCACAAAGCCATTCTGCCAATTGGAATTAATGATGTGGCACAAACTGGTCAGCAGAATCTTTTAGCATTTGCAGGTGCTGCTAACTTTTCTCAGGCAGGAGCTGCTGCAGGTGTATTTTTAAAAACGAGAAATAAGAAATTAAAAACGTTATCTGCAACGGCAACCGTAACAGCACTTTTCGGAATTACCGAGCCAGCCATTTACGGGGTTAATCTTCGTCTGAAAAAACCGATGATTTATGCAGTAATCAGCGGAGCGATAGGCGGCGGTCTGATGGGCTGGGGCGGATCCTATGGCACAGCCTTTGCCAACCAGGGTTTTTTAACCATCCCGGTCTATATTGAAGCAGGGACAAAAGCATTCTTATGTTATATTATTGGTATTGCGATTGCCTTCTTTGGGGCTGCAGCGATGACGATGTTATTTGGTTTTAAGGATATTCCTGAAGAAGAGGATGCTTCGGATGAAGGCCTTGGAGACAGCGAGGAGGAAGCTCCAAGGACAGGAACAGACACAGAAGTAACTATTCCTTCGCCAGTCCAGGGAAAGCTGATTCCATTATCTGAAGTAAAAGATGAAGTTTTCTCATCAGGCGCATTAGGAGAAGGAGCAGCAGTTTATCCAACAACCGGTGAAGTGGCAGCGCCAGCCGACTGTAAAGTATCTGTTCTCTACCCGACATTGCACGCTATCGGGCTGCAGCTGGAAAATGGCGCTGAATTATTAATTCATATCGGCTTTAATACCGTGGAATTAAATGGAGATGGATTTGAAGCCCATGTGAGCGCCGGTGATGAGATACGCAAAGGGACCAAAATTGTCTCGTTTAATATAGAAGAAATTGAAGCAAAAGGCTATGATCTCACCACCCCAATGGTTGTCACCAATTCTTCGCAGTTGCAAGGTGTTTCCATTGTAGAAAGCAATACGGATAGAACTGTTTGATAAAAAATAATTAAATAATATATAGGAGTGACGATAATGAAAAATTATTTCAGCAAAGATTTCTGGTGGGGAGCCTCCTCCTCCGCCTTCCAAATTGAAGGAGCATGGGACAAAGATGGCAAAGGTAAAACGGTAGCGGATTACAATGCATTCCAAAAATCAGATGTACAAGCAGATACCAGAGTTGCCAGTGATTTCTACCATAACTATAAAGAAGATATTCTTTTAATGAAGGAACTTGGTTTAAAAGCTTACCGTTTCTCTATTTCCTGGGCGAGAATTATTCCAGATGGAGATGGAGAAGTGAATCAAAAGGGGATTGATTTCTACAACAATGTGATTGATTTCTTATTAGAGAATGATATTATTCCATTTGTGACGCTGTACCACTTTGATCTGCCATTTGCTCTGGTTGAAAAGTACAATGGCTGGGAAAGCCGTGATTGTGCTTTTGCTTTTGAAAAGTATGCAAAAACCTGTTTTGAAGCTTTCGGCGATCGTGTAAAGCATTGGCAGGTGCATAATGAACAAAATCTAATGATTCGTGTTAATATTCGCATGAATATGTATGATGTGCCAAGTGAACAGGCTGAAAAAGTGAGAGCACAAATGGATTATCATATGTTTCTAGCGCATGCGCTTGCTACGAACGCTTGCCGTGAAATGCTTCCAGATGGACAAATCGGACCGGCTGTATCCTCCACCATGACATATCCAAGCTCCAATCGGCCGGAAGATGTGTGGGCAGCCAGAATGAACGATAATTTCAAAACCAATTATGCCTTAGAAATGTATTGTTTCGGAGAGTATCCGGGATACTATAAAGAATATCTGAAGAAATGTGATATTTATCCAGAAACACAGCCAGAGGACGAAGAAATTCTCAAAGCATCAAAGCCGGATTATATCGCCGTAAACTATTACCGTACGCTGGTAGCCAGCTATCTGCCTGCCGATGATGCTCATCCATTCGGAACAAAGGAAAATGATATTGATTTCGACTTATATGGATACTTTAAAATTGAAAAGAACCCAAATCTCGAAGTAACAGATTATGGGATTCAAGTAGATCCAACCGGCTTAAGACTTTTACTAAATGATTATTATGAAAAGTATCGTTTACCGATGATTATCACAGAAAACGGCTTAGGAACTGGCGATCAGCTAACAGAAGATGGTAAAATACATGATGATTACCGGATTGAATACTTAAAAGATCATATTGCCGCATGTAATGATGCCATTTCAGATGGTGTCGAGCTGTTTGGGTATTCCCCATGGTCTGTAATGGACTTGCTAAGCTCCCGTCAAGGCTTTATGAAGCGTTATGGTCTGGTTTATATAGACAGAGAAGATTTTGATCTCAAAGAATTGCGTCGAATTAAGAAGGACAGTTTTTACTGGTATCAAGATGTTATTAAAAACAATGGATTAAATTAATCAGCAAAGGAATAGGAACGTAGCCATGCAGATCGTAAAAGTGATGAACAATTCCTTAGTATTAGCAATCAATGATTCAGGAAATGAATACATCTTAATGGGCAAGGGAATCGGATATAAGAAATCAATTGGCTGCCAGATTCAAGATTCTGAAATAGAGAAAACATTTATCCTAAAAGACAAAACCATTTTGAAGAACTTTATACAGCTGGCAAGTGAGCTGGATGATAGGTATTTTAATCTTGTAAAAGAAATCATTGAATTTGCCACAAAAGAATACGATATGGAAGTGATGGATTATTTATACCTGTCACTGTCTGACCATATTTCTTTTGTTGTCCGCAGATTTCATGAAGGAAACCTTGGAGAGAAATTTACCTATGTGGAGGTTGTGAAATATTATCCAAAGGAATATGCAGTTGGCAGATTCGCCGTAAACCTGATCAATCAAACAATGGGAATAGATCTTCCTGAAAGTGAAGCCTCTGCCATTGGAATGCATTTTGTCAATGCACGTTTAAATTCAGAATCCTATCATGAGGAAGCGCAAATTGCCAAGCTGATCGATCATATTGAAGCAATCGTTCAAAGAAAAGCGAATGCCCATTTCGATAAAGCAAGCCTTTCTTATACAAGATTTATTACGCATCTAAAGTTTTTTGCTGAGAGAATCATCAAAAATCAAATTTTTAAAGACACCGATACTGACATCCTGTTTGATCAATTGAGCCAATCAATGCAGCTGGAGAATAAGATTATTGAAAGCATTACACATTTTGTAAGACAAAAATATGCGATTGATCTGACTAGGCAGGAGAAGCTTTACTTAATCATTCATATTAATCGGATACTAAGAGATGATCCCAATAAATCATAACTGCTGTTATTAAAATCTCCTCGAGGCTTCTGCCTTGAGGAGATTTTAATATTATGGGATGAATATTAACAGGTATCGAGAACCCTTTTCTTGAATTTAACTATTTATAAATTCCCCTAAATTCATGCTAAAATCGCCTTTAACACCAGCTTATACTTATCCTTATTTACTTTACACACACTTATTTTTTACAATGGCAATGATTCCGCTCGTAACTTCTTTAATTGCCTCTATTCCCACTCTTTCCTCATCCGTGTGTGCATAAATCGAATTTCCTGGACCGAAATACAATGTATCTGTCGCATATTTAGCAAGCGTACCGCCTTCTCCCCAGCCTCCAAATACGTCAACTTTTAGTTTTCTATCCAGCTCTTTCTCAAGTATCGCCTTAAGTTGAAGAAATTTTTCTGAACTGCTATCTATTTCCATCGGCGTGCAATCCACTAAGATGTTCGTTTGATAACGGAATGCCGGATAAGTATCCTTTAGCCTTTTGGCTACAATATCAATTTCTTCTTGAAAATCATTTATGGTTTCATTGGGCAAGTATCTTTTATCAATCACAATCCTGCAATTCGCTGGTACACTATTCGCTTGTTTACCAGCTTCTATCACCCCAACATTCATTTTTGCTTCCCCTAACAGCGGATGGGAATTCTTTTTGAATTTTTCCTCTGTATACTTTTGAAATGCCTGTATAAATGCAGATGCCATGTAGATTGCATTTTCACCGAGCTCAGGCATGCTGGAATGAGCGCTTTTACCAATAAATTCTACTTCTATCCAAGCATTACCCTTTTGCGCAACCATCAGGGCTTGATCCGTTGGTTCAGATATAACACCCAAATCACAGCTTGGCAACAAGCCTCTTTCAAAAGCGGATACGGTTTGCTGTGCGTATGTCTCCTCATCCGTAGAATACATTAAGTAAACATCGCCTTTTACCTGATGGTCACAGGCATACTTAAATGCAGCGTAATTGCTTGCACTTCCTGCCTTCATATCACATGAACCGCGGCCGTATATTTCACCGTCTTTTTCAATTGGGTTTAAGGGGTCTTGTACTCCATCTAAAGATACGGTATCCAGATGTCCTTGCAATAATAAATGATACCCTTCTCCATTTTTATGATGTGCGATCAAATGTGGATTTTCCGTATGGCCATCTACTATTTGAACCTCTGCGTCAGTCTCTTCTTTAATTTTATGATACATAAACGCTATTATTTTCTGTTTTCCTTCTACGGAAAAGGATTCGATGCGAATAAATTCCTTTGTTAATTCAACAGCTACGTCCTCGTACACCCTTATCCCTCCTATCCATTTTATATTACAGGTAAATGCACCTTATATTTTCAGCTTATTATTTTTATAATCTGTTTTAATAGCTTTTACTGCTGACCAAATCAGAATAACATTAACAAAAAATAATGGCACGCCAAATAAGGAGGTCATCGATTGCATGATGCCTAATATATTCAGCTCTTCCACCGCATTTTCTAAATATAGTATGGTCACAGGCAATACCATAAAAATACATCCCCATAGTACTTTAAACCATTTATTCGGTTCCTCATTTACTTGCAGATTTTTAGATGTAATCATTGCTACCATTGTTGATACACTCGTTGCACTGGTCGCAAGGTTAAAAAAGACTAATACGATAAATACAATGATTGCTACCGTTGAAACAGGCATCGTTTTTAGTACAGCAAGGGTAGCTGCATTATTGCCCTCTGTTACTGCAATCTCTGAGAAATTCGCAATATTATTTACTTCTAATCCCATACCGTAATTCCCTAATATACCAAATGACAACCAGCAGGCTAACGGTAAACAGACGGTAACCCCTATTGCTATCTGTCTAAATGTTCTTCCATAAGATATTCTTGCTACCCATAAACCGATAGAAATGGATAAACTTAAATACCACGCCCAATAAAAGATTGTCCAATTCTGAATAAACCCTGTCTGGGCAACTGCATCCGTATAAAAACTCATCTTAACAAAGTTTGTAATATTCGTACCTACAGCCATCACAACATTATTTAAAATAAATGACTTCGGGCCTACGATAAAGACAAACAAGAAAAACGCAAGCGCTAAATAAATATTAAAATTACTTATTTTCGCCATACCTTTCGCAATTGATTTTGATGTAGCGGCAATAAAAAATGCGCAAAATGCAAAGATAATCGTAATTCTTAATGTAAGTGTATTATCTACGTTAAATAAATCACCAATAAGCTCTCCTATAACAGAAGTTCCAAGTCCTACAGTTATTAATAAACCACCTACAAAACAAAATGTTACGACTCCATCAATGATGAGCTTGAATAAGGAATTTTTCGTGTTTTCTTTACCCAGTACTTCCGAGCATGCTTCTGAAATTTTCATGGATTTACCCTTACGATTCCAGAGCATATACCCAATTGCTAACGATGCCGGCAAGTAAAATGCAGAGGCTGAAAAACCCCAGTGGAACATCCCATAGGCAGATGCCATTTCATATGCTTCCACAGATCTGGGCTCTATCCCAAATGGAGTAGATTCGACATAAAACATCCACTCTACAATACCGAAAATAAGTATTCCTGCGGCTAATGCAGAAGTAATAATCATTGATATCCAAGTAAAACCTTTATAATGAGGTTTCGCATCTTCTCCGCCTAATCGGATATTTCCGTATTTTGAAATTATTATAAATATAACAAATATCGTACATCCAAATCCGATTAACAAAAATGCCCATGCAAAATCTGTTGTCATCATATGAAAAAAATCATTAATTATCTTGGATGTTCCATCTGGCCAAAATACAATGGGCACGACAACACACATTAACAAGGTAATCGTTAAAGCTATTAATTTAATATCTACCTTCTTACTCAAAAGCAATTCCTCCATATTTTCTTCGTTATGTTACAGGAAGACTCTCTAAAAAAGATTAACCCTAGAAGACAATCATTTTCTGTAATTGTTTGTCGTTAAACAATTCTTATAAGCTCTAAGCGTATACCTCTATTCTGGGATCATTACTGTGTCTCATCACTATATAGTTAGATACAGATAATAAAAAGATATCCTCCTTATTATGGGGTTGAGCTTAATCCGCATTATGTAAAAATCATTCAGCCGGATGATAAGCATTAATGTTATTCAGCTGCTTTTTATATAAAAACGCCCATTTGGAGAAATTGTCCAAATGGGCGTAACTCTTGATATAGTTGGTTATTAACGTTTTGAGAACTGAGGAGCACGACGGGCTTTTTTAAGACCGTATTTTTTACGCTCTTTCGCTCTAGGATCACGTGTAAGAAATCCTTCTGTTTTTAATGAAGCACGGTATTCTGGATCTGCTTGCAGTAAAGCACGTGCGATTCCGTGACGGATTGCACCTGCTTGACCAGTAAATCCTCCGCCATGTACATTTACAAGAACATCATATGTTCCTTGAGTTTCTGTAGTAGCAAGCGGCTGGTTCAAGATTAAAAGTTGTGTTTCATATGGAAAATAGTCTCTAGCATCGCGACCATTGATTGTAACGTTTCCTGTACCTGGTACTAGACGTACGCGGGCAGTTGACTTTTTACGGCGACCTGTGCCATAGTATTGTACTTGTGCCAATTCATTTACCTCCCTTTAATTATCCGCGAAGTTCGTAAACTTCTGGTTTTTGAGCTTGATGGCTATGCTCAGCGCCTCTGTATACGTGCAATTTCTTCTTCATTTTACGTCCTAAAGGTCCTTTTGGAAGCATTCCTTTGATTGCAACTTCAAGCATTTCTTCAGGATATTTTGTACGCATTTCGTATGCGTTACGTGCTCTTAATCCACCTGGATGCTGGGAATGATTATAGTACATTTTGTCATTCATTTTGTTTCCAGATAGTTCAATTTTGTCTGCATTGATGATAATTACATAATCACCTGTGTCTGCATGTGGTGTGTACGTAGGTTTATGTTTACCGCGTAAGATAGCAGCTACTTCGCTTGCTAAACGTCCTAAACGTTGTCCTTCCGCATCCACAACCAACCATTTGCGTTCGATGTTCGCTTCATTTGCCATGAAAGTTGTGCGCATGATTTTTTCCCTCCATATATCGTTCATTCTTTATTCTTCGTAATCATATTTTTATTCTTAACATAATTAGATTCCGGGGCTAATCATGGTTTAGAAATAAAATGCCATATATCATCTTATACTTTTCCAAACCAAAAGTCAAGCCTCGTATGAAAGTAATTGAAAAAATTCTTCTCTTTTTTGTGTCTATTCTTTTAATCTCCGGAATCCTTCTCTTTTTCCTGCTCATGATAGCTTACTTCCCATAAATACAGTCCATTCGGTGAAATCGTCTTTCCCAGCTGGCCTCTCTCTTTTGCAGCTAAGAGGGCTGGTATTTCCTCTGGACGCCGCTTGCCAATTCCCACGTCCAAAAGTGCACTGACCATTATCCGCACCATATTATATAAAAATCCGCTTCCACGGAAAACAAATTCAATATCGTCTTCTTTCTTCCTGCAGGATGCATGGAACAATGTACGTATTTTAGAGCCTTTTACAGACGACTTTGCAGAAGAAAAGGTGGTAAAGTCATGTGTCCCCTCTAAATGCTTACAGGCAGCTTGTATGGCTTCTATATCAAGACATTTAGGAAAGTGCAATGCATAGTTCCGGCGAAATACATCGGGGTCTTCCCGGTTCAAGACGACATAATGATATTCTTTCTGCTTAACACTGTAGCGGGCGTGAAAGGCATCATTCACTCTCTCCACATGCACTATCCGGACATCATCCGGCAGAAGTGTATTCATAGCTTGTTTCCAGTTCCGTTCAGGTATCGTTAAAGGGGTATCAAAATGAATAACCTGTCCGACTGCATGGACACCTGTATCGGTTCGACCCGAGGCCTGGATACGTATCGTTTCCCCTTTATGGATTTTAGCTAAGACTTTTTCCAGCGCCCCCTGAACAGTCCGGTGATCAGGCTGTACCTGAAAACCCGCAAATCCTGAACCATCATAAGTAATGGTGCATTTTATCCGTTCCATTTACACAGTCCCTTTCCTTTCCTTACTGTCTTAATACAAACAAGGCCGCCAGCATTAGTACAAAAGCAATCAATACCAGAATATCCTTTGTACCTACGTGCAATTCACGGAGCTTGCTTCTCCCTTCCCCGCCTTGATAACCACGCGCTTCCATCGCCATTGCCAGGTCCTCGGCCCGTTTAAATGCACTCACAAACAAAGGAACCAATAAAGGAATAACTGCCATAATCCGATCCTTCACCGGACCTGTACGAAAATCAACACCGCGTGCCGCCTGCGCCCGGGATATTTTATCTGTTTCCTGCATCAATGTCGGAATAAACCGCAGAGAAATAGACATCATCAACGCCAGCTCATGAACAGGAAACTTAATTTTTTTCAATGGGTGAAGCATTTCCTCCATGGCATCCGTTATTTCAATCGGTGTGGTTGTCAACGTTAATAAAGAAGTCGTCAGGATAAGCAGGAAAAAGCGTAAGGAAATCGCAAAACCTTGGATGATTCCCCCGCTGTAAATCTTAAAAAATCCCCAATCGACTACGACATTTCCTTCGTTTGTAATAATCAGATGCAGAATAAATGTGAAAATAATTAAAAACCAGACGGGCAGCAATCCTTTTAATATAAACTGTAACGGTACTTTGGAATTCAGTACACAAAGCAAAGAAAAAGCAGTTAATAGACTGTACGTCGGTACATTGTTTGCAAAAAAGACAACAATCACAAAGAAAAAGACAACTGTGATTTTGGTTCTTGGGTCTAACCGGTGGATAAAGGAGTTTCCAGGAACATACTGACCAATAATTAATGCATTATTCATCCGATTCCACCTCCAGCTGCCTTTTTATCTCATTTGCTAATTCCTGCAAGGTTTGGTGCTGATAGTTTAAAGAAGTACCGAATCGTTCATTATACTGATTCAGAAAATGAATGACCTCCGGCGTATCTAATTGGACCTCCTGCAGCTTGTCTGTTTGTTTAAATACCTCAAGCGGCGGACCTTCCATATATTTTTGACCGCCATTTAAAATAATCACTTTATCCGCATAAGCGAGCGCATCCTCCATGCTATGTGTTACCAATACCGTCGTCAGTTGGCGCTCCTGATGCAGCTGATAAAACATATCCATGATTTCACGCTGTCCGCGCGGATCCAGCCCTGCAGTCGGCTCGTCCAATACAAGCACTTCTGGATCCATCGCTAAGACGCCTGCAATGGCCACACGCCGCTTCTGTCCGCCGCTTAAATCAAACGGAGAACGCTCTAATATTTCTGCTGGCAGCCCGACGGCAGGGAGAAGCCGATCTATTCTGCGGTCAATTTCCTCCTGCTCCACATCAAAATTTTTCGGACCAAAAGCAATATCCTTCGCAACGGTTTCTTCAAATAGCTGATGCTCCGGATATTGAAACACCACACCAACTTTTCTTCTTAAATCACGGATATTCTTAGGCTTTCCTTCTGAACTCAGCAGGAAATCACCAATCGTTATCTCTCCCCTGCTCGGCAGGCTTAAACCATTTAAATGCTGGATGAGTGTTGATTTCCCAGAGCCTGTATGACCAATCACAGCAACAAACGAACCATCTTCTACTGTGAAAGAAATGTCTTCAAGGGCTTTGTGGGCAAAGGGACTATTCTCTTGATAAATATAACTTACATCTTTGAATTGAATTTCCATAATTCCTCCAACAACTCTTCGTGGTTTAATGCTGCTTCTTTTAATTCGACGCCCTGCTTCATCAGCTCATCAGTTAATTGTGCAACAAAGGGCACGTCCAAGCCAATTTCACGCAAGCTTTCCCGCTGCAGGAATAACTCTCTTGGTGTGGTTTCTTCCCAGATTTCTCCCTTATTCATCACAATCACACGATCTGCTTGAACAATCTCCTGCAAGTCATGTGTAATGGTAATCAGAGAAAGTCCTTCTGATTCCTGAATATCATTCACGGTATGCATAATTTCTTTTCTGCCTGTCGGATCAAGCATCGCCGTTGCCTCATCTAAAATCAATACTTTTGGAGCAATCGCTAAGACGCTGGCAATCGCCACTCGCTGTTTTTGCCCGCCAGACAGCCGGTGGGGTTCAGTGATTAAATAATCCTGCATACGAACGGCAGATAAGGTGCGCTGGATTCTCTCTCTCATCTCTTCTCTGGGGATTCCTCTGTTTTCCATTCCAAATGCCACATCATCTTGAACGGTTGCCCCAACAAATTGATTATCTGGATTTTGAAAGACCATCCCTACGTCTTTACGTATATCCCAGACGGTATCATCATCTACTTTTTGACCATCGACAACGATTTCCCCGTCTTTTGGCATTAATAATCCATTAAGCAGCTTGGCGATGGTTGATTTTCCAGAGCCATTGTGTCCAATAATCGCAACCCATTCCCCTTCATAAATCTCAAAGGAGACCTGATTTAACACAAGCGCTCCCTCTTCCTCATATTGAAAGGAAACATTCTTAAACTCTACTAGCTTTTTTCTGTCCATCCAGACACCCCCTTCTCCTGTTTTTTTATTATGTAATTTGTTTTTTTCTATTATGGTTATTTTATCTACTTTCTTTGTTGAAAGAAAGTATTTGTTCAAAACACTTGTTGGTGAAGTTTGATAGTATTTCTAGCCAACGCTCCAGAAATACACTACGCTTTCCTGTGGGCTTGTCCTCAGCCTCCTTTAAAGAAGACTTGCTGATTGGCAAGCCGTCAGGCGTAGACAGAAGCAAAGTCGCGCTTATGCCCCGCGGGTAGAAAAGAAAACCACTTTTCTGCGGGGTCTTCACACTGCGCATTCCCACGGGAGTCTCCGTGTATTTCTTCCGCTGGGTATGGACTAAAGTATTTTTTAAGTTCTCTTTATTACTCAGAAACCACAGTAACATTAGTCAATTACTTTAAACAAAAACTAATTTATTAGCTAATCATTAAATCTATACCAAAAACAATGGATGAGATTAAAGAGTAAATGATGTTAACACTAGTTAGCGAAGGAAAAACACGGAGACTCCTATGGGAAAGCGCAATGGTTTTCGGTGGGGCGAGTAATCGCAGTCCCAGTGTGAAGACCCCGCAGGAAAAAAGTGATCTTCTTTTTTTCGAGGAGGCTGAGCGCAAGCCCATGGAAAGCGTAGTGTTTTTCCGTAGCGGTCACCACTATCAAATTTACCTCTAATTTCTCAATCATATATTTTGGTCAAGAGCCATTAATAATCATTTTCCAATACAAAAAAAGGGCTTGGATAACCTCTGAGAGAGATTGAGTCCTGCCCCTTGCCGTTTGTAGTAATTAAACCAACTCAATGATTGCCATTTTAGCGCCATCGCCTTGGCGTTCACCAAGTTTAAGAACGCGTGTATATCCACCTTGTCTATCTTCATAGCGCGCAGCAACATCATCAAATAGTTTTTGAATTACATTATTTTCTTCATCCGCTTCTTTGTTGTATAAAAATGCTGCAGCTTGACGGCGTGCATGTAAATCCCCACGCTTACCAAGAGTAATCATTTTATCTACAATCGATCTTAACTCTTTCGCTTTTGCTTCTGTTGTTTCAATGCGTTCATGAATGATTACATCAGCTGCAAGGTTGCGAAGAAGAGCCATACGACTATCTGTTGAACGTCCTAATTTTCTAGCCACGGACTATCCCTCCCTTTTTTGAAACTAGTCAGGTGACTGTTATATCAGTCATCATCTCGAAGACCTAATCCTAGATCCTCTAATTTTACTTTTACTTCTTCTAATGATTTACGTCCTAAATTACGAACCTTCATCATATCTTCTTCAGATTTATTTGCAAGCTCTTGTACAGTGTTGATGCCAGCACGTTTCAAACAGTTGTAAGAACGAACAGAAAGATCAAGCTCTTCAATAGTCATTTCCATTACTTTTTCTTTTTGATCTTCTTCTTTTTCAACCATAATTTCTACGTTCTGTGCTTCATCTGTCAAGCCGACAAAAATATTCAAATGCTCCGTAATGATTTTTGCACCTAGAGAAACTGCTTCTTCCGGGCGAATACTACCGTCAGTCGAAACATCCAATGTCAGTTTATCATAATTAGCGATTTGACCTACACGTGTGTTCTCTACTTGATACGTAACACGTGATACTGGTGTAAAAATGGAATCAATTGGAATGACACCAATTGGCTGATCATCAAAATTGTTTTCATCTGCCGGGCGATACCCGCGGCCTCTTTCAGCAGTTAACTTCATATGAAGGTTAGCTTTACTGTTTAATGTCGCAATATGAAGATCTGGGTTCATCACTTCCACATCACTATCATATGTTAAGTCTGCAGCAGTTACTGCTCCTTCTCCCTGAACATCAATTTCTAATGTCTTCGGTTCATCAGAGTAGATTTTAAGTGCAAGCTTTTTCAAATTAAGAATGATAGTAGTAACGTCCTCCACAACCCCATCAATCGTTGAAAATTCATGCAGTGCTCCATCGATATGAACAGTTGTTACAGCAGCACCTGGTAGTGAGGATAGTAAGATACGACGCAAGGAGTTTCCAAGTGTGGCACCATATCCACGTTCTAGCGGTTCAACTACAAATTTACCAAACATAGCATCATCGCTAATTTCAATCGTTTCAATTTTTGGCTTTTCTATCTCGATCATTTAACAAACCCTCCTTTAAAACGTCGAAACCCCGGCTAGACAACAAAGTCTAACCGAAATTCCTCAAATAGGCAGTTGGCGTTTCTGCTCTACCTAATAATCTTTTGTACAAACTGTCTTTGGAATCTGTTTATCTACACATGTAGATAACCGTATGTTTTATCAACCAGTATGACCAAGTTGATAAAATTCTATACGGTTAAATTAAACACGACGACGTTTTGGCGGGCGGCAACCATTATGAGGAACTGGAGTTACGTCAACAATTGCAGTAACTTCTAATCCAGCAGCCTGTAAAGAACGGATTGCAGCTTCACGACCAGCGCCAGGTCCTTTAACAGTAACTTCTAATGTTTTCATGCCGTTTTCGGTTGCAGACTTCGCAGCTGTTTCAGCAGCCATTTGTGCAGCAAACGGAGTTGATTTTTTAGATCCTTTAAAACCTAGAGCACCAGCAGAGCTCCAGCCGATAGCATTACCTTGTGTATCCGTGATTGTAACAATTGTATTGTTAAAAGTAGAACGGATATGAGCAATACCAGATTCTATATTCTTTTTCACACGACGTTTACGCGTATTTGTTTTACGTGCCATTTGTAAGCTTACCTCCTTACATTACTTTTTCTTGTTAGCCATTGTCTTACGTGGGCCTTTACGTGTACGAGAGTTATTCTTTGTCTTCTGTCCACGAACTGGTAATCCGCGACGATGACGAATACCTCTGTAAGCACCGATTTCGATCAAACGTTTGATGTTCAAGGATACTTCACGACGAAGATCTCCTTCTGTAGTGTAGCTATCAATCGCTTGACGGATTCTTGTTAATTCGTCTTCCGTTAAATCACGGACACGAGTATCTTCAGAAACGCCTGCTTCTTTAAGGACTTCCTGTGCAGTAGTTTTTCCAATACCATAAACATATGTTAAGGAAATTACTACTCTTTTATCACGTGGAATATCAATACCTGCAATACGTGCCATAGAATGCTAGCACCTCCTATTTTTTAGCCTTGTTTTTGTTTGTGTTTTGGATTTTCACAAATTACCATTACTTTACCTTTGCGTTTGATGACTTTGCATTTCTCGCAAATTGGTTTTACAGATGCTCTTACCTTCATCATCATTACCTCCTTTTAGATCGGAGCTCGTTTATTTATAACGGTACGTAATTCGTCCTTTGGTTAAATCATACGGAGAAAGCTCAACCGTAACTTTATCGCCCGGTAAAATGCGGATAAAGTGCATACGGATTTTACCAGATACATGCGCCAATACGGTATGGCCGTTTTCAAGCTCCACTTTAAACATCGCATTTGGCAATGTATCTGTCACTGTACCTTCTACTTCAATAACATCGTCTTTCGCCATTGTGTGTGATCTCCCTTCTTCAAATCAGTTACAACCTTATCTTAATCTAGGATAAAGCTTTCGTTTCCTTTCGTGATAAGCCAGACTTGATATACTGCTCGCTTATCTTCCGGGAAACATTGAACGTACATCTGGCGCTCTATCATCAGAAGATGATTTATAAACGCACTGCTTGCTTCTTCCATTGGCCAGCGTAGGACAACCGGCCGTTCACAACCGAGATATCAATTGTACTGACCTGAATCACTATCCTGCATCATACGTACAAATTGACCCTAGCTTTTAGAAAATCAATTTGGTAACGTATATCAGCTCTCACCATCACCTAGGCAATTGTTTGTTTTATATCAAAAGGTTGATGAACCAATTTTTTATCGTGTTTGATAAAAGCATTACACATTATCTCACCTATTATAACTCGCAGACCTAAGTTTTGCACCTATTCTGTCTGCTAAAAGGGGTGACTTATTTATCCAAAATGGATTCTATATCGGAGAACACATCGTTAATATCACGATCACCGTCCACCTTCAAAAGATATCCTTTTTCTTGATAAAAATCAAGTAATGGCTGTGTTTGCTCTACGTTAACGGCTAACCGTTTTTTCACCGTTTCAGGTTGATCATCATCTCGCTGAATTAACTGGGAGCCATCTTTATCACAAATACCTTCTGTTTTAGGAGGGTTATAAACAACGTGATAAGTTGTTCCGCAAGTCGGACAAATTCTCCGTCCAGTTAAACGCTCTACCAATTTTTCTTCTGGTACATCCACATGTATACAATAGTCGATGGTTCTATTCAAATCAGCTGTCAATTCTTCAAGTGCTTCCGCTTGAGCAATTGTGCGCGGGAATCCATCTAATAGGAAACCTTCTTTACAATCATCCTTTGCTAAGCGCTCTTTGACAATACCGATGGTTACTTCATCTGGAACAAGATTCCCTTGGTCCATATATTCCTTTGCTTTCTTGCCAAGATCCGTACCTTCTTTAATCGCCAGTCGGAACATATCCCCAGTTGAAATGTGAGGGATGTTATATTTTTCTTCGATTTTCTCGGCCTGGGTACCTTTTCCGGCACCAGGTAGCCCCATTAAGATTAAATTCATTGTTTCCCCTCGCTTTTGTAGGCAGGAAATTTACTTAATAAACCCTTTATAATGTCGCTTTACAAGCTGACCTTCTAATTGCTTCATGGTTGTTAATGCAACCCCGACAACGATGATCAAGCTCGTACCGCCGATTTGAACTGTCTGCGGCAGATTTGCAAGGCCTCCCAGGATAATTGGGAATACAGAAACAGCTGCTAAGAATAACGCACCCACAAAGGTCAATCTGCGAATAACCCTTGTTAAATACTCCTCTGTATTGTGCCCCGGACGAATACCAGGGATGTAGCCGCCTTGTCTTTGCAAGTTCTCTGACATTTGTTCTGGATTGACCTGAACAAATGTATAGAAATAGGAGAAAGCAATAATCAGTGCAACATAGATTACCATACCTACAGGTTGTGTGTAATCAAAAACGTACGTTACGATATTTGCTACCCTGTTTCCTTCAAAAAATCCAGCAATGGTCGTAGGAGCAATCATAAAGGCAATCGCAAAAATAACTGGAATTACCCCGGCTGCATTTACCTTGATCGGCAGATGCGTTGACTGTCCGCCTACTGGTGTACGATTAACCAGCTTTTTCGCATACTGTACTGGAATTTTCCGCAATGCTTCGTTTACGAAAATGATTCCAACCGTCACAGCGATAACCACTAGCACAATTAACGTTACAATAACGATATTGATAAACAATTCACTTCCCGGATTCGAGAAATATTGATTGTATATTTGGCCAGCGCCATTCGGAATAGCAGCAACGATACCAGCAAAGATAATGATAGAAATACCATTACCTACGCCGTGCGCAGTAATCTGTTCACCTAACCACATAAGAAAAGCTGTTCCACCTGTTAATACGATAGCAATCGTTAAGAATTTGATGACGCCAGGATCCTGAATCAGTAATCCGCCTGCCATGGCATTAAAGCCGATGGACATAGCAATTGCCTGAACAAATGCTATACCAATCGCCGCATAACGTGTGACCTGAGCGATTTTCTTCCGACCCATTTCTCCTTGCTTCTTCCATTCAGCAAACTTCGGAACAACATCCATTTGCAACAGCTGCATGATAATTGACGCGGTGATGTAAGGCATAATCCCCATTGCAAAAATAGAGAAGTTTTCTAACGCCCCACCACCAAAGGTATTGATGAAACCAAACATATTCTGCTGGTCCATCATAAACCCAATTGCCGATTGATCAGTAAATGGCACGGTAATAAACGTACCAATACGGAATATAATAAGCATTAGCAGTGTAAATATAATTTTATTTCTTATATCTTTCACACGTAAAAAATTGGAGAGTGTCTGAAACAAATTAGATCACCTCAGATTGACCGCCCGCTGCCTCGATTGCTTCTTTCGCAGATGCAGAGAACTTATGAGCTTTTACAGTCAGTTTCTTTTCTAATTGACCTTTTCCAAGAACCTTAATCCCAGCATTCAATTTGCTTACGACACCAGTTTCTAACAATAGCTCTGGAGTAACTTCAGTTCCATCTTCAAAGCGATTAAGTGTATCCAGGTTTACAATTGCATATTCTTTACGGTTAATATTTGTAAAACCGCGCTTCGGCAAACGTTGGAATAAAGGCATTTGACCACCTTCAAAACCAAGTCTTACACCGCCGCCAGAACGTGCTTTTTGACCTTTATGTCCACGACCAGAAGTTTTTCCGTTACCTGAAGAAGTTCCGCGACCTACACGGTTTCTTTCTTTACGAGTTCCTTCTGCTGCTTTTAATTCATGAAGTTTCATGCGAGCACCTCCTCTTCACAATAAATTTATTAAACTTCTTTAACTGTCAATAAGTGGGACACTCTGTTAACCATACCGCGAACGGCTGGAGTATCTTCACGTACAACCGATTGACGAATTTTCTTTAACCCTAACGCTTCAACAGTTTTACGTTGAACGTCACTGCCTCCGATAACACTGCGAGTGAGGGTTATTTCTAATTTTTTAGACATAGTGATTCCCTCCTTATCCTAACAGTTCTTCAACAGACTTTCCACGTAATTTCGCTACGTCCTCAGCTGTTTTTAAATTAGTTAAACCGTTCAATGTAGCACGGATAACGTTAATTGGTGTGTTGGATCCTAATGATTTTGTCAGGATATCACCTACACCAGCAAGCTCTAAAATCGCACGTACTGGACCACCGGAGATAACTCCAGTACCTTCAGAAGCAGGCTTCATCAATACGTTACCAGAACCAAACTGACCATGGATTTGGTGTGGAATGGTTGTGCCTACGATTGGTACAGTAATTAAGTTTTTCTTCGCATCATCTACTGCTTTTTTAATAGCTTCAGGTACTTCTTGTGCTTTACCAGTACCGAAACCTACATGACCGTTCTTGTCACCTACAACTACTAATGCTGCAAAGCGGAAACGACGTCCACCTTTTACAACCTTTGCAACACGGTTGACCGTAACAACACGTTCTTCAAGATCTAATTTGCTCGGATCAATATTCGTAATCATTATAGATGGTTACCTCCTTTTACTTTTAAAATTCAAGGCCTTCCTCGCGAGCTGCCTCTGCTAAAGCTTTGATTCGTCCATGATATAAATAACCACCACGATCAAATACAATAGATTTATATCCTTTGTCAATTGCACGTTTTGCAACAGCTGCCCCAACTGCTTTCGCAGCGTCGACATTGCTTCCGTTGATTTCAAGCTCTTTATCAACTGTAGAAGCACTTGCCAGGGTTACGCCATTGGCATCATCGATCAATTGAGCATAAATGTTTTTGTTTGAACGATACACATTTAAACGTGGACGTTCTGCAGTTCCTGATAATGTTCTGCGTACACGGTTGTGACGCTTTTTACGGATAACATTTTTGTCAGGCTTTGTGATCATCTGGGTCACTCCTTTCTCGGGCTAAAAAACTTACTTAGCAGTTTTACCTTCTTTACGACGTACATATTCATCCGCATATTTGATTCCTTTACCTTTATAAGGCTCTGGCGGGCGGATTGCTCGGATATTAGCAGCAACTGCTCCTACTAATTCTTTATCGATACCTTTAACAACGATTTGTGTGTTTTTAGGTACTTCAATTTCAATACCGTCAATTGGGTCAAGTTCAACAGGATGTGAATAACCAGCGTTAACAACTGTTTTGTTACCCTGCTTTTGAGCACGGTAACCAACACCGTTGATTTCCAATGATTTTTCAAAACCTTTACTTACTCCAACTACCATGTTATTGATTAAGCTGCGAGTAGTACCATGCAGTGCTCGGTGTTCTTTATGATCACTCGGGCGCTCCAAAGTTACGATATTACCCTCAACGTTAACTTTAATATCTGGATGAAAATCTCTTGTTAATTCACCCTTTGGTCCTTTAACTGTCAGTGTAGTTCCGTTGAATTTCAACTCTACACCTTCTGGAATTTCAATAGGCTTAAGTCCGACACGAGACATTCTCTGCACCTCCTCTGATAAATTATAGTTCTTACCAAACGTACGCTAGTACTTCTCCGCCAACTGCCTGAGAACGAGCTTCTTTGTCAGAAAGCATTCCGTTAGAAGTTGATACGATAGCAATGCCAAGTCCGTTCAATACACGTGGTACTTCATTTGCTTTAGCATATACGCGTAAACCTGGTTTACTGATACGTTTGATTCCTGTGATAACTCTATCTTCGTTTGCACTATATTTTAAGAAGATACGTAATATACCTTGTTTGTTATCTTCAACTAACTCATAATCCTTTACATAGCCTTCACGTTTCAGGATATCAGCGATCTCTTTTTTTATTTTAGAAGCAGGAAGCTCTAATTGTTCATGTTTAACCATGTTCGCATTACGAATGCGAGTAAGCATATCTGCAATTGGATCTGTCATAACCATTACTAATTACCTCCTTCCCGAATCGGGGATTACCAACTTGCTTTTTTGACACCAGGAATTTGACCTTTATAGGCAAGTTCACGGAAACAAATACGGCAAAGTTTAAATTTACGAATTACTGAATGCGGGCGACCACAGCGTTCGCAACGAGTGTACTCTTGTACTTTATATTTTTGCGGGCGCTTTTGTTTCGCTATCATAGATTTTTTAGCCAAAATTTTCCCTCCTTGTATTAGCTCACGACTACTTTTGGAAAGGCATGCCCAGCCCAGCTAAAAGTTCACGAGCTTCTTCGTCAGTGTTAGAAGTTGTTACAATAACAATATCCATACCACGAACTTTATTGACTTTATCGTAATTAATTTCTGGGAAAATCAACTGTTCTTTCACACCTAAAGTGTAGTTTCCACGACCATCAAATGCTTTTTTAGAAATACCGCGGAAGTCACGTACACGTGGAAGAGATACAGCAATCAGTTTTTGCAAGAAGTCATACATGCGTTCTCCACGCAAAGTAACTTTTGCACCAATTGGCATTCCTTCACGAAGACGGAAACCTGCGATGGATTTCTTAGCACGAGTAATCAATGGTTTTTGACCAGAAATTAAAGCTAATTCTTCAACAGCACTATCCAATGCCTTAGAGTTTTGTACTGCGTCACCAACACCCATGTTGATTACGATTTTCTCTATTTTAGGTACTTCCATTACGGAATCATAATTGAATTTATTCATTAAAGATGAAGTGATTTCATCATTATACTTTTGTTTTAATTCGTTCATGTGTTAGCCCTCCTTTCACAGAAAAACTTATTTATCTAATGCTTCACCGGATTTTTTTGCAATACGGATTTTTTTACCATCTTTTATTTCATAGCCAACACGAGTTGGTTCTCCGGACTTCGGATCGATTGGCAATACATTAGAAACATGAATTGGAGCTTCGATATTCAAGATTCCGCCTTGCGGATTATCTTGAGATGGCTTCGCATGTTTTTGGATCATGTTCACACCTTCTACTAATACGCGCTCTTTCTTCGGAAATGCTTCTAATACAGTGCCTTCTTTACCGCGGTCTTTGCCGGATAACACTTTGACTTTATCACCTTTTTTTACATGCATGCTTTACGCACCTCCTTGATGAGGAAATTTCTTCTTATAAAACTTCTGGAGCTAGAGATACGATTTTCATGAATTGAGCCTCACGTAATTCACGTGCAACAGGTCCGAAGATACGAGTTCCTCTTGGACTTTTATCATCACGGATAATTACGGCAGCATTTTCATCAAAACGGATGTAAGAACCATCTTTACGACGAGCACCAGATTTAGAACGTACAATCACTGCCTTTACAACGTCGCCTTTCTTGACAACGCCCCCTGGTGTTGCTTGTTTGACCGTGCAAACAATTACATCACCAATGTTGGCAGTTTTGCGACCGGAACCGCCTAATACTTTAATGGTTAATACTTCACGAGCACCAGAGTTATCTGCAACCTTCAAACGAGTTTCTTGTTGAATCATAACACTGTGACCTCCCTTCGGATACCTTCCGAGCGAACTTTATTAAATAATTACCGCTTCTTCTACTACTTCTACTAAACGGAAACGTTTGGTAGCTGATAGCGGGCGAGTTTCCATGATTTTTACAACATCACCAGTTTTTGCAACATTGTTTTCATCATGTGTTTTAAATTTCTTAGAATACTTAACACGTTTTCCATAAAGCTTATGGAATTTGTAAGTTTCAACTAAAACTGTAATAGTTTTATCCATTTTGTCGGATACAACACGACCAGTATAAACTTTACGATCATTACGTTCAGACATTGAGGTTAACCTCCCCTCTGGAATCTTTAGTTATTTGCACTTAGTTCGCGCTCGCGAACAACGGTTTTAAGACGAGCAATTGATTTACGCACTTCACGGATACGTGCAGTGTTTTCCAATTGACCAGTAGCTAATTGGAAACGTAAATTAAATAACTCTTCTTTCAACGTTTTAACATTTTTTTCAATTTCGGCAGTGGTTAAATCTCTGATTTCTTTAGCCTTCATTGCTTTCACCACCAATTTCTTCACGTTTTACGAATTTCGTTTTAATAGGTAATTTATGTGCTGCAAGGCGAAGTGCTTCACGAGCTACCTCTTCAGATACACCTGCAATTTCAAACATAATTTTACCAGGCTTTACTACTGCTACCCATCCTTCTGGAGCACCTTTACCGGAACCCATACGAACCTCTAAAGGCTTTGCAGTGTAAGGTTTGTCTGGAAAGATTTTGATCCAAACTTTACCGCCACGTTTCATGTAACGAGTCATTGCAATACGCGCTGCCTCGATTTGGCGGCTTGTAATCCAAGAAGCGTCAAGTGCTTGTAAACCATATTCTCCGAAAGAAACAGTTGTACCGCCTTTTGCTTGGCCTCTCATTTTACCACGATGTTGTCTACGATATTTAACACGTTTAGGCATTAACATAGTAATGAGCCCCCTCCCTTATTTATCGGTTTTTGTTGGAAGGACTTCTCCACGATAAATCCATACTTTAACACCTAATTTACCATACGTAGTATCAGCTTCTGCTGTACCATAGTCAATGTCAGCACGTAAAGTATGAAGTGGTACTGTTCCTTCACTGTAATGTTCTGCACGAGCGATGTCCGCACCGCCTAGACGTCCAGATACTTGTGTTTTGATTCCTTTAGCTCCAGCACGCATCGCACGTTGGATAGCTTGCTTTTGAGCACGACGGAATGAAATACGATTTTCTAATTGACGAGCAATATTATCAGCAACAAGGGTTGCATCAATATCTACTTTTTTGATTTCAACGATATTGATATGAACTCGTTTGCCAGTTAAGTTGTTTAAAGATTTACGTAAAGCTTCAACTTCGGATCCGCCTTTACCAATGACCATACCTGGTTTACCAGTATGGATAGTAATGTTTACACGGTTTGCTGCACGTTCAATTTCAATAGAAGAAACAGCAGCCGTTTTAAGACGTCCTTCAAGATATTCTCTGATTTTAATATCTTCATGCAGTAAGTCTGCATAGTCTTTCCCAGCGTACCATTTAGACTCCCAGTCCTTAATGACACCTACGCGAAGACCTGTTGGATTAACTTTTTGACCCACTGACTATCCCTCCTTCTTTTCGTTTACCACAACTGTGATGTGGCTGGTACGTTTATTGATTCTGCTTGCACGTCCTTGTGCACGTGGACGGAAACGTTTCAAAGTAGCTCCTTCGTTCACATATGCTTCAGATACTACTAAATTGTCTGCATCCATTTCATAGTTATGCTCTGCGTTCGCAACAGCAGAATTTAATACTTTTTCTACGACTGGAGAAGCTCCGCGCTGTGTATGTTTTAAAATAGCGATTGCTTCGCCAACCTCTTTTCCTCGAATTAGATCTACAACTAAACGAACCTTACGAGGAGCAATACGAACTGATTTCGCAACGGCTTTAGCTTGCATGCCTGGTACCTCCTCTCATTTAACGTCTTGTTTTTTTATCGTCACCAGCGTGTCCTCTGTACGTACGAGTTGGTGCGAATTCACCTAATTTATGACCGACCATATCTTCCGTGATATATACTGGCACATGCTTACGTCCATCATATACTGCAACGGTATGACCAACAAATTGCGGGAAAATTGTTGAGCGACGAGACCAAGTTTTTATTACTTGCTTCTTGTCTTCTGTGTTCAATACTTCAATTTTCTTCATTAGATGGTCATCTGCAAAAGGTCCTTTTTTCAAACTGCGACCCATGGATAAGCCTCCTTCCAGGGATTAGAGACGGGTGCTTTAGCCCGCCCGTTTTTCCGTTTATTTTTTACGTCTACGAACGATATACTTATCAGATGGTTTATTGCGTTTACGTGTTTTGTAGCCAAGTGTTGGTTTGCCCCAAGGTGACATTGGTGATTTACGTCCGATTGGCGCGCGTCCTTCACCACCACCATGCGGGTGATCATTAGGGTTCATAACAGAACCGCGAACAGTTGGACGGATACCTTTCCAACGGGAACGACCAGCTTTACCTACACGGATAAGTTCATGTTCAATGTTACCGACTTGACCAATTGTAGCACGGCAAGTTGTTAATACTAAACGAACTTCTCCAGAAGCAAGGCGTACAAGTGTATATTTTTCTTCGCGTCCCAAGATTTGAGCTTCTGCACCAGCAGAACGAGCAATTTGGCCTCCGCGTCCCGGTTTTAATTCGATATTGTGGATAACAGTACCTACTGGAATGCTTCCAAGCGGTAATGCGTTACCTGTTTTAATATCTGCATTTTCACCAGATTCAATTACTTGCCCTACTTTAATATTTTTCGGAGCAAGGATATAACGTTTCTCCCCATCAGCATAATGGATTAATGCAATGTTTGCTGAACGGTTAGGATCGTATTCGATTGTAGCAACGCGTCCTGGCACACCATCTTTATCGCGCTTGAAGTCGATAATACGATATTGGCGCTTATGACCGCCGCCGTGATGACGAACCGTTAATTTCCCTTGATTGTTACGTCCACCACGTTTAGATAATGGAGCTAAAAGGGATTTCTCAGGGGTATTCGTAGTAATCTCTGCAAAGTCTGATCCAGACATATTACGTCTACCATTTGAGGTTGGTTTATACTTTTTAATCGCCATCGTTGTCCCTCCTTTTAGTTTGGAATATATTCATTCATATAATTAAGCCTCAAAGAAATCTAAATCTTCACTATCTGCCGATAATTGAACGATAGCTTTTTTACGGTCCGGACGATATCCACCGTAGCGGCCCATTCGCTTAAATTTACCTTTAAGGTTCATTGTGTTTACTTTTTCTACTTTCACACCAAAGATTGTTTCTACAGCATCTTTGATTTCTGTTTTGTTCGCTTTAACAGCTACTTCAAACGTGTATTTCTTCTCTGCCATTAAGTCAGCAGAATTCTCTGTAATGACAGGGCGTTTAATTACATCGCGTAGATCTTTCATTATGCGAGCACCTCCCCTGCTTTTTCAGCTGCATCTTTAGTGATGATCAGCTTGTCATGCGTAAGCAAGTCAAGTACATTTAATTCTTCTACAGTTAATACCTTTACGTTTTGCAAGTTGTTTGCAGAGCGGACAACTGTTTCGTCTTTCTCAGAAAGAACAACAAGTGCTTTCTCTTCAACTTTAAGTCCGTTTAAGATATTTACAATTTCTTTTGTTTTTGGAGCATCGATTGTGATTGCTTCTAAAACAAATAAGCTTTCTTCTTTTACTTTAGAAGATAATGCTGACTTTAACGCTAAGCGACGAACTTTCTTTGGTAATTTATAGCTATAGCTGCGTGGAGTGGGTCCGAAAACAGTTCCACCGCCAACCCATTGTGGTGAACGGATAGATCCTTGACGTGCACGGCCAGTTCCTTTTTGGCGCCATGGTTTGCGGCCTCCGCCACGAACTTCTGAACGATTTTTAACAGCATGTGTACCTTGACGTAAAGATGCACGTTGCATAACAACCGCTTCATGAAGTACATGTGTGTTTGGCTCGATACCAAAAACAGCGTCATTTAATTCGATTTCTCCAACATTACTTCCATCCTGTTTTAAAAGTGCTACTTTAGGCATGACATATCCTCCCTTCGTTTGTGTGATTAGTTACCTTTTACTGCACTCGTAATTTTTACGTAAGATTTTTTTGCACCAGGGATATTTCCTTTGATCAGAAGTAAATTCTTTTCAGTATCTACACTGACAACTTCAAGGTTTTGAATTGTTTTTTGTTCAGAACCCATATGACCTGGTAATTTTTTACCTTTGAAAACACGCATTGCATCAATTGCAGCCATCGCACCTGGAGCTCTATGGAAATGAGAACCGTGTGTTTTTGGTCCGCGTTGTTGATTGTGACGTTTGATAGCACCTTGGAATCCTTTCCCTTTAGATGTTCCTGTCACATCGATTTTTTCACCGGCTTCAAAGATATCAACATTGATTTCTTGACCAACTTCATAGTTGTCAACCTCTGCGCCACGGATTTCACGAACGTAGCGCTTAGGGGCAGTGCCTGCTTTCTCAGCATGACCTTTCTCCGCTTTGTTTGTACGTGATTCCTTTTTATCAGCAAAACCGATTTGCAACGCTTCGTAACCATCATTTTCTAATGTTTTCTTTTGCAACACAACATTTGCCTCAGCTTGAACAACTGTTACTGGTACAAGTTCTCCATTTTCAGAGAAAAGCTGAGTCATGCCGATTTTACGACCTAAGATTCCTTTCGTCATCCGTTACACCTCCTGTATTTAAAACGAATTATAATTTGATTTCAATATCTACACCAGATGGAAGATCTAAACGCATCAGCGCATCAACCGTTTTTGGTGTAGGCTCAAGAATATCGATCAGACGCTTGTGCGTACGCATTTCGAACTGTTCACGAGCATCTTTGTACTTATGAACCGCACGCAACACTGTATAAACAGCTCTTTCAGTCGGCAATGGAATCGGACCAGACACTTTTGCTCCGGAACGTTTTGCAGTTTCCACAATTTTCACAGCAGACTGATCTAAAATGCGGTGATCGTATGCTTTTAAACGAATTCTGATTTTCTCTTTTGCCATCATTTTCCCTCCTTCTCGCCTATATTATTATAGACATTCTCCGCGAAAATTCCTTAACACACCGCCATGGCAAAGGGGCCGGGTGTGCCAACAACCTTCCGCATCATCGCATTAATTGGTCAACTACATTAGTATAACAAATATCTTTGACCTTAGCAAGCTTATACATAGCTATCTACAAGTTTGCACATTTTTATATTATACATAGCATCTAGTATGATTGCAAGCTTATTTTAAAAGTTTTTTTATTTCCTTATATAATATCAGAAATTCTGCTTGTTCTTACGCTAAAAACTTTTAAATAAAACAAAGAATAAGCGGAATCGGCTGTTTTACCGTTCCGCTTCACAATGTTATATAATCTTTCTATTATAATAGTAGAAACCCGATCGCAATCGGAATAAAGGTAAACAGCAGAATCATGACACAAAAGCCCATAATATCCCGAATCTTCAACCCGGCAATAGCAAGTACAGGCAGGGCCCAGAATGGCTGTATCATATTTGTCCAGGCATCTCCCCAGGCAACTGCCATGGCTGTTTTTGCTGTATCTGCTCCAGTTTCAAGCGCTGCTTGTATCATGATAGGACCTTGCACAGCCCATTGTCCGCCTCCGGAAGGTACTAATGCATTAACAATGCCCGCGCTGAGAAATGTAAAGATGGGAAGTGTATATTCGGTTGAGAAACTGACAAACCATAATGAGATCTTATCTGATAATCCAGATGCCACCATCATCCCCATTATTCCAGCGTAGAATGGAAACTGTATAATAATTCCCCCGGCATTTTTCACACCTTTCCCCACCGTTTCCAGAAAACGTCTTGGTGTTTTATGAAGAAGAATCCCTAAGAAAAGAAAAATAAAATTGATAATATTAATATTCAGATCAAACCCATTTGCAACGAAATGATAACCAATAAAAAGAAGTCCCATCATGCCAATCAGAAGAGATAAGGCCCGGCTGTTCTCCAGCCTTTCTGCCGGTGTTACCGGCTGATGAACTTCCGCTTCCGTTTCCTCTTCGGATTCTTCCTTCCATAATGAAGGGTCGATTTTACCTATCGGATCCGCTCCCTTTAATAAGTACCGATTAAAAAGCGGGAGTGTAATTAATAAGGTAATGACAATAAACAGGTTAAATGAACTGAACAATGTCTCCGTTACAGGAATTATTCCAATAGCATCTTCTAAAAAATGCCCTGGTGTGGCAATAAGCAGCGGTACGGATCCGGAAAAACCACCATGCCAGATGACCATACCGCTGTAAGCACTGGCGATCAGTATCCGATAGTCCACTGCAGGAACCCGCTTTGCCACATGAACAGCAAACAATGCACCGACAACAAGTCCAAAGCCATAGTTTATTAAACAAGCAATCAAAGCTACGAATGTTACCAGCATCACCGCTTGCCCCGGTGTTTTTGCTGCTTTGCTGAGTTTCGCTAAAAAATCTTTCACAACAGGTGTACTTGCTAAAATATATCCTGTCACAACCACCAGTGACATTTGCATCCCAAATTCAAGCAGATCCCAAAAACCCTCTCCCCAATACGTTATCATTTCCATCGGGTCGCTGCTTGTTATAGAGACACCCAGTAAGTAAACCAAAATCGTTAAAATAATAGCAAATAAAAAAGCATCTGGTAAATATCTCTGTACCACCCTGTCAAAGAATCTCGTTAGAACCTTCAATCCAACTCCCCCTTGTATGCTGCTATATTATCAGCTGCAACGCTCCCCCAACAAAATGGACGCTCCAATTTCTTCTATAGTATATTCTGACATGCCGCTTCTTTAGCACGATTTCTATAGAATAAAGCGAAGTTTCCAACAGCCGGGAGGTTATTCCGCTTTCTTTGCAGCATTAAAAACACCTGCGATGATAACTTGGCTGTCAGGTTCGTGTTCTAACGATACCTTTAGTAAATACCCAAAGATGCCAAAATGATTGCTGCTGCGATTGCCAAAATAGGAATAGCTACCGCTACCACAAAAATATCCTTATAGCTGTCTTTATGCGTCATCCCTGTAATGGTAAGCAGGGTTAGCACTGCACCATTGTGCGGCATCGCATCCAGACCGCCCGACGAAAGAGATGCAATTCGATGGAATGCTTCCGGGTCAATACCCGAACTGAGCGCCAGCTCATAATATCTCTCCCCTAATGCCTCCAGCGCGATTCCCATCCCGCCTGAAGCAGAGCCTGTGGATCCGGCTAAAACATTTACAGCAATGGCTTCAGAAATCAAAGGGTTTCCTTTCACTCCCATTAACAGCGCAGTCAACCGATCAAAGCCCGGCACTGCCTGAACAACCGTACCAAACCCTACAGCCGCGCTGGTATTTACAATGGCTGTAACAGAACCTACTGCACCGCTATTAATTGCTTTTACAAATCCTTTGAATTTCGTAATATTCAATAGAAGCAGCAGGATAATTCCGGACAATAAAGCAATCACAATATCCCATTGAAAAATATTCAATGTTACCACAACGGTCACTAACGGTAAGATGGATAATATAAAATGAGGTGCTGACCCTTCTACCTGTACAATTTTATTATCTTTTGGTTCCGTATAGCCCTCTCCCTTTGCAGTCAGCTGCTTTTCTCTCCATCGCATGTAACCATAACCACCAACAGCCATAATAATTGCTGCTGTTATTCCCATAATCGGAGCTGCCATCGCATTCGTATTAAAATATGGAACCGGAATTAAGTTTTGAATTTGAGGAGTTCCGGGAATAGCTGTCATTGTAAATGTAAAAGCCCCTAATGCGACAGTACCTGGAATCAGACGTCTGCTGATATTCGCCTCCTGGAATAATGTCAGCGCTAATGGATAAACAGCAAACACGACAACGAATAAACTGACCCCTCCATAGGTTAAAACCGCACAGGAAACAAGCACCCCCAGTATAGCTCTTTTCGTGCCGATTACTTTTGTTAATGCAATAGCAACGGACTTCGCCATCCCCGTGTCTTCCATCAGCTTGCCAAAGACTGCTCCAAGCATAAACACAGGAAACCATTGCTTAGCAAAATTAACAAACCCGCTCATATACGTGTCTGTATACGCCTCTAAAAGATCCAGACCTCCCGTGAGCGCCACTACTCCTGCCGCAATAGGCGCTATCCAAATAATAGACCATCCTAAATAAGCAAGAACCATTAGCACAACTAAGCCTAATATAATCCCAAACATGCATACCCCTCCATTTCTCTCTTTTTTGTCGCTATACAAATCAGAAAGGACAAATCAATTTACCGCAAAATAAATTGCCCTCTCATAGCAGAGAAGAACTATTCTTGATGTATCATTTCAGGTTAACCCTCAATAATCATCGCAATCCCCTGCCCTCCCCCAATACAAAGGGAGGCAATGCCATATTTCTTCCCGCTTCGTTTCAGCTCCTTTGCCAATGTGTAGAGCACCCTTGTTCCACTGGCTCCAATCGGGTGACCCAAAGCGATAGCGCCCCCATTGACATTGACCTTTTCCCGATCTAAGCCAAGCACTTTTTCAACAGCTAAATACTGGGCAGCAAATGCCTCATTTACTTCTATTACATCTATATCATCCAAGGTAAGATTGGCTTTTTTCAAGGCCTGCTTTATCGCAGGCACCGGCCCAATTCCCATATATTCCGGTTCCACGCCCGCAACTCCCCAGGATACGATTCTTGCCAGAGGCTTTACCTGATGCTGCTCTACGTAGTGCTCATCGGCTACAATAACTGCTCCAGCGCCATCATTAATCCCGCTGGCATTCCCTCCTGTCACCGTTCCATCCTTCTTAAAAGCACCCTTGAGCCCCGCAAGCTTCTCCACCGTCGTATTCTCACGGATATGCTCATCCGTATTTACAACTGTTGTTCCTTTTATGGACGTTAACTCCACCGGAATGATTTCCTCCTCCAGCTTTCCTGCTTTCTGTGCTTTTGCAGCCCGTTGATGGCTCAAACAAGCATATACATCCTGCTCTTCACGGGAAATATGATATTTCTCTGCTAAATTCTCTGCAGTAACCCCCATCCCCGAACCAATATATTCATCGGTTAAAGCTGCCCAAAGCATGTCATCCACCTGAGGTGTTTTTAATTTTGTCCCAAACCTGCTGCCCCTTAATGCATAGGGAGACTGACTCATATTTTCTACTCCTCCAGCCAGTGCCACACTTGCCTCGTTGAGTAAAATGGATTGTACGGCCGAGACGACAGACTGCAAGCCGGAACCGCATAAACGGTTGACCGTCAAAGCAGGACTGGCTAACGGCAGCCCTGCCTGCAGGGCTATATGTCTGGAAAGATAGGGCGCATTCTTTTCGGAATGAATGACATTTCCCAAAACGCTCAGATCAATAGCGTCGGCCGGTATTCCGCTGCGGCGAATCGCCTCCTTACTTACAGCTATACCTAATTCAGCAGGACCGATATCCTTCAAACTGCCTCCGAATGTGCCAAAGGGCGTTCTTGCACCTTCGATCAAATAAACATTTGTCATTTTTTTCTCACCTCTTCTTTTTATTATTGGGCTGTATAGCCGCCATCTAATGCAATTGCCTGACCCGTAACCCCCTTTGCTTTATCACTGGCTAAGAACATGACATAATCCGCCACCTCCTGCACATCTAAAAGCCGTTTTTGCGGCACCAATGGGTATAATACTTCTTCCAGTACTTTTTCAATTGGCACACCACGATTTTTTGCCAAATCCTCAAACTGTCCGCGTACCAGCGGCGTGTCGACATATCCAGGGCAAATCGCATTCACCGTAATCCCATCTGCCGCTCCTTCTAAAGCAGACACCTTGGTCAAACCGATTACCCCATGCTTGGCACTGTTATAAGCCGCCTTCCCCGCAAAACCAATCAGCCCATTAATCGAAGCCATATTAATAATCCGTCCAAAGCCCTGCCTTTTCATCAGCGGGAAAATAAGCTTGGTTGCCATAAATGGAGCAACCAGCATGACCTTTGTCATAAACTCAAACTTTTCAGTCGGAAAATCTTCAATAGCAGATACATGCTGTAACCCTGCATTGTTAATTAAAACGTCGATTCTGCCATACTTTTCTTCTGTGTAATCCAAAGCCTGTTTAAGCTCTTCTTCACTGGTAACATCGCATTTCAGCCCAATACAGTCATGGCCCTTCTTCTTTAAATCCTCCGAAGCCTCCATTACCTTCTCTTCATTCACATCTGACAAAGCTACCTTTGCACCGTTTTTTGCAAACGCACTGCCAATTTCATACCCAATGCCGCTTGCTGCACCTGTTATAAAAACTACTTTATTTTCTACCATATATAATCCCCCTCGCAATACTGACGCTTAATAAAGCTCTATTTTATATTCAATAACTTCAGCTTTCCAAGTAAAGAGGTTAATAAGCTTCTGTTTGTAAATCCTCGCTAATCTGGAGCTCCGCCTCTGTTGACGCTGCAACTTCTTCTGGCGTCCACCCTTCCGCTACTTCGACAAGTACAAGACCGCCTTTCTCCACATCTATTACTGCCCGATCGGTAATGATTCGATTAACGACCTGTTTGCCAGTTAAAGGCAAGCTGCATCTTTTTAAGATCTTCGGCTCATTATGCTTATTGACATGATCCATAATAACAACGATTTTTTTCGCTCCATGGACAATATCCATTGCTCCGCCCATGCCTTTGATCATTTTTCCCGGAATCATCCAGTTTGCCAAATCCCCGGCTTCAGAAACTTCCATACCTCCCAGGATAGCAAGATTTAAATGTTCTCCCCGTATCATTGCAAATGACTCCGCATTACTAAAATAGGATGCACCGTTTTGAGCTGTAACCGTTTCTTTTCCGGCATTAATCAAATCCGGATCAACCTCCGTTTTTAAAGGAGACTTTCCTATCCCGAGCAGCCCATTTTCTGATTGAAGGACAACCTGTTTCCCTTCCTGAATGTAGTTAGCAACCATGGTAGGCATTCCAATCCCTAAGTTAACGTAGTAACCGCTTTTAATTTCTTTTTCAGCTCTCCTGGCAATTCTTTCTCTGACAGATGCTTTATCTAATTGTTTAACCATTTTCTTCATCCTCCTTAACCTCGTTTACATTTCCTGCCGTAACGTCAGACGTTCAATTCTTTTCTCCTGTTTCCCTTCAATCATTCCCTGAACATAGATTCCCGGCGTATGAACATGATCTGGATCGATAGAACCTGTTTCAACCAGCTGCTCTACCTCTGCAATGGTTACTTTTCCTGCAGCAGCCATCATCGGATTAAAGTTTCTCGCTGTCTTATTGTAGACTAAATTTCCGGCATCATCTCCGACAGCGGCTCTGATTAAGCTGAAATCTGCCTTTAATGCAGTCTGCAGCAAATATTCTTTTTGATCAAAAATACGTACCTCTCCATTTTCAGCAACAGGGGTTCCGACTCCAGCCGGTGTATAAAACGCAGGAATACCTGCCCCGCCTGCCCGAATCCGTTCTGCCAGCGTACCCTGAGGTGTTAATTCTACCTCTAATTCTCCTGCCAGCACCTGCCGCTCAAATTCTTTATTTTCTCCAACATAGGAACCAATCATTTTATCTATCTGCTTATTTTTTAAAAGTAATCCCAGTCCCCAGTCATCTACGCCACAATTATTTGATATAACTGTAAGGTGTTTAACCCCTGAATCCACCAAAGCCAAAATAAGGTTCTCCGGAATACCGACCAGCCCAAACCCTCCTACCATAATCGTGGACCCATCCTGAATATTTTTTACAGCGTCTTCAAAAGATGTATAAATTGTTTTCATCTGCATCTCACCCCTCCACAGTACAGTAGCAAAAAACATGCCAAAAATAATTAAACAGAAGAATAGAGGATAACCAACGAAATAAGCCGATAAGCAGAAGGCCTGCATTCCAGATTTATGGAATACAGGCCTTCTGCTATTATCTACGTATTTGTAAGCGATTACATGGATAGGGTTTTAATTTTTCCGGATTTACGGAATCTATTCCACGTTTCTGGAATCTATAAGCCATACTTTTTTATTTTCTCATAAAAACTCGACTTGCCGATTCCAAGTAAGTCAGCAGCTTTCATCTTGTCTCCATTCGATTTTTGGATAGCATGTATCACAGCTTGTTCTTCTGCTCTGCTCAAAATTTCTTTCAGCCCCATGCCTTCTTCCGTTATATAGATGCTTTGCTGCATATGATCAGGCAGATCTTCTAATTCAATCATTTCCGTATTGGTCAGATGTACTGCAGATTCAATCACATTCTCCAGCTCGCGGACGTTCCCCGGCCAATCATAGTGCATAAAGAAATGCATTACCGCATCACTGAAGCTGACTACTCGTTTCCCTATACGCTGTGTGATTTTCCTCAGCAAAAACTTCGCCGTTACCCGGATATCTTCCGCTCTCTCCTTTAGCGGAGGAATTTTAATGGAAATTACATTGATCCGGTAATAAAGATCCTCCCGAAAACGGTTTTCCTTTATCAGCTCTTCAATTGACTGATTGGTTGCAGAGATAATTCGGACATCGATTTTCTGTGTCTTTTCCGTTCCAACCGCTTCAATCTCTCCTTCTTGCAGGGCACGAAGAATTTTTACCTGTGCCGTTAATGGCATATCTCCGATTTCATCCAGGAAGAGTGTTCCGCCATCAGCCAGTTGAAATTTCCCTCGTTTTCCTTCTTTTTTAGCACCGGTAAATGCGCCGCCTTCATAACCAAATAATTCAGACTCCAGCAAATCTACCGGGATAGCCGCACAGTTCACTTTTATAAATGGCTTGGCACTGCGTTCGCTCAAATGATGGATACTATGTGCAAATAGCTCCTTTCCTGTTCCGCTGCCTCCCTCTAATAATATTGAAGCATCACCAGATGAAACCCTTTTGATCTTTTCCTTAATATCATTTATTTGGACCGAACTGCCGACAATATCATTTAATGAGTAAGTCGCCCCTCTTGGATTACGCAGCTTTTTCTGATAGTTTTCAATTTCTAATAACAACGCCTTCACATGGGAGTTCATTTTCTTCCATTCTTCAGTATCTTTGTACAGCACAGTCCCGACAGCTCCAACTAGGTTCCCTTCAGCAAACAGCGGGATACGATTTGCAATCATATGATTCCCTTTTATATACTGCAGATCTGCAATTTCTTCTGTCCCCGTCTCTGCGACAATATGCATTCTTGTATTTTCAATAACCTCGGTGACATGCTTACCCAGCACATCATCTAATGCTACTTCAATGAAATCACAGTAATTTTTATTTAAATAAGTAATCAATCCCTCTCGGTTGACGACAACAAAGCAAAAATTGGTTTTTTCAAATACAGCTTCGATAATCTCTTCTCTGTACTTATTATTAAAAAGCATCTTCTCTCTCCCATCACAAAACTCCCGATTATATCTCCAATTCGGTAACACGTATTTTCATTAACTGCTCTTTTATCATAACAAATTCCTATCTATTGGAGGAGCTGTTTTTTTATCTAACTTTTTATATCGTATGGCAGTTACACCACAGCCTTATTCCTTTATTACATATCGCCATCTTAACATGCACCACGAAATAAAAACTAAAAATAATAATCAATAATAAACGAAATATATTGATATAAAACGAAAACTGTATTACTATTAATTTAATACTCATTTTGTTTATTCACTTTAAAAGCGCCTTCTGAATGATGTATTTCATGATCGTTATTTCGTTTTACAGATAAAAATTCTAAAGGAGTTGGCAGTTATGAATCAATTCATTCAAGAATTTCTGCATGTTACCGAGTCCGCAGCACTTGCAACATATCCTTGGATTGGCACAGGAAATAAAATAGAAGCTGACCAGGCAGCTACAGATTCGATGCGTACGCAGCTAAATAAAATCCATATGGACGGGGAAATCGTTATCGGGGAAGGAGAAATCGACGAAGCACCTATGCTGTTTATCGGCGAAAAAGTAGGTACCGGGCACGGGAAAGGTATCGATTTGGCTGTTGATCCAATTGACGGGACTACTTCTACTTCTAAAGGAAAAAATAACGCGATTGCCGTCATTGCCATTGCAAAGAAAGGTGCACTGCTCCATGCTCCTGATATGTATATGGAGAAGATTGTAACCGGACCAGAAGCAGCCGGTAAAATCAATATTGATTTTACTCTGGAGAAAAACTTGCGTATCATTGCAGAGGCCAAAGGAAAGAAGCTGGAAGAATTAAAATTGATTACACAGGACAGAGAACGACACAACCATTGGGTGGAAGAGGCACGCGCTTTAGGTGTCCGAACAGAATTGTTTGAAGAAGGAGATATTATTCCGGCCATTTCAACATGCATACACCGGCAGGGCAACGCTGACTTATTTATTGGCATCGGCGGTGCACCCGAAGGCGTTTTGGCAGCAGTCGGAGTAAAAAGCTTAGGCGGAGAAATGCAGGCAAGGTTGCTTCCGAATACAGATGAGCAGTGGAATCGTTGCGTATCCATGGGGCTCGCCCGCCCTAATGAAGCACTTTCTCACCATCAGCTGGTTAATACAGATGAATGCGCTTTTATCGCTACGAGTATAACCAGCAATATGCTTTCACAGGGAATTGAAAATAATCAAGATGTCTTTATGACACATTCTATCGTTTTAAATGGATTAGATAAATGCTTTCGCCATATCGCAACAGAGCACCCTAAAGTTACTGTATAATATAAAAAAAGAACCTTCGATAATCAGCTGATAATTTATCGAGGGTTCTTTTTTATTAGGAACAGAAAGACAACGTCGTCACGCCGCCTTCCTGTATGAAAAGCATTTATTATTTTTCGATAGTAGATACAACGCCAGATCCAACTGTACGTCCACCTTCACGGATAGAGAAACGAGTTCCGTCTTCAATCGCGATTGGTGCAATAAGTTCTACTGACATTTCGATGTTATCTCCAGGCATTACCATTTCAGTTCCTTCTGGAAGCGTGATTACTCCAGTTACATCCGTTGTACGGAAGTAGAACTGTGGACGGTAGTTAGAGAAAAATGGAGTATGACGTCCACCTTCATCTTTTGATAATACATAAACTTCTGCTTTGAAGTTTGTATGTGGAGTGATTGAACCAGGCTTAGCTAGTACTTGTCCACGGTTGATATCTTCACGGGAAACACCACGAAGCAGTGCACCAATGTTATCACCAGCTTCAGCATAGTCAAGAAGCTTACGGAACATTTCTACTCCTGTTACAGTAGTTTTAGAAGATTCTTCGTTGATACCGATGATTTCTACTTCATCTCCAACGCGAACTTCTCCACGCTCAACACGGCCTGTAGCAACAGTACCACGACCAGTGATAGAGAATACGTCCTCAACTGGCATCATGAATGGTTTATCTGTATCACGTTCTGGAGTTGGAACATATTCGTCCACTGCAGCCATTAATTCAACAATTTTTTCTTCATACTCTTCATCGCCTTCAAGTGCTTTAAGAGCAGAACCTGCGATAACTGGTACATCATCACCAGGGAAATCATATTCAGATAATAGATCGCGAACTTCCATTTCTACTAATTCAAGCAGCTCTTCATCGTCTACCATATCTGTTTTGTTAAGGAATACTACGATAGAAGGTACCCCAACGTTACGAGATAATAGGATATGCTCACGAGTTTGTGGCATTGGGCCATCAGCAGCAGATACTACAAGGATAGCTCCGTCCATTTGTGCAGCACCAGTGATCATGTTTTTAACATAGTCAGCGTGACCTGGGCAGTCAACGTGTGCATAGTGACGAGTTTCTGTTTCGTACTCTACGTGAGAAGTTGCGATTGTAATTCCGCGTTCTTTCTCTTCTGGAGCACCATCAATTTGGTCATAAGCCATTGCAGTGCCATCACCATTTCTTTTTGCCATTACTGTAGTGATTGCAGCAGTTAAAGTTGTTTTACCATGGTCAACGTGACCAATTGTTCCAATGTTTACGTGACTTTTCGAGCGGTCGAATTTTTCTTTAGCCATTTATAGTTCCTCCTTTAAATATATAGCAATTTTTTATGTGCCAGGAAATCGTTAAAAATTTCCCAGCCTTTATTAAATGTTATACGTCAGATTGAAGAAAAAATCAATTATTGACCTGCATTTTTCTTGATAATTTCTTCGGTAATGCTTTTAGGTGTTTCTTCATAGTGGTCAAAGTGCATGGTGTACACTCCGCGACCTTGCGTGTTTGAACGTAATGCAGTTGCATAACCAAACATTTCAGCAAGCGGTACGAACGCTTTAACTACCTGAGCAGTTCCGCGTGCTTCCATACCTTCTACACGTCCACGTCGAGATGTTACATCACCCATGATGTCTCCCATGTATTCTTCTGGGACAACAATTTCTACTCTCATCATTGGCTCAAGCAGAACTGGGTTACATTTGTTTTTAGCAGCTTTTAATGCCATAGAAGCAGCTACTTTAAACGCCATTTCGTTGGAATCGACATCATGATAGCTTCCATCATATAATGTAGCTTTTACGTCGATTAATGGATATCCGGCAAGGACACCATTATCCATGGATTCTTCGATACCTTGTTGAACAGCCGGGATGTATTCACGAGGAACAACACCACCAACGATATTGTTAACAAATTCAAATCCAGCGCCTTCTTCGTTTGGCTCAAATTTAACCCAAACGTGACCGAACTGTCCGCGTCCACCAGACTGACGTACGAATTTACCTTCTACTTCAGCAGCAGCACGGAATGTTTCTCTGTAAGAAACTTGTGGAGCACCAACCTGTGCACCAACTTTAAATTCACGTTTTAAACGATCAACAATGATATCTAAGTGAAGCTCACCCATACCAGAGATGATTGTTTGCCCAGTTTCAGGGTTTGTTTCTGTACGGAAAGTTGGATCCTCTTCCGCAAGTTTAGCAAGAGCAATCGCCATTTTATCTTGGTCTGCTTTTGTTTCTGGTTCAATCGCAACCGAGATAACCGGCTCAGGGAATTCCATAGACTCAAGAATAACAAGATCCTTTTCGTCGCATAGTGTATCACCTGTTGAAGTATCCTTCAAGCCTACCGCTGCAGCAATTTCGCCAGCATACGCAACCGAAATCTCTTCACGGGAGTTTGCGTGCATTTGCAGGATACGTCCAATACGCTCACGCTTATCTTTTACAGAGTTCTTCACGTAAGAACCTGATTTAAGTGTACCAGAGTACACACGGAAGAATGTTAATCTACCAACATAAGGATCTGTCATTACTTTAAATGCTAATGCAGAGAATGGGCCCTCATCAGAAGATTGACGAGTTACTTTTTCTTCTGTTCCCGGAACAATACCTTCAATTGGAGGTACGTCTGTTGGAGCAGGAAGATAATCGATAACCGCATCCAGCATTAACTGAACACCTTTGTTTTTAAATGCAGAACCGCAAAGTACCGGATAAAAATCAACATTCAACGTAGCTTGACGAATTGCATTTACAAGCTCCTCTTCAGAGATTTCTTCTCCTTCAAGATACTTCATCATAAGCTCTTCATCTGTTTCGGCTACGCCTTCAATCAAGTTAGCACGCAGCTCTTCCGCTTGGTCTTTCAATTCATCAGGAATTTCAGTTGTTTCTGATTTCTGCCCTAAATCATCTAAATAGATGTGAGCTTCCATCTTAATCAAGTCGATAATTCCGTTAAATTCATCTTCAGCACCAATTGGCATTTGAATTGGATGTGCGTTTGCACCAAGGCGTTCTTTTAATGTATTCGTTGAATACAAGAAGTCAGCGCCTGTTTTATCCATTTTGTTAATAAAAACAATACGAGGAACACCGTATGTTGTCGCTTGACGCCATACTGTCTCCGTTTGTGGTTCTACACCTGATTGTGCATCAAGTACAGTTACCGCACCATCAAGTACACGAAGGGAACGCTCAACTTCAACAGTGAAGTCCACGTGTCCAGGTGTATCGATAATGTTTATACGATGGTCATTCCAAGCAGCAGTTGTTGCAGCGGAAGTAATCGTGATTCCACGCTCCTGCTCTTGTTCCATCCAGTCCATTTGTGAAGCACCCTCGTGGGTTTCACCAATTTTATGAATACGTCCTGTATAGAAAAGAATACGCTCAGTAGTTGTTGTTTTTCCCGCATCAATGTGCGCCATAATACCGATATTACGTGTCTTTTCCAAGGAGAACTCTCTAGCCATGTATTCTTCTCCTTCCTATAAAAAGCTTTTGTTAGATTTATATTACCAACGGTAGTGAGCGAATGCTTTGTTCGCTTCTGCCATTTTATGCATATCTTCTCTTCTCTTAACAGCAGCTCCTGTGTTATTAGAAGCATCAAGAATTTCATTAGCAAGACGTTCTTCCATTGTTTTTTCTCCGCGCAGACGGGAGTAGTTAACAATATAACGTAATCCTAAAGCTTGACGACGTTCTGGACGAACCTCCACTGGTACTTGATAGTTTGAACCACCAACACGGCGGGCGCGTACTTCAAGTACTGGCATAACATTTTTCATTGCCTGCTCAAAAACTTCCATTGCGTTTTGGCCGCTTCTTTCAGCAACTAATTCAAACGCATTATAAAGGATTTTTTGTGCTTTACCACGCTTACCATCAATCATAATTTGATTAATGAGACGTGTAACTAATTTTGAGTTATAAAGCGGATCTGGTAATACATCACGCTTTGGTACTGGACCTTTACGAGGCATTGTACATCCTCCTTTCCTTCATATGAGTAATTTTATTTATTTTTTCTGTTTCGGTTTTTTCGTTCCGTATTTTGAACGACCTTGCATACGGCCTTCTACTCCAGCAGTATCAAGTGCACCACGTACAATGTGATAACGTACCCCAGGCAAGTCTTTTACACGACCGCCGCGGATAAGAACAACACTGTGCTCCTGCAGATTGTGACCAATTCCAGGAATGTATGCAGTTACCTCCATATTGTTAGACAAACGTACACGCGCATATTTACGAAGTGCAGAGTTTGGTTTCTTAGGAGTCAGTGTACCTACACGAGTACATACACCACGCTTTTGCGGAGCGTTCTCATCAGTCATTTTCTTTTTAAAGCTGTTATAACCTTTATTAAGTGCTGGTGAGTCAGATTTCTTTGACTTTGACACACGGCCTTTACGCACTAACTGATTAATTGTTGGCATTGCATTTTCCTCCTCTCAATTTCAATTTAGTAATCAAATAACAACCTTTTGTAATACCACACATCCAGGTGGTTCATTTTTAGTGATAAAAAAATCTCTCACAAATCAATGCGAAAAATGATTTACCTTATACTCAGATTGTTTTTTGTTATTATAATTTAGCATAAACCGAAGTTCCGATTAGGCTCTGCTCTGAAAATTACTTTTGCAAGCATAATCAGAAGCACCTTGAATATAGTACCACCCTCAATATTGTTTGTCAATATATTCATGGTATTTTTTTAGACTGCTTTCAAAAATAGCGCACTTATTTATTATCAGGAGGGAGAGGCCCCCTCCTGATTGCATATTATACTCTTTGAGTGCTTTCTTCGTCTGCGACTTCTTCATCTGATTCCGGCGCATCAAGCTCTGCTTCTAACGTACGGTATTGAGGCATCCCTGTACCAGCTGGAACAAGTTTACCAATGATAACATTCTCTTTTAAGCCGAGAAGTTCATCGCGTTTTCCTTTAATAGCAGCATCTGTCAAGACACGAGTCGTTTCTTGGAAGGATGCAGCTGATAAGAAGGAATCTGTTTCAAGCGATGCTTTGGTAATACCAAGTAATACCGGGCGTCCTGTTGCAGGCTCTGTACCTTCTTTAAATACCTTGTGATTTGCATCTCGGAATTGGTGCAGTTCAAGCAGGGAACCTGGCAATACTTCTGTATCTCCAGAGGATACAACACGGATTTTACGAAGCATCTGGCGAACCATTACCTCCACGTGTTTGTCTCCAATTTCTACCCCTTGCATACGATATACACGCTGTACTTCCTTCAGCAAGTAGTCTTGAACACCTTCTACACCTTTCACTCGAAGAAGTTCTTTTGGATCAACGGAACCTTCTGTAAGCTCTTGGCCGGCTTCCACTTGATCTCCTTCTTGAACTTTCATACGGGCGTTGTAAGGAACGGCATAGCTGCGCTGTTCTACATTCCCTTGGATAACAATTTCTTGTTTATCCTTCACTTCCTTCATTTCCAGAACGGTACCGGCAACTTCTGTAATGACTGCCTGCCCTTTTGGATTACGGGCTTCAAACAACTCTTGTATACGCGGTAAACCTTGTGTAATATCGTCTCCGGCAACCCCGCCTGTATGGAAGGTACGCATTGTCAGCTGTGTACCCGGCTCACCGATAGATTGAGCTGCGATAATTCCAACCGCTTCCCCAACCTCTACGTCGGAGCCTGTAGCTAAGTTACGGCCATAACATTTCTGACATACGCCATGTTTTGTGTTACAAGTGAAGGCAGTACGAATAATGACTTCCTCGATACCGGCTTCCACAATAGCTTTTGCCTGGTCTTCGTGAATAAGTTCATTTTTCTCTACAATGACTTCTCCTGTTTCCGGATGTGCCACATTCTCGAATGCCGTTCTGCCAATCAAACGATCTAGAAGCGGTTCAATCACTTCTGAGCCGTCTACGAGTGCAGCAACCTTCAAGCCGCGATCCGTTCCGCAATCTTCCTCACGAATGATAACATCCTGTGCCACATCTACAAGACGGCGGGTCAAGTAACCTGAATCGGCTGTTTTCAGTGCTGTATCGGCAAGACCTTTACGAGCCCCGTGCGTGGAAATAAAGTATTCCATTACTGTTAGTCCTTCACGGAAACTTGATTTGATTGGGATTTCAATGATTTTACCAGATGGGTCAGCCATCAATCCACGCATACCAGCAAGCTGGGTGAAGTTTGATGCGTTACCACGGGCACCGGAATCACTCATCATATAAATTGGATTTCGGTTGCTCAATGAGCCCATCAAGCGATCCTGAATAACATCTTTCGCTTCTGACCAGATGGCAATAACACGGTCATAACGCTCTTCTTCTGTAATCAGACCACGACGGAATTGTTTTAACACTTTATCTACTTTCGATTGTGCTTCATCTAAGATACCCTGTTTTTCAGCAAGTACAACGATATCTGAGATACCAACTGTCATACCGGCTTTTGTAGAGTAGCTGAAGCCTAAATCTTTCATACGGTCAAGCATTTTAGAGGTTTCCGTGATTTTGAATCGCTTGAATACCTCAGCAATAATATCACCTAAGAAGCCTTTCTTAAATGGCTTAACCTCTTCACGGTTTTTAATTTCCTCTTTAATGTCTGTACCAGGATCAATAAAATAATTTTCTGGTGTTTTTTCTTCTAAATTCCCTTTTGTAGGTTCATTCATGTAAGGGAAAGAATCCGGAAGAATTTCATTAAAGATCAGCTTACCAACTGTTGTTAACAATAGCTGGCTATTTTGTTTTTCTGTAAATGTTTTATTGTTTAAGCTGGATGCTTGCACTGCAATGCGTGTATGCAGGTGAGCATACCCAGTTTGATAAGCAATTAATGCTTCGTTTGTATCTTTGAAGTAAGAAGCTTCTCCAACAGCACCTTCACGCTCTAAGGTAAGGTAGTAGTTTCCAAGTACCATATCCTGTGATGGTGTAACAACTGGTTTCCCGTCTTTCGGGTTAAGAATGTTTTGTGCTGCCAGCATTAAAATTCTTGCTTCTGCCTGAGCCTCTGCTCCAAGCGGAACGTGTACTGCCATTTGGTCTCCATCAAAGTCAGCGTTATATGCGGTACATACAAGCGGATGCAGACGGATGGCACGGCCATCGACCAATGTAGGTTCGAATGCCTGAATACCTAATCTGTGAAGCGTTGGTGCACGGTTAAGCAGTACCGGGTGTTCTTTAATAACGTCCTCCAGAACATCCCATACATCAGGGTGCACTCTTTCAATTTTTCGCTTCGCTGATTTAATGTTGTGAGCAAGGCCTCTGGATACGAGTTCTTTCATAATGAATGGTTTGAACAGTTCTAATGCCATCTCTCTTGGCAGACCACACTGGTACATTTTCAAATGCGGTCCAACAACGATAACGGAACGGCCGGAATAGTCAACACGTTTACCTAACAGGTTTTGACGGAAGCGCCCCTGCTTCCCTTTCAGCATATGAGAAAGAGATTTCAACGGACGGTTACCTGGTCCTGTTACCGGACGGCCGCGACGGCCATTATCGATCAAGGCATCTACAGCTTCCTGTAGCATCCGTTTTTCGTTCTGAACGATAATGCTTGGAGCACCTAAATCGAGCAGACGTTTTAAACGGTTATTACGGTTGATTACACGACGGTAAAGGTCATTTAAATCTGAAGTAGCGAAACGTCCGCCGTCTAATTGAACCATTGGACGAATTTCTGGAGGGATAACCGGAAGAACATCTAAAATCATCCAGCTTGCTTCGTTTCCAGAATTACGGAATGCTTCCATTACTTCCAAGCGTTTGATTGCACGAGTACGACGCTGACCATGAGCTGATTTCAACTCTTCACGCAGTGCATCCACTTCTTTTTCTAAATCAAGATCTTGCAATAGTTTGCGGATAGCTTCTGCTCCCATTTGAGCTTTGAAGTTATTGCCATATTTATCATAATAAGAGCGGAACTCTTTTTCAGACAGCAATTGCTTTTTCTCAAGCGGCGTGCTTCCCGGATCTGTTACGATATATGCAGCAAAATAGATAACTTCCTCTAATGCACGGGGAGACATATCCAATACTAATCCCATACGGCTTGGGATACCTTTGAAGTACCAAATGTGTGATACCGGTGCAGCAAGTTCAATATGTCCCATACGTTCGCGGCGCACTTTCGCTTTGGTCACTTCTACGCCACAGCGGTCACAGACAACACCTTTGTAACGAACGCGTTTATATTTACCACAGTGACATTCCCAATCCTTCTGCGGGCCAAAGATACGCTCACAGAATAAACCGTCTTTTTCTGGTTTTAACGTACGATAGTTAATTGTTTCTGGTTTTTTCACTTCACCGTAAGACCAAGAACGAATCTTTTCTGGTGAAGCAAGCCCTATTTTCATGTACTCAAAATTATTTACATCCAACAAGGGGCAATCCTCCCTTTTACAAGTTAAGAAAGTTTGAGAAAACCTGGCTTATCGTCATGTCTCGGCGAAAGTCGGGGATTTTCTTAAATCAGGTTTCGTTTTTATAGAAAGCGCAGAATGGTTCTAAGGAAAAGGAACTCCTACGTAACCCGCATCTGCGGGCAACGTAGAAGTCACCCTGACACGTGAGAAGTGAACCATTACTGCACAAATTTTTATTGATTAAGCGGTTCTTCCACTTCAATGTTAAGCTTCGTGGATGTTTGGCCTTCCTCATCTTCCAGTTCACGCATATCAATCTCATCTTCGTTACTGGAAAGCATCTTCACGTCCATACCAAGACTTTGAAGTTCTTTGATGAGTACTTTAAATGACTCAGGAACACCCGGCTCTGGCGCATTATCCCCTTTTACGATTGCTTCATAGGTCTTCACGCGTCCAACGGTATCATCTGATTTAACCGTTAAGATTTCTTGAAGTGTGTATGCAGCACCGTAAGCTTCTAATGCCCAAACCTCCATCTCACCAAAACGCTGTCCGCCGAATTGTGCTTTACCGCCAAGCGGCTGCTGCGTTACGAGAGAGTAAGGTCCAGTTGAACGAGCGTGCAGCTTATCATCAACCATGTGTGCAAGTTTAATCATATACATGACACCTACAGATATGCGGTTGTCAAAAGCTTCTCCTGTACGTCCATCATAAAGAACGGTTTTCGCATCTCTCGGCATGCCGGCTTCTTCAAGTGTTTCCCAAACATCTTCTTCTGTCGCTCCATCGAATACCGGACTTGCTACATGCAGTCCGAGCTGTCTTGCAGCCATTCCTAAATGCAGTTCAAACACCTGTCCGATGTTCATACGTGATGGTACCCCTAACGGGTTCAACATAATGTCGATTGGTGTACCGTCCGGCAAGAATGGCATATCCTCTTCCGGTAAGATTTTGGAGATAACCCCTTTATTACCGTGACGCCCTGCCATCTTATCGCCTTCATGAATTTTACGTTTTTGAACAATATATACACGAACTAGCTGATTCACACCTGGTGGTAACTCATCGCCATCTTCACGATTAAAGATTTTCACATCTAAGACGATGCCGTCGCCGCCATGAGGAACGCGCAGGGAAGTATCTCTTACTTCACGCGCCTTCTCACCGAAAATCGCATGTAATAAGCGTTCTTCTGCGGAAAGCTCTGTCATTCCTTTTGGTGTTACTTTTCCTACCAGAATATCACTGTCTGTTACTTCTGCACCGACACGGATAATTCCTTGTTCATCAAGGTTTTTAAGCGCATCTTCCCCAACGTTTGGAATATCTCTTGTGATTTCTTCAGGCCCCAGCTTCGTATCGCGGGATTCTGATTCAAATTCTTCAATGTGAATAGAAGTATATACATCATCTTTTACAAGACGTTCGCTCATAATGATAGCATCCTCGTAGTTATAACCTTCCCAAGTCATAAAACCTACAAGAACGTTTTGACCTAATGCTAATTCACCGTCTTCCATAGAAGGACCATCTGCAAGAACTTCTCCTTTTGTCACACGTTCTCCTTCTGCAACAATCGGGCGCTGGTTATAGCAAGTTCCCTGGTTAGAACGTTTGTATTTCTGTAAACCATAACGATCTAAATCGCCTTCTACTTCTTTTCCATCTACTTCTGAAATACGGCGCACCATAACGGTTTTGGCTTCCACACGCTCGACAATTCCATCATGACGGCAGATAACAGCAGCACCAGAGTCTTTCCCGTTGACATATTCCATACCAGTTCCAACAATTGGCGCCTTTGGATTCATCAAAGGAACAGCCTGACGTTGCATGTTTGCTCCCATTAGTGCACGGTTGGAGTCATCATTTTCCAAGAATGGAATACATGCAGTCGCTGCGGATACAACCTGTTTTGGTGATACGTCCATATAATCAATTCGATCGCGTGACACAATAATGTTATCTTCACGGAAACGAGCGATAACTTCATCATTCACAAAGAAGTTATCATCATCTAATTGTGAGTTAGCCTGTGCAACAATATAATTATCTTGTTCATCCGCTGTCAGATAATCAATCGTATCTGTTACTTTCCCAGTTTCAGGGTCAACACGACGATATGGTGATTCAATAAAACCAAACTTATTCACTCGCGCATAACTGGACAGCGAGTTAATAAGACCGATATTCGGCCCCTCTGGCGTCTCAATCGGACACATACGGCCATAGTGAGAATAGTGAACGTCACGTACTTCGAATCCGGCACGCTCACGTGTCAAACCACCTGGTCCAAGTGCTGACAGACGACGCTTATGCGTTAATTCGCCCAACGGATTGGTCTGGTCCATAAACTGTGATAGCTGTGAGCTTCCAAAGAATTCTTTAATGGATGCAATAACCGGACGAATATTGATCAATTGCTGTGGTGTTACGCTGGAAGTGTCCTGGATAGACATTCTTTCACGAACAACACGCTCCATACGGGATAATCCGATACGGAATTGATTTTGAAGTAATTCGCCGACCGAACGCAGACGGCGGTTCCCCAAGTGATCAATATCATCTGTGTCCCCTACTTGATGAAGCAGATTAAAGAAATAACTGATAGAAGCTAAAATATCAGCTGGTGTGATATTTTTAATTTCTTTTGTTACTTCCCCATTTCCGATAACAGTTAGTTCACGTTCTCCGTTCGGATCGGTTGGATCAAGAATTTTCACAGATTGTACTGTGATTTCTTCTTCCAGCACACCGTCATGCGGAGTGATTGCTTTGTCTCCGAAACGATCTTCTTCGCGCTCAAGATATGGAAGAATCTTATCTAATAATTTTCTTTCCAAACGGTCGCCTTTATTCGCAATGACTTCTCCAGTTTCAGAATCAACAACAGGCTCTGCAAGCACTTGGTTGAATAAACGATTCTTGATATGGAGTTTTTTATTCATTTTATAACGTCCCACATGCGCTAAATCATAGCGTTTCGGGTCAAAGAAGCGAGATACTAATAGACTCTTCGCATTATCTACTGTCGGCGGTTCGCCAGGGCGAAGTCGCTCGTAGATTTCTAAAAGAGCTTTCTCTGCATTCTCTGTGTTATCTTTTTCTAACGTATTTCGTAAATATTCGTTTTCGCCTAACAAATCAACAATCTCTTGATCTGTACCAAATCCTAAAGCTCTTAACAGAACAGTAATTGGTAATTTACGAGTACGATCAATACGGACATAGGCAACATCTTTTGCATCTGTTTCAAACTCTAACCATGCTCCACGGTTTGGAATAACTGTTGTTGCAATGCCGCGTTTCCCATTTTTATCAATTTTTTCGTTGTAATAAACACTCGGTGAACGCACAAGCTGTGATACAATAACACGCTCTGCGCCATTGATAATAAATGTTCCTGTGTCTGTCATTAATGGGAAATCACCCATAAATACTTCTTGTTCCTTTACTTCTCCGGTTTCATTATTGATTAAACGAACCTTCACGCGAAGGGGAGCATTGTATGTCACGTCTCTTTCTTTTGCTTCGTCTACAGGATATTTCGGATCACCCAAACTATAATCCACAAACTCAAGTGATAGATTTCCTGTAAAGTCTTCAATCGGAGAGATATCCTGGAACATCTCCCTTAAACCTTCTTCTAAGAACCATTCATAAGAAGCGGTTTGAATTTCGATTAGGTTAGGTAATTCTAACACTTCATTAATACGTGCATAGCTCCTGCGTTGGCGGTGCCGTCCATACTGAACTAGTTGACCTGTCAACTGCTTCACCCCTTAAATCATCCATTTTAGTAGTTGTTTCTACAAAATGTAACTCATATTTAAAAGAACGTCTGAATAAATCATCTGTTCTTTAAAAAATAAAACTATAAACTCATTATCCTATCATTCGCATCCTTTATCACTTTCCCTCTCTATGGCTTATTTTTCATAAAGATAAAACTTTCTTTTCGCTCATTGAAAAATATAGCCTTTCCAAGGATGTTGTGATTTTAGATTGTGCAGATGAAAGAATTTTGATAAACTATAGAAAAGCGATTTGTCGAACCTTTGTTTTTCCCGATTCTACAAGCCTTTCCCATTTATAAAGATTTTATACGTCCAGCCTGGAAAAATGCGCTAGGCAAACGTACCCTAATCTTAGCATCTTCCAATCTTAGCATATCCCCATTTATTAGTCAAACTTTTTCGCTCGCAATATAAAATAACCTTTTTTCTTTACCACTACTTCTACATTACCAAAAATCTCTTCCAGTTTATCTTTCGCAGATGGCGCTCCCTGCTTTTTCTGAATAACCGCCCATAAATCTCCTTGATTGGATAAATGACCCCAGGCTTCTTCAAAAATAGCATGCACCACTTTTTTACCGGCGCGTATCGGCGGGTTTGTCACAATGGAAGCAAATCTTTTTTCATGTAATTGCTGATATAAATCACTTTGAAGAATCGTTGTATTGGAGATTTTATTGATTTCTGCATTTTTTCGGGCCAATTCCACAGCACGTTCATTCACATCAACCATAAAAATCTCTCTGTTTGAAAAGTCGGAGGCTAAGGATAAGCCGATTGGCCCGTATCCGCATCCCACATCTAATATTGGTCCATCAACCTCGGGCTCCTGAAAAGATTCAATAAGCACCCTTGATCCAAAATCCACTTCATTTTTTGAAAAGACGCCAACATCACTCGTAAATTGAAACGTCTTCCCCCGCAGGTCAAAAGACCAGCTTTGCGGCAGCGATTTTGCTTGAGGCTGTTTAGAATAATAATGCTCCATCATATGGATCCGCACCCACTTTATATGAATTAAGAAAAATACCTGGGCCGCGATCGTACACTTCCTAATCATAGGGCGATGTTCGTTACAGCCAAAACCACTAACTTACATCTAGTACAAGCAACCCAAATGTTTTCTGATTTAAAAAAAGGCCACCTGTTCAACTAAAAAACATTCTCGTATATAAACTTGAACTTTTTCTAGTGACAAAAGTGACCTTTATGGTTTCGTGATAAAAGAGCCCGCCTAAAATACGACGAGCTCTTTTTCTTATATTTGCTAAATTATTTAACTTCTACAGAAGCACCAGCTTCTTCAAGTTTACCTTTAATTTCTTCAGCTTCTTCTTTAGATGCTCCTTCTTTAATTGCTTTAGGAGCGTTATCTACTAAGTCTTTCGCATCTTTCAAGCCAAGTCCAGTGATTTCACGAACTGCTTTAACAACTTTGATCTTAGATGCACCAGCATCGTTAAGAACAACGTCAAATTCTGTTTTTTCTTCTTCAGCAGCACCGCCGCCAGCAGCACCTGCTGCAGCAACTGGAGCAGCAGCTGTTACACCGAACTCTTCTTCGATTGCTTTTACTAAATCGTTTAATTCAAGTACAGTCATTTCTTTAATTGCACTGATCATTTCTTCGTTTGTCATGATTAAAATCCTCCTAATAATAAGTTTGTTTTTATTTGTAAGCAAGCATATGGTTTTATCATAAATTTACTCTTAAGCTAGAGATATAGCTGTCCAGCTCCGAGCGCCAAACTTTAGAGATTTCACGTCGCACCCTACGATAAAGCAGACTTACTGATTGGCAAGCCGACAGGCGAAGGCAGAAGTAAAGTCGCACTTATGCCCTGCGGGTGAAAGTCATCATCGGTTCGTTACCTCACCGTGATTCCTTTATCTCAGGTACGCCGCTCCAATCTCTACGTTTTTAAACGGGCGCTCTGCACTTTTCGTTATTAAACCGGTTGGTGTATTATGCACCTTGTTCTTCTTTTTGCTCTGCAACAGCTTTTGTAGCATAAGCAAAGTTGCGGATTGGAGCTTGAAGTACGCTAAGCAGCATAGATACCATACCTTCGTAGTTTGGCAGGTCTGCAAGCTCTTTGATTTGTTCAAGTGAAGCAACGCTTCCTTCAATAACACCGCCTTTAATTTCTAAGGCATCATGGTCTTTACTGAAGTTATTCAAGATTCTCGCTGGAGCTACTACATCTTCACTGAATGCAATGGCATTCGGTCCAGTTAAGACTTCACTAAGCTCATTCAGTTCTACAGATTCTACCGCACGGCGAACCATCGTATTTTTATATACTTTGAATTCAACACCTGCTTCACGAAGTTCTTTACGAAGTGCAGTAACCTCTGAAACGTCAAGACCGCGATAGTCAACTACTACTGCAGATTGGCTATTGCGAAACTTATCTGCGATTTCCTCTACTAATTGTTTCTTCTGTTCAATAATCCCTGACATCTTTCCACCTCCTAATAACAGTCCCTATTATTACACCGTTCGAACGTGCTTTTCTATTAAAAAAGCTCCCATGCAGACATGAGAGCTTACTTAGATTGGCAAAACGGTTTGCCTTTCTATAAATAAACACCTCGGCAGGCTGATTAAGCTCTCAAGAGCCCCTGCTGTCTACGGTATAACATTCGATTTTATTAAACCGAAAATTAGTATATCGAACGTTGGCTTAAAAGTCAACTACTAATTAACGGAAGTTTGAAACGTCAACTTTGATTCCTGGTCCCATTGTAGATGCAATAGAAGCATTTTTAAGGTAAGTTCCTTTAGAAGACTGAGGTTTCACTTTCACAAGCTGATCTGCAAGCGCAGCAAAGTTTTCTACTAATTTCTCGTCACCGAAAGAAATTTTTCCGATTGGAACATGGATATTAGCAGATTTATCAACGCGATATTCTACTTTACCAGCTTTAATGTCTTGAACAGCTTTTTCTACTTCAAAAGTTACTGTTCCTGTTTTAGGGTTTGGCATTAAACCTTTTGGTCCTAAAACACGGCCTAATTTACCTACTTGAGCCATCATATCCGGAGTAGCAACAATCACATCAAAATCGAACCAGCCTTGGTTGATTTTATTAATATAATCTTCTTCTCCAACATAATCTGCACCAGCAGCTTCTGCTTCTTTCGCTTTCTCACCTTTAGCAAATACAAGAACGCGTTGTGTTTTACCAGTACCATGCGGTAAAACCATTGCTCCGCGGATTTGTTGATCTGCTTTTTTAGGATCTACACCAAGACGAAAAGCAGCTTCTACTGATTCATCAAAGTTTGCTTTTGCAGTCTTTTTTGCAAGCTCTACAGCTTCTTTTATTTCATATGCTTTTGTACGATCAATCTGCTTTAAAGCTTCTTGATGTTTTTTACCATATTTAGCCATATTAATTATATCCTCCTCTTTTGTGGTTATAACGGTTGTACCTCCCACGAGACAAGAGAATTACTCTTGTCCAGCACGCGAATCATCTATCGATTTATTCTTCTCCCGAATAAGGCTGCGGATGAAAACAGCCGCAACCTTTTAACTACAAAACGTTTGTCTACGGAATACTGAATCAGTCTTCGATGGTGATTCCCATACTGCGCGCAGTACCTTCAACCATGCGCATTGCCGCATCAACATCAGCTGCATTTAAATCCGGCATTTTTGTTTCAGCGATTTCTTTTACCTGGTCGCGTTTTACAGTAGCGACTTTGGTTTTGTTAGGTTCACCTGAACCAGACTCGATTCCAGCTGCTTTTTTAAGTAGCACTGCTGCCGGCGGAGTCTTTGTAACAAATGTAAATGAACGATCCTCGAATACAGTGATTTCTACAGGGATAATTAAACCTGCTTGTTCTTGTGTTCGAGCGTTAAATTCTTTACAGAATCCCATAATGTTAACACCTGCTTGACCTAGAGCCGGCCCAACCGGTGGTGCTGGATTTGCTTTTCCCGCAGGAATTTGCAATTTTACTAATTTGATTACTTTTTTAGCCACGAGACACACCTCCTTAAAGTCCGTGATGTGGTAATAGGGTCTCTTATTTTATTTACCCTCCCACTCATTTCCTGTTCCCCTTTTAATTGAGAACAAGAATAACAAAAGAATCTTAGCATGAATTTGTGAAAAAAGCAAGCCTTGATTCTTGAAAATACCTTACTCCGCAGAACTTGTCTATGCTGCTGTCATATTCCTGCTGGTTTGAAAAACTTATGAAAGCTTGTCTACTTGGGAGAAATCCAGTTCAACTGGTGTCTCTCTTCCAAACATATTCACATGTACTTTCAGTTTTTGCTTATCTGTATCAATTTGTTCAATCGTTCCTGTGAAATCTGCAAATGGACCGTCTGTGACACGAACACTTTCTTTAATCTCAAAGTCAACTTGAACAGTTGGTTCGCTGACACCCATTCTTTTCAGCACAACGTCTACTTCATCCGGCAATATCGGTGTCGGCTTTGCGCCGTGTCCGCTGGAGCCTACAAATCCGGTAACGCCAGGAGTGTTTCGTACCACGTACCACGAGTCGTCTGTCATCACCATTTCTGTTAAAACATAGCCCGGGAAAGATTTTTTCTTTACCATTTTTTTCTTGCCGTCTTTAATTTCTGCTTCTTCATCTTCCGGAACAATTACACGGAATATTTTATCTTCCATACCCATGGACTCTACTCTTTTTTCAAGGTTCATTTTCACTTTGTTCTCATAGCCGGAATACGTGTGAACCACATACCAATTCTTTTCCATTTATATCGGACAATAGCTGTCCTGTCCCCTCCTCTTCATGAATAAACGATAGCTTTTTTATCCAATTTAAAAAACCCGCATAAATCGGGTTTTCACTGACTTTTTCTTCTTTTCATTATACCTGCATTATAAAGGAATTATTCAAAAAATGCACCTAAAAATTCTGATATACCTAAATCAACAACGAAAAAGAATATTGCCATAAAGATAACTGTAGAAATTACCACAAAGGTATAGTTTCTTAGTTCTTTCCCTTTTGGCCAGCTTACTTTCTTCATTTCATTGGAAACATTTTTTAAGAACTTAAACATTTTATCTCTTTCCCCCCGAACTTACGCGAATCTATCCATCAATCTATATCTACTTGGTCTCACGGTGCAGCGTATGTGTTTGGCAATGTTTACAGAACTTGTTCACTTCTAATCTCTGCGATTGATTGGCTGCGTTTTTGTTCGTTGAATAGTTCCTGCTAGAACATACTGCACATGATAAGACAATCTTTTTACTCATAACTTCCACCCCCATACATAGGGACATAGACTATATTAACATAGCACTTCGCTATCATTATGTCAATGTTATGACTCGTTTCAAAAGCATGACATTCTCTTCCGTTTCTATACAGGATGAGATAAAATGTTTGTTTAAAAGCATTTACTACGCTGCTGGCGCTGCACTTTATTATAAAATAAACATTTTATTTTGTTAGATGTAAAGGGAGGTGATCCGATTATTTCACATATATATTTCTTTCATTTACTCTCTAAAATCTACAGGCAGATAACAGCTTTTTAAATGGTAACCCCATCCTCTTCAAGCAGGATTTCTAATTTTCGTTTTACCCGTACTAAAGCGTTATCAATTGATTTTACATGGCGATTTAATTGTTCGGCAATTTCTTGATAGGTACAGCCGTCCAAATATAGCTGCAGCACCTGTTTTTCCAATCCGCTCAATAATTCTGATAATTTAAACTCCATTGCTCCATACGCTTCCCGATTAATAAGCGTCTCCTCCGGGTCGCTGTCCTCTGGACTGGATATGACATCCATCAATGTCCGGTCGGATTCTTCCTCATAGATTGGCTTATCTAAAGAAACATACGAATTTAAGGGGAGATGTTTTTGCCTTGTTGCTGTTTTAATCGCCGTAATAATTTGTCTGGTCACGCATAATTCTGCAAATGCTTTAAAAGAAGTTGGCTGCTCCAGATCAAAGTCGCGGATAGCCTTATATAATCCAATCATTCCCTCTTGAATAATATCTTCTTTGTCTGCGCCGACCAAAAAGTAGGTTCTTGCTTTTAACCGTACAAAATTTAAATACCGATGTATCAGGAGGTCCAATGCATAACTGTCACCTTGATCGATTAATCCCAGCAAATTAATATCTTCTAGCTTGTCCAGTTTCTTGCTGCGTGTATTGATTTGCCCACCATTCACCAACAATCCCCTCCTAAATCGATATCTCCAAATATATCCACGATAGGCACTATTATACTAGACGAGCCGAAATATCGTCAACGACCCTTTTATGACAGAAGCAGTCGTAATTTGTCGTTTTCGTGAAAATCACTAAGACTTTTCACCTAATGGATGAGTGTCTAAAAAAACGTGAACTGCTTACCTGCCATGCTCTCAAGCTGTATTTTTATTTCCTATCTAAAAATATTTTTCGTCAAAACCGTGTTTGTGCGGAGCGACATGGACAGGAACACTTCTCATGAACTGGCTGAGAGGCATTCCAGTCTATTATACTTTCCATGTATTACTCTATCTCCCGCGGCGCATCTCTTCAAACCGTTTTCGTAACTCTTGGTTTATTGGAATTTTAACAGCAGGCTTTTCTTTTTGGTGCACCTCAAGATTTATACGGATTTCCTGGTTCATATCATCCATCTCAATCTGCAGTTCTCTGGCAGACTTACGCAGCGCACCCTGCCCGAAAATAGTACGCTGCTCTGCATAATCGGACGTTGCAACATACACCTGCGTTTGGATATTTTTTACGGTTTTCACGAGTTTCTCGATACATTCATCTGCAGTTTCTTTTTCCTTTGTGTAGATTACTTCCACTTTATGTTTTTCTTCTTTCGATTCAATTCCCCGAACATAGTAAGCATCAAAGACGACAATCACGCGATCTCCGGTAAATGCCTGATACTCTGCAAGGAGTTCAATAAGCCGGTCTCTTGCCTGTCCAATATCTTTTTCCTTCAGCTGCTCAAGCTCCGGCCACGCACCGATGATATTATAGCCATCTACAATTAATACAACCATTTAAGCACTCCCCAGCGGCAGTCGCTTTCTGAGCACTTCATAAAGAAGTAAACTGCATGCAACAGAGGCATTTAGGGAGGATACTTGTCCAACCATCGGCAGGCTCACCGTCCAGTCACATTTCTTTCGCACGAGGCGGCTCATTCCTTTTCCTTCATTTCCAATAACTAATCCGAGAGGCAGCGTTCCATCCAGCTGCCGGTAATCTTCATCCGCATCCGCTTCCGTCCCAATAATCCATACATTTCTTTCCTTAAGCTCATCAATGGTATTCGCTATATTGGTCACTCTGGCTACAGGAATATGCTCTAACGCTCCTGCTGCTGTTTTCGCTACCGTTGCGGTTAAACCCACGGAACGATGCTTCGGGATAATTACTCCATGTGCCCCTGTTGCATCGGCTGTACGTAAAATAGATCCCAGATTATGCGGGTCCTCTAATTCATCCAGCAAAATAAAGAAAGGAGCCTCCTCTCTTTCCTCCGCTTTGGCAAAAAGGTCTTCCAGTGATGCATAGGGATAAGAGGCAACGGAAGCAATCACTCCCTGATGATTCCCCTCCTGCATTTTATCCAGCTTCGACCTCGGAGCCTTTTGAACCACTGCTCCTGCTTCGCGGGCAAGCTGCTGTATTTTATGCGCAGCCGCTCCCTGCAATTGTTCGGATATCCAAACCTTATTAACAGAACGGCCAGATTTCAATGCTTCGATTACGGGGTTCTTCCCCATAATCCATTCCTTTTCCTGCGTCATTTTAAGCACTCCCTTCTTCTAAAAAATCCATTGCTTGCGTCATCAATTCCTGCAGTCTCTGTTCATTTTTTAATAAATAGTGATAGCCAATCAATGCTTCAAACGCTGTACTATACCGATACGTCTGTACATTAATATTTTTAGGAATACTGCCTGATTTTGCATTTCTTCCCCGGATGACCACTCTGCTCTCTTCTTCCGTTAAAAAGGCATCCTGTTCCAGCCAATGGAGGATAACCTTTGCCTGTGACTTACCGGATACATAACGAATCGCTGCCTGATGTAGTTGATTTGGTTTAATGGTCCCCCGCTCTAATAATTGTTCGCGCACATACACCTCATAAATCGCATCGCCGATATAGGCTAAAGCGAGACTTTTCATTTGCCTGACGTCACTGGCTTTCATTATTTACCTCTTTTCCATCTTACTCCTTGTGGCGTATCCTCTAAGATAATCTGTTCCTGTTTCAATTGATCGCGTATTTCATCCGCACGGGCAAAATCACGATTTTTCCGGGCCTCATTTCGTTCTGCAATCAATGCTTCAATCGTTTCATCCAGTAATTCTTCCTGTTCATTTTCAATGTCAATTCCCAACACTCCAAGCATCGAAGCAAGGGCTTCACGGAAAGCATCAATGACTTCTTTAGCCGTTTGCTCCTCTTGGACATAGACATTCGCCTCTTTAGATAAATCAAATAGAATGGAAATTGCATTGGCTGTATTAAAGTCATCGTCCATCTCTGCTTCAAACCGTTTTGTACGCTCTTCAATACGGTCTACCCACTCCTTGTTATCTCCTCTTAAATCCATGCTTGTTTGGCGTCGATGCCCTAAATTATGATAAGCTGTTTCAATGCGTTCCAAACTTGTTTTTGCGCTTTGTAATAGCTCTTCTGTAAAGTTAATCGGATTGCGGTAGTGAACAGAAAGCATAAAGAAACGCAGCACTTTCGGGTCATGCATATTGATTAAATCACGTGCCAGCACAAAATTACCAAGTGACTTCGACATTTTTTCATTATCGATATTAATATAGCCGTTATGCATCCAATAGTTAGCAAAGGTAGTATCATTATGTGCTTCCGATTGTGCAATCTCATTCTCATGATGCGGAAAAGTTAAGTCCTGTCCCCCGGCATGAATATCAATGGTATCTCCTAAATGTTTCTTAGCCATTGCTGAGCATTCAATATGCCAGCCTGGACGTCCTTTGCCCCATGGCGCTTCCCACGCAATTTCTCCCTCTTTTGCTTCTTTCCATAAAGCAAAATCCAGCGGATCCTCTTTTTTCTCTCCGACTTGGATTCGTGCACCAGAACGTAATTCGTCAATAGACTGATGAGAAAGCTTTCCATACCCTTTAAAGGAACGCGGTTTGAAATAAACATCTCCTTCTGCTTCATAAGCATAGCCCTTGTCTATCAATTCTTTGATAAACGCTATAATTTCCTGCATCGAATCCATGACACGCGGATTTTTCGTTGCTTTTTTGACGCCTAATGCGCCCACGTCTTCTAAATACGCATCGATAAACCGGTCAGCCAATGCACCGACTTCCTCTTCTGCTTCCTTGGCTGCTTTAATAATTTTATCATCTACATCTGTAAAGTTGAGGACATAGTTGACCTCATATCCCCGATATTCAAAATACCTGCGAACCGTGTCGAATACAATTGCCGGACGTGCATTTCCGATATGGATATAGTTATATACCGTCGGACCGCATACGTACATAGACACTTTCCCAGACTCAATGGGTTTGAAATCTTCCTTCTGTCTCGTTAGCGTATTATATATTTGAATCGTCATGGTTGTTTATTCTCCCTTTCTTTAAAAGCTCCATTTCTGCTTTCAGTTCCTCGATTTGATCTTGCAGGCTTTTGCATTTTTCTGCAACTGGATCTGGAATATTTTGATGATCCAGATCTCTGTTCAGACGTATTCCATCTTGAACAACAACCTGCCCAGGAACACCGACGACCGTAGCGTTAGCAGGAACATTCTTTAATACCACTGAGCCTCCCCCGATTTTCGAGTTTTCTCCAATCGTAATGGCTCCAAGTACCTTTGCCCCTGTTGAAACCATCGCATTGTCTTCAATGGTAGGATGCCGTTTCCCTTGTTCTTTTCCCGTTCCGCCGAGTGTTACTCCTTGGAAAATAGTGACGTTATCACCTATTTCACAGGTCTCCCCGATAACCACGCCCATGCCATGGTCAATAAACAATCTTCTTCCTATTTTGGCTCCAGGATGAATTTCAATACCAGTTATAAAACGAGAGAATTGCGAAATAAAACGAGCCAAGAACTTCAGATTTTTGTTATACAGCCAATGTGCGATGCGATGCGCCCAAATCGCATGTACACCAGAGTAAGTTAACATAACTTCAAAATACGTGCGGGCGGCTGGATCCTGTTCAAAAACAACATCCATATCCTCCTTCATTTTCCGAAAGACCACTATATACAGTCCCTTCTGTTTAAATTAATTAGCAAAATCGATTACTGCCTAATAAAGTAAAAATGAATTTATCTTTTCTTTGATTAGATATAAAAAAAGCGTCTCTGTGTTATTGAAAACACAGAGACGCTTTTTAGCGCGGTTCCACTCTGTTTAGAGAAAAAAATATCTTTCTCCCCTTTGCTCTGTTAACGGCAGAGAACCGCTACCATGTACTTTATGTTCCACAATAGACTCTGAGGCGCACTTCAAAAAGAAATCTTAAAGTCACTCGCAGCAACTGTGACTCTCTCTGTGTAAGAAATTCATTTTTACTTTACCTCTTCAACGATTTAAATTTATTTGATTTTCATAGCTATCATAACATAGGCGAAACTTATAAAGATAATATATTATATTACACAAGAAATGTGAACTCTTAAGCTCCCATTTCCTTTAATAATTTATCAAGACGCTTCACGATAACATCTTTCCCCAGCAATTCGATAGCAAACGGAAGCTCTGGACCGTGCATTTGTCCTGTTGTTGCTACACGGATCGGCATAAAGAGTTTTTTACCGCGATGTCCTGTTTCTTTTTGGGTTGCTTTAAACTGCGCTTTAATCGAATCTTTATCAAACGACTCTAAATGAATTAATTTATCTGTGAACACTTGCAATACTTCAGGCACCTGCTCTTCTCCTAAAACTTCCCGTTCTGCTTCACCATAGGTAATATCCTCCTGGAAGAACAGCTCTGTCAATTCAACGATTTCTGCCCCGTAGCGCAATTGTTCACGATATAGACTAATTACATTTTCCGCCCATTCACGCGTCTTCTCATCCATATTCTCCGGAAGCTTGCCTGCTTTGATTAAATGCGGTAACGCTAGATCGATGACACGGCTTAAATCTGCTTTTTTAATATATTCATTGTTCATCCATTTCAATTTATGCTGGTCAAAAATAGCGGCAGACGTAGATAAACGCTCTGGATCAAATATATTAATCAGTTCATCCTGTGTAAACATCTCTTCTTCGCCAACTGGAGACCATCCAAGCAAGCTGATGAAGTTAAACATCGCTTCCGGCAAATAGCCTAAATTACGATATTGCTCAATAAACTGCAGAATGTGCTCATCACGTTTACTCAGCTTTTTACGCTCTTCATTCAGAATTAATGTCATATGCCCGTAACGCGGTGCTGGCCATCCAAACGCATCATATACCATCATTTGCTTGGGTGTATTGGAAATATGCTCTTCCCCGCGCAATACGTCGGTAATTTCCATCAAATGATCATCGATAGCTACAGCAAAATTATAGGTAGGAATTCCGTTTTTCTTTACAATGACCCAGTCGCCAAAATCACTGGACTCAAATGTGATTTCTCCGCGGACAATGTCTTGGAACGTGTATGTTTTATTTTCAGGAACACGAATACGGATACTTGGCGTTCTGCCCTCTGCTTCAAAGCCCTGAATTTCTTCCTCTGTTAAGTTGCTATGTTTTCCAGCGTATTTAGGGACTTGTCCATTTGCACGCTGCGCTTCCCGTTCTGCCTCTAACTCGTCCTCTGTCATATAGCATTTATAAGCTAAATCACGCTCAAGCAGTTCATCTACAAACTTCTGATAGATATCTAAGCGCTCTGTCTGGCGATAAGGACCATAATCACCGCCGATATCGGCACCTTCATCCCATTCTAAGCCGAGCCATTTTAAATATTTTAATTGACTCTCTTCGCCGCCCTCTACGTTTCTTTTATCATCTGTGTCTTCTGTGCGGATAATGAATTTCCCATCAAAATGTTTTGCATATAAATAATTAAATAAAGCCGTACGAGCGTTACCAATGTGTAAATGACCCGTTGGACTAGGTGCATAACGTACGCGAACTTCCTTACTCATTTAAAATGCCTCCTTCATTGTTTATATATCATCGCTGCCTGCCTTGTATCTATTCAAAAAATCTGATAGAAATTTTTTGAAATACCTATTATAAAAGGAATTTTCTCCCCCTTATCTTCATAAACAAGCTCTATACGAAAAGTGATAACATATATATGTTATCACTTTTTTTATCCTTTATCAGTTATACCCTTTTTACAACGCTTTTTCAAGTAATTTTGGTTTTGCAAAGATCATCCGTCCCGCAGAGGTTTGTAAAACACTCGTAATAACAACCTCAATATTTTTGCCGATATAATCTCTGCCTTCTTCCACCACAATCATCGTTCCATCATCTAAATAGGCAACACCTTGATTATGCTCTTTCCCGTCTTTGATGACCTGCACATGCAGCTCTTCCCCTGGAAGAACAACCGGCTTCACTGCATTGGCCAGATCATTAATATTTAAAACAGGCACTCCCTGGAAGTCACATACTTTATTTAAATTAAAATCGTTCGTAACTACAATGCCATCAATGACTTTTGCCAGTTTGATCAATTTGCTGTCTACTTCCGGAATATCCTCAAAATCGCCTTCATAAATTTCTACTTTTACAGCGAGCTCTTTCTGAATTCTGTTCAAAATATCCAAACCGCGTCTGCCGCGGTTTCGCTTCAGCGCATCTGATGAATCTGCAATATGCTGTAACTCACCAAGAACAAACTGTGGAATCACAATGGTTCCTTCTAAAAAGTTAGTCTGACAAATATCAGCTATTCGCCCATCAATAATCACACTTGTATCCAAAATTTTGGGACTTAAGCTTTGCGTACCCGCATCTGCGTCCTCTTCCTCGCCGCTGCGGCGCTTGTCCTTTTTCGCCGGTTTGAGTATATTCATAAATTCTTCACGCCGGCGAAAACCAACCTGGAATCCTAAATAACCAAGTATAATCATAATGAACAGCGGCAAGACCTGTGAGAAAATACGAATACTCATATCTTGAAACGGCATATTAACAAAGTAAGCTATAACTAGACCGACAATTAACCCGATACTGCCAAAAAATAAATCCATGGCTGGTAATTTGACCAGTGCATCTTCCACCCAACGAAAGAAATTTACAATATAGTTTACTAGTAAATAAGACAAGATAAAAAATATAATAGCTCCAACAATCATTCCCAAGATAGATGAAGTTAGCCAGCTTGATTCTGCAACATTTAACAGCTGGACGATTTCTGGAATATAAAGATATCCCATGGTACCTCCTAAAATAATAAAAAATAAGTGTACTACTTTTTTCATCAATTCCTTTCACCTCCTGACTCGTATTAGTAGTATTACCAAATGACATATAATATATGCTTATCTGCTCGGAATTCTTCTAAATTTTCATCCTCAAAAAAATCTATTGATGTAATCCGATTTCTAAAGCTTCCTGTACATTGGAAACACCAATTACTTCGATGCCGGCCGGATAATTCCAGCCGTCTAAATTATTTTTCGGGCAGATTACCCGTTTAAAACCCAGTTTCGCAGCCTCCTGCACCCGTTGTTCGATTCGGGAGACTCTGCGAATTTCTCCTGTTAAACCAACCTCACCGATAAAAATATCCTCTGGTTTGGTTGGATGATCGCGGAAACTCGATGCAATACTGACCGCCAGTGCTAAGTCAATCGCCGGTTCATCCAGCTTTACCCCGCCCGCTACTTTGATATAAGCATCCTGGTTTTGCAGCATCAGTCCAACGCGTTTTTCCAGCACAGCCATTAAAAGCGGCACGCGGTTATGGTCTACTCCCGTGGCTGTTCTGCGCGGGTTCCCGAAGCTTGTTGGAGAAATCAGCGCTTGAATCTCTACTAAAACAGGGCGTGTACCTTCCATTGATGCTACAACGGTCGAGCCGGCAGCTCCTTGGGATCTCTCTTCTAAAAAGATTTCAGACGGATTCATTACTTCACGTAATCCTTCCTCCTTCATCTCAAAAATCCCCATTTCATTCGTACTTCCAAAACGATTTTTTACACCTCTTAAAATACGATAGGTGTGATGACGTTCTCCTTCAAAATACAACACCGCATCCACCATATGCTCCAGTAAACGCGGACCGGCAATCGAACCTTCTTTGGTTACGTGCCCGACAATAAAAACAGGAATGCCTTTGGTCTTCGCAATTTTCATAAGCTCCATTGTACATTCTCTGACCTGTGACACGCTCCCAGGCGCGCTGGTTATCTCTTCTTTAAAAATGGTTTGAATGGAATCGACGACGACAAAGGAAGGATTGATTTCTTCTATCTGCCTGCTGATATCCATTAAATTCGTTTCTGATAATACATATAGTTCATCCGTTTTTATATCTAAACGATCTGCACGCAATTTGGTTTGCCTTGTGGATTCTTCACCAGATACGTAGAGAACCGGTAAAGCCTTCTCTGCCAGCTGTGCAGATATTTGCAACAGGAGTGTTGATTTTCCAATACCCGGATCTCCGCCAATTAAAACCAGTGACCCTAATACCACGCCCCCGCCTAATACACGGTTAAATTCCCGCATCTTCGTCGTAATGCGGGGTTCCTTCTTTGATTCGATGGAGGTAATCTTTTCGGGTTTTTGTGAGGAGGCTGCACCAGACGTGTATCCTGTCCTGCCTTTTACAGAAGCAGCTTCAATTTCTTCAACCATCGTATTCCATTGATGGCAAGCTGGACATTTCCCCATCCACTTAGCCGATTCATATCCACATTCCTGACAGACAAATTTTGTTTTCCTTTTTGCCAACGTTTCTAACCTCCTTCAAGTGAGATTCAAGCCTAGCGTCTTCTCTTGAACCACCCTTATTTATTATTATAGACTATTTCTGGTTTTCATAGGTTACAGAAAAGCATCAAATTCACAAAGAATCTTCCATACTTATGCCACAAGCATTTTTTGAGAAATGGAGAAAGCTAGAAGAACCGTGTTCTTCTAGCTTTCTGTACCTTACATCCTGTTTAAGAAAGGACAATAAATTCCCCTTTGCTGTTCAACCCTATTTTCACCTTTTGTTCCTTTTGAATGGTTCCCTTTAACAGCTCTTCTGATAATAAATTCTCGATATTACTTTGAATAGAGCGTCTCAGCGGACGGGCACCATATTCTGGATCAAAGCCTTCATTAGCAATTTTGTCAATTGCCTTATCTGTAAGGGAAAGGGTCAGCTCTTGCTCTTCCAGACGTTTTTGCAGCTGTTTAAGCATTAATGATGCAATATCTTTCATGTGTTTTCTCTCCAGGGAGTGGAACACAATGGTTTCATCAATACGATTTAGGAATTCAGGACGGAATGCTTTTTTCAATTCGTCCATCACCTTCGACTTCATATCTTCATGCTCTCTCTTCTCATCATTGTCCAGTGTGAAGCCGACATATTTATTACGTCTTAATTCACTTGCTCCGACATTAGAGGTCATGATAATAACCGTATTGCGGAAATCAACTACTCTTCCCTTTGAATCTGTTAAACGGCCATCTTCAAGGACCTGCAAGAGGATATTAAAGACTTCTGGATGTGCTTTTTCTACTTCATCCAACAGCACAACAGAATATGGTTTACGGCGAACACGTTCGGTTAATTGACCGCCCTCTTCATAGCCAACATAGCCTGGAGGCGAACCAACTAAACGGGACGTCGCATGTCTTTCCATGTACTCTGACATATCGATCCGGATCATCGCATCCTCATCCGCAAACATGACTTCAGCAAGCGCACGGGCAAGCTCCGTTTTCCCAATACCCGTCGGTCCAAGAAATATAAAGGAACCAATTGGACGCTTAGGGTCTTTTAACCCGGCACGGGCGCGGCGGATTGCTTTAGCTACAGCGTTCACTGCTTCCGATTGACCAATAACGCGATCATGAAGAATCTCTTCCATGTTCAGCAGACGGTCACTTTCATCTTTCGTCAATTTCGCAACAGGAACCCCTGTCCAGATAGATACCACTGCAGCGATGTCTTCCATCGTTACTTCCGAATCGGTCTGTCCTTGTTTTTCCTTCCATTCATCCTTTGTTTTCTCAAGCTTTTCACGGTAACGCTGTTCAGAGTCCCGCAAGGATGCTGCTTTTTCAAATTCCTGACTTTGGACAGCGGCGTCTTTTTCTTTCCTTACTTCTTCCAGCTTCTGTTCTAATTCTTTTAAATTTGGCGGAACCGTGTAAGAATTTAAACGTACTTTAGAACCAGCCTCATCGATTAAATCAATTGCCTTATCCGGCAGAAAACGATCTGTGATATATCGATCCGACAGAGATGCTGCTGCTTCAATTGCTTCATCTGTAATAGTCACACGGTGATGCGCTTCGTAGCGGTCTCTTAAACCTTTCAAGATTTGAATGGTTTCATCCAGGGTCGGCTCATCTACCTGAATTGGCTGGAAACGGCGCTCTAACGCAGCATCCTTTTCAATATATTTCCGGTATTCATCTAATGTCGTCGCGCCGATACATTGCAGCTCACCGCGGGCAAGGGACGGTTTTAGAATGTTTGACGCATCGATTGCACCTTCTGCTCCCCCGGCTCCGATCAGCGTATGGAGTTCATCGATAAATAAAATAACATTGCCGGATTGACGGATTTCTTCCATTACTTTTTTCAAACGGTCCTCAAATTCACCGCGATATTTTGTACCTGCAACAACAGTACCCATATCTAACGTCATCACACGTTTGTCACGTAGTGTTTCCGGTACTTCATTATCAATGATCTGCTGTGCCAGTCCTTCTGCAACAGCTGTCTTTCCGACACCAGGCTCCCCAATCAACACAGGGTTGTTTTTGGTACGGCGGCTCAATACTTGGATTACACGTTCAATTTCCTTAGAGCGTCCAATAACAGGATCGATTTTTCCTTCTTTCGCACTGACTGTTAAATCGCGGGCTAAAGAATCTAATGTAGGCGTGCTTGCGTTTGTTTGCTGTCCTGCACGGCCCTGACGGCCTGTCTGAGACTCATTGCTCCCTAACAGTTGAAGAACTTGCTGACGGGCCTTATTTAAGCTTACACCAAGATTATTTAAAACACGGGCAGCAACACCTTCCCCTTCACGGATTAGACCTAAAAGAATATGCTCTGTTCCCACATAGGAGTGGCCCAGTTTTCTTGCTTCGTCCTGAGATAATTCAACAACTTTTTTTGCTCTGGGCGTATAATGAATCGATTGAGAAGGCTGCTTGCCGACACCAATGAGCTTTTCCACTTCTTCTTGAATTTTAGCTACTTCCAGCCCAAGAGATTGCAATGCCTTGGCAGCTATGCCTTCTCCTTCACGTACTAAACCAAGAAGAATATGTTCTGTTCCAATATTATTATGGCCTAATCGTACGGCCTCATCTTGAGATAATGCCAATACCTTTTGTGCCCTCTCTGTAAAGCGACCAAACATCATATGTTTTTTCCTCCTATTTTTTCAAATTTAATCTTTCACGAATAATCGAAGCCCTGCGGATATCACGTTCATCTGAACGAAGTGCTTTATTCGCATAGTGCTGCAAGAATCCAGGCTGTGTTAAAACCATCAGTTCATTTAATATATTCTCGGAAATGTTTTCTATTATGCCTAAATCAATTCCCAAACGCAAATTAGAAATACAGGTAGCAGCCTCCTTCGAATCAATGATTCTGCTATTTTTTAACGTGCCATAGGAACGGAAGACACGATCCTCCAAGCTAATCTCAGATTGCTCGTAAATATACTGCCGTGCCATCCGCTCGTGCTCCACAAGCTGATTAACAATACTCTCCAGGTCTTCCACAATATCCTCTTCCGACTTGCCCAGTGTAATCTGATTCGATATTTGAAAGATATTCCCTCTTGCCTCGCTGCCTTCACCATATATCCCTCTGACAACCAGTCCCAATTGATTAATTGCAGGAATAAGCCGGTTGATTTGCTTTGTCAGTACAAGCGCAGGCAAATGCATCATAATCGAAGCCCGCATGCCTGTTCCAATATTGGTAGGACAGCTGGTCAGATAACCTTTTGTTTCATCAAATGCATAGTCAGCTTCTTCCTCCAGCCAATCATCTAAGTAGTACGCTTCCTCTAAAGCTTTTTTTAGCTGAAGCCCAGGATAATACACCTGAATACGCAAATGATCCTCTTCATTTACCATAATGGAAGTCTGCTCCTGTTCGGATAATAACACTGCAGCATGATCACTATGTTTGATTAAATGTGGACTTATTAAGTGTTTTTCCACCAGAACAAGTTTTTCAATCATATTTAATTGCTTCATTGGTATAAAAGATAGAGAATCCTGCTCCGAATCCTCTTCTTTTATATAATTTTTCTTTATAAATTGCAGTACCTCTTCCAACGCTTCCTTATTACCGGATGTCGGGTACAATTTATCCGCAAAGTTGCGGGCCAGACGGACACGGCTGCTCATTACAATGTCTTTATCCGGACCGTCCTCCAGCATCCACGGGCTAATCGCTTCATTGATAAATGATTCTAATGTCACGTGTTATCACCCGCTTCCTTATCTTGATGATTCGCTTTTTCCAGCTCTCTGATTTTATCGCGCAGAACCGCTGCTTTTTCAAATTCTTCATCTTCAATCAGCTGTTTTAATTCCTCTTTGTGGGAGGATATTAATTGCTTTTGCTGAATATACTTCCCGGCACGCTTTGGAATCCTGCCAGTATGTTTTGTATTCCCAGCATGCACACGCCGTAAGATAGGCTCTACCTTGGAATCAAAGGACGCATAACAATTTGCACATCCAAATTTCCCTGCTTTTTTAAATTCACTAAAGGTTCTCCCGCAAGAAGAACATTTCAGCTCCTGCGGCTGTTTAGGCTGATTGGAATTTGCTGTCCCTGCAGCGTTCAAAGGTATTCCATCTTTTTGAAAAAGCCCAGATAAAAGGTCATTTAATGAGAATCCTTCCTCCGGATAGGTTAAATAACCTTTTTTCTTTGCACATACTTCACAAAGGCTCACTTTCGTCTCTTGACCGTTTATAATATGCTTAAAATGCAGGGTCGCCTTTCTTTCATGGCATTCTTGGCATTCCATACGATTCCTCCCCCCTTCAGGTAATTAATCGTTCAGATACTTGAGTGCAGTTAATGCAGATTTAAGAATACGTGCACGCAATTCATCTCTTAGCGGCAATTGAAAAGCTAACGTTGTTCGATCAATACTTGCCAATATCAGCTTTGCTTCACGTGCTGTAATCAGCTCCTCCTCTAAAAGCCGATCTAAAATATCTATAGCAGCACGCTGCGGAATCGAATCACCGATTAAATAAATAATCTCATCAATCAATTCCGATTTATCCTGATGCCGTATGCGCATAATACGAATATAGCCGCCACCGCCGCGTTTACTTTCTACGATATACCCTTTCTCAATGGTAAAACGCGTATTAATAACATAATTTATTTGAGAAGGTACACATTGAAACTGATCTGCAATTTCACTCCTTTTAATCTCAATCGCTTGTTGTTCTTCTGACTGTAATACTTTTTTCAAATATTGTTCAATGATATCTGAAATGTTACTCATCCTTCGCACCTCAAATCAAATAATTTATTTGATAAATTATTCCTTTTGACTTTGACTAACTTTGACTATGGTTTTATTATAATAAGAAATTGCCACAGTTGCAAATGGATGATATTTCTATTTTGGACAAACAGGCCAAAAATCAAAACATAATTATAAAAATCTATGAAAATATTTATGTTTTAATTTCGCTTTGTTATATTAACCACTCCCGGAAGCTTCGATATTTCATCAAATAAATAAATTAACTTATTGTCCTTTTTCATATTTGTCCATATATGAATTCTGCGCCTGTTACCTTCTAACAGCTTTATCTCAACCTGTTTTATCGTAAAACCGTTCTTTTCCACTGATTTTACAGCTTCATGTATTTCAAATTCCTCTGAAGCAATCAATTCAATAAAATTACTGGTTGCAAACCGAGGGAAAAAATGCTCCATCCGGTTAAAAAATATTAAACTGATAAGGATAATAAGTGTCGTTACAATAGCAACACTATACATGCCGGCTCCAATCACTAATCCTATTCCTGCTACAGCCCATATAGAAGCAGCTGTTGTTAATCCTTTGATGGTTCCTCCATATACAATAATGGTACCAGCTCCAAGAAAACCAATACCGCTAATTACATAAGAGGGGATACGAGCAGGGTCAAATTGAATGTTGTCGTATTGATTCATAAATGTAATAAAACCAAAAATCGATAAAATCATCATCAAACAAGAGCCTACTCCTACCAGTATATGCGTACGAAACCCAGCTGAATGATTATTAATTTCTCTCTCAAAACCAATTAAACCGGATAACAACAAAGCAATAAACAAACGTAACACAATAACTCCGAAATCATCATCAATAAATTGTTCTAATTCCATTCCCTGCACCCCCTTATTGTTTTATATATTTTACAGTTTATTTATATGTATAGGCTATCATTTCATTTTATAAATTGAAAATTTATTCAGCGGGGGTTTTCCGTGCCACCTATCATGAAAATTAATTTTAAACTGTCTAAATAGAAGTATTCATTGTAATAAGTGTATTTTTACTTTAGCAGTAAATTGATTTACCTTCCAGAAATAAATACCAAAGAAAGGATATTTGAGGCTAAACAAGCAAAAAACCATTAGACGAACAGTGCCAGCAGTGATACCATGTACAACCACAATCTTACGTCTAATATTTCAAATCAAAAACGTAAAAACGTTGTTTAAAATGCACGTCATAATGAAACATTTTTTGACTCTATACTAAATGTGGCACGTCCTCTCGTTTTCAATCATAGATAGAGTGAAGACAAAAGAATACACGCCATTTGCCATCGAGTTATTTAGGAATAAAAGATGTCCATATGCAGGCACACGGAATCAGAGAAGGAAGTCATTTCGTTGCGGGGTTATTCACAAAACGGCGTATGCAGAAATATCCATTCTGTCGAGGAAAAAACAAACGGACGGATGGCTATCGCTGGCAAAGCATTCATTCAAGGATCCGTCTTTACGACAAAGAAGATTCTATTTCCTGGCAGAAAAGACATAACATTTATATATTTTGTCATCGTACCTTTTATGAACAGATTCAGATGACATAAAACGGCATTTCCTCTAAAAAAATATGCAAAAAAAGAGCTAAGCATGATGCTTAACTCTTTTTCGATATGCCTGGCAACGTCCTACTCTCGCAGGGGGAAGCCCCCAACTACCATTGGCGCTGAAGAACTTAACTTCTGTGTTCGGCATGGGAACAGGTGTGACCTCTTCGCTCTCGCCACCAGACAACAAAATATGTAACTTGAAGATGTTTCCTGAAAAACAAGGACAAGTTATATTATATGCATTTTAGAATAAAAATGCAACACTTTTTTTCAAGAATTTGCACCCTGAAAACTAAATAAGAGTAACGTGACATGAAAAAACTTAGATAAGTCCTCAATCGATTAGTATCCGTCAGCTGCACGTGTCGCCACGCTTCCACCTCGGACCTATCAACCTCATCGTCTCTGAGGGATTTTACTCACTTAAAGTGATGGGAAGTTTCATCTTGAGGGGGGCTTCATGCTTAGATGCTTTCAGCACTTATCCTTACCACACGTAGCTACCCAGCAATGCTCCTGGCGGAACAACTGGTACACCAGCGGTGTGTCCATCCCGGTCCTCTCGTACTAAGGACAGCTCCTCTCAAACTTCCAACGCCCACGACGGATAGGGACCGAACTGTCTCACGACGTTCTGAACCCAGCTCGCGTACCGCTTTAATGGGCGAACAGCCCAACCCTTGGGACCGACTACAGCCCCAGGATGCGATGAGCCGACATCGAGGTGCCAAACCTCCCCGTCGATGTGAACTCTTGGGGGAGATAAGCCTGTTATCCCCGGGGTAGCTTTTATCCGTTGAGCGATGGCCCTTCCATGCGGAACCACCGGATCACTAAGCCCGACTTTCGTCCCTGCTCGACTTGTAGGTCTCGCAGTCAAGCTCCCTTCTGCCTTTACACTCTTCGAATGATTTCCAACCATTCTGAGGGAACCTTTGGGCGCCTCCGTTACCTTTTAGGAGGCGACCGCCCCAGTCAAACTGCCCGCCTGACACTGTCTCCGAACCGGATCACGGTCCTGGGTTAGAATGGTCATACAGTTAGGGTGGTATCCCACGGATGCCTCCACGTAAGCTGGCGCTCACGCTTCAAAGGCTCCCACCTATCCTGTACAAACTGCACAAACATTCCATATCAGGCTACAGTAAAGCTCCACGGGGTCTTTCCGTCCTGTCGCGGGTAATGCGCATCTTCACGCATAGTATAATTTCACCGGGTCTCTCGTTGAGACAGTGCCCAAGTCGTTGCACCTTTCGTGCGGGTCGGAACTTACCCGACAAGGAATTTCGCTACCTTAGGACCGTTATAGTTACGGCCGCCGTTTACTGGGGCTTCGGTTCAAAGCTTCGCTCCGAAGAGCTAACTCTTCCCCTTAACCTTCCAGCACCGGGCAGGTGTCAGCCCCTATACTTCGCCTTTCGGCTTCGCAGAGACCTGTGTTTTTGCTAAACAGTCGCTTGGGCCTATTCACTGCGGCTCACTCACAAGTGAGCACCCCTTCTCCCGAAGTTACGGGGTCATTTTGCCGAGTTCCTTAACGAGAGTTCTCCCGCTCACCTTAGGATTCTCTCCTCGCCTACCTGTGTCGGTTTGCGGTACGGGCACCTATGATCTAACTAGAGGCTTTTCTTGGCAGTGTGAAATCAGGAACTTCGGTACTCTATTTCCCTCCCCGTCACAGCTCAGAATCATGTCAGACGGATTTGCCTGTCTGACTTCCTCGCATGCTTGGACGCACATCCATCGGTGCGCACTCCTTATCCTCCTGCGTCCCCCCATTGCTCAAACAATCATGAGGTGGTACAGGAATATCAACCTGTTGTCCATCGCCTACGCCTGTCGGCCTCGGCTTAGGTCCCGACTAACCCTGAGAGGACGAGCCTTCCTCAGGAAACCTTAGGCATTCGGTGAAAGAGATTCTCACTCTTTTTTCGCTACTCATACCGGCATTCTCACTTCAAAGCGCTCCACCAGTCCTCACGGTCTGACTTCGCAGCACTTTGAACGCTCTCCTACCATTGTTCGTAAGAACAATCCGCAGCTTCGGTGATACGTTTAGCCCCGGTACATTTTCGGCGCAGCGTCACTCGACCAGTGAGCTATTACGCACTCTTTCAATGATGGCTGCTTCTAAGCCAACATCCTGGTTGTCTGTGCAACGCCACATCCTTTTCCACTTAACGTATACTTTGGGACCTTAGCTGGCGGTCTGGGCTGTTTCCCTTTCGACTATGAACCTTATCACCCATAGTCTGACTCCCAAGTGTAAGTAACTGGCATTCGGAGTTTGACTGAATTCGGTAACCCGGTAGGGGCCCCTAGTCCAATCAGTGCTCTACCTCCAGTACTCTCTATCTTGAGGCTAGCCCTAAAGCTATTTCGGAGAGAACCAGCTATCTCTGTGTTCGATTGGAATTTCACCGCTACCCACACCTCATCCCCGCATTTTTCAACATACGTGGGTTCGGGCCTCCAGTCAGTGTTACCTGACCTTCACCCTGGACATGGGTAGATCACACAGTTTCGGGTCTACGACCGCATACTCATTCGCCCTGTTCAGACTCGCTTTCGCTACGGCTCCGTGTCTTCCACTTAACCTTGCATACGATCGTAACTCGCCGGTCCATTCTACAAAAGGTACGCCGTCACCCATTAACGGGCTTCGACTACTTGTAGGCACACGGTTTCAGGTTCTATTTCACTCCCCTCCCGGGGTGCTTTTCACCTTTCCCTCACGGTACTGGTTCACTATCGGTCACTAGGGAGTATTTAGCCTTGGGAGATGGTCCTCCCGGATTCCGACGGAATTCCACGTGTTCCGCCGTACTCAGGATACACTCCGGAGGAAATTCTTTTTCGATTACAGGGCTGTTACCCTCTTTGGCTGACCTTTCCAGGTCGATTCATCTAAAGAATTTCTTTGTCACTCCAATGGAATGTCCTACAACCCCAAGAAGCAAGCTTCTTGGTTTGGGCTCTTTCCGTTTCGCTCGCCGCTACTCAGGAAATCGATGTTTCTTTCTCTTCCTCCAGGTACTGAGATGTTTCAGTTCCCCGGGTCTGCCTCACCTATCCTATGTATTCAGATAGATGTACTGTTCCATTACGAACAGTGGGTTCCCCCATTCGGAAATCCTCGGATATAACGTTTACTTACAACTCCCCGAGGCATATCGGTGTTAGTCCCGTCCTTCATCGGCTCCTAGTGCCAAGGCATCCACCGTGCGCCCTTATTCACTTAACTAAAGTTTTTGAATAAGATGGCTGATTACAGAATGTAATCAGTTGTGTCGCTATATCAATAGCTTTTTTGCCTTATTTTTAAAGTTTGATGTCGTTGTTACTCTTATTTAGTTTTCAAGGTACAAGCTTCCTTTGAGAGAATTGCTCTCTCAAAACTGAACCAAACAACCACGTACGAATTCCGTTATATATCCTTAGAAAGGAGGTGATCCAGCCGCACCTTCCGATACGGCTACCTTGTTACGACTTCACCCCAATCATTCGTCCCACCTTCGGCGGCTGGCTCCAAAAGGTTACCTCACCGACTTCGGGTGTTACGAACTCTCGTGGTGTGACGGGCGGTGTGTACAAGACCCGGGAACGTATTCACCGCGGCATGCTGATCCGCGATTACTAGCGATTCCGGCTTCATGCAGGCGAGTTGCAGCCTGCAATCCGAACTGAGAACGGTTTTATGGGATTTGCTGGACCTCGCGGGTTCGCTTCCCTTTGTTCCGTCCATTGTAGCACGTGTGTAGCCCAGGTCATAAGGGGCATGATGATTTGACGTCATCCCCACCTTCCTCCGGTTTGTCACCGGCAGTCACCTTAGAGTGCCCAACTGAATGCTGGCAACTAAGATTAAGGGTTGCGCTCGTTGCGGGACTTAACCCAACATCTCACGACACGAGCTGACGACAACCATGCACCACCTGTCACTTTGTCCCCGAAGGGAAAACTCTATCTCTAGAGTGGTCAAAGGATGTCAAGACCTGGTAAGGTTCTTCGCGTTGCTTCGAATTAAACCACATGCTCCACCGCTTGTGCGGGTCCCCGTCAATTCTTTTGAGTTTCAGCCTTGCGGCCGTACTCCCCAGGCGGAGTGCTTAATGCGTTAACTTCAGCACTAAGGGGCGGAAACCCCCTAACACCTAGCACTCATCGTTTACGGCGTGGACTACCAGGGTATCTAATCCTGTTCGCTCCCCACGCTTTCGCTCCTCAGCGTCAGTTACAGACCAGAGAGTCGCCTTCGCCACTGGTGTTCCTCCACATCTCTACGCATTTCACCGCTACACGTGGAATTCCACTCTCCTCTTCTGCACTCAAGTCCTCCAGTTTCCAATGCACGTTTGCGGTTGAGCCGCAAGATTTCACATCAGACTTAAAGAACCGCCTGCGAGCGCTTTACGCCCAATAATTCCGGACAACGCTTGCCACCTACGTATTACCGCGGCTGCTGGCACGTAGTTAGCCGTGGCTTTCTGGTCAGGTACCGTCAAGGTACGATCAGTTACTATCATACTTGTTCTTCCCTGACAACAGAGTTTTACGATCCGAAAACCTTCATCACTCACGCGGCGTTGCTCCGTCAGACTTTCGTCCATTGCGGAAGATTCCCTACTGCTGCCTCCCGTAGGAGTCTGGGCCGTGTCTCAGTCCCAGTGTGGCCGATCACCCTCTCAGGTCGGCTACGCATCGTCGCCTTGGTGAGCCGTTACCTCACCAACTAGCTAATGCGCCGCAGGCCCATCTGTAAGTGACAGCAAAAGCCGCCTTTCAACTTTCCATCAGGTGATAGAAAGTGTTATCCGGTATTAGCTCGCGTTTCCGCGAGTTATCCCAGTCTTACAGGCAGGTTGCCTACGTGTTACTCACCCGTCCGCCGCTCGTTCCACGAACTTCCCTCCGAAGAGTTCCGTTCGCTTCCCGCGCTCGACTTGCATGTATTAGGCACGCCGCCAGCGTTCGTCCTGAGCCAAGATCAAACTCTCCATAAAAGTGTTTGAAACTTTAGCTTTCAGAAGTCAACTTCTGACTTATTTTTCAAGAAAAACGAGGTGTTTTTCTTCTTTCGTACTGGTTGTTTTGTTCAGTTTTCAAAGAGCAATTTGTTTCTGTCGTTTTTAGCGACAAGATATAATTTACCATGTTTGTAAATCATTGTCAACAACTTTTTTAATAAATTGTTGAGTGGAGCCTAGCGGGATCGAACCGCTGACCTCCTGCGTGCAAGGCAGGCGCTCTCCCAGCTGAGCTAAGGCCCCATAGATAAATTCAGTTATATTTAATGGTCGGGAAGACAGGATTCGAACCTGCGACCCCTTGGTCCCAAACCAAGTGCTCTACCAAGCTGAGCTACTTCCCGATGGCGCGCCTGAGAGGAGTCGAACCCCTAACCTCTTGATCCGTAGTCAAACGCTCTATCCAATTGAGCTACAGGCGCTTATGGTGCCGAGGACCGGAATCGAACCGGTACGGTAATCACTTACCGCAGGATTTTAAGTCCTGTGCGTCTGCCAGTTCCGCCACCCCGGCAATATTTTGGAGCGGAAGACGGGATTCGAACCCGCGACCCCCACCTTGGCAAGGTGGTGTTCTACCACTGAACTACTTCCGCATATTGCTTTTTAAATTGAAAATAGTGGTGCGGGTGGAGGGACTTGAACCCCCACGCCCGAAGGCACTAGATCCTAAGTCTAGCGCGTCTGCCAATTCCGCCACACCCGCAAATGGTGAGCCATGAAGGATTCGAACCTTCGACCCTCTGATTAAAAGTCAGATGCTCTACCGACTGAGCTAATGGCTCCTACAAAAAGGAAAATGGTGCCGGCCAGAGGACTTGAACCCCCAACCTACTGATTACAAGTCAGTTGCTCTACCAGTTGAGCTAGGCCGGCATAATGGTGGAGGATGCAGGGCTCGAACCTGCGACCCCCTGCTTGTAAGGCAGGTGCTCTCCCAGCTGAGCTAATCCTCCGGATTGATAAAGCCTGGCAACGTCCTACTCTCGCAGGGGGAAGCCCCCAACTACCATTGGCGCTGAAGAACTTAACTTCTGTGTTCGGCATGGGAACAGGTGTGACCTCTTCGCTCTCGCCACCAGACAACAAAATATGTAACTTGAAGATGTTTCCTGAAAAACAAGGACAAGTTATATTATATGCATTTTAGAATAAAAATGCAACACTTTTTTTCAAGAATTTGCACCCTGAAAACTAAATAAGAGTAACGTGACATGAAAAAACTTAGATAAGTCCTCAATCGATTAGTATCCGTCAGCTGCACGTGTCGCCACGCTTCCACCTCGGACCTATCAACCTCATCGTCTCTGAGGGATTTTACTCACTTAAAGTGATGGGAAGTTTCATCTTGAGGGGGGCTTCATGCTTAGATGCTTTCAGCACTTATCCTTACCACACGTAGCTACCCAGCAATGCTCCTGGCGGAACAACTGGTACACCAGCGGTGTGTCCATCCCGGTCCTCTCGTACTAAGGACAGCTCCTCTCAAACTTCCAACGCCCACGACGGATAGGGACCGAACTGTCTCACGACGTTCTGAACCCAGCTCGCGTACCGCTTTAATGGGCGAACAGCCCAACCCTTGGGACCGACTACAGCCCCAGGATGCGATGAGCCGACATCGAGGTGCCAAACCTCCCCGTCGATGTGAACTCTTGGGGGAGATAAGCCTGTTATCCCCGGGGTAGCTTTTATCCGTTGAGCGATGGCCCTTCCATGCGGAACCACCGGATCACTAAGCCCGACTTTCGTCCCTGCTCGACTTGTAGGTCTCGCAGTCAAGCTCCCTTCTGCCTTTACACTCTTCGAATGATTTCCAACCATTCTGAGGGAACCTTTGGGCGCCTCCGTTACCTTTTAGGAGGCGACCGCCCCAGTCAAACTGCCCGCCTGACACTGTCTCCGAACCGGATTACGGTCCTGGGTTAGAATGGTCATACAGTTAGGGTGGTATCCCACGGATGCCTCCACGTAAGCTGGCGCTCACGCTTCAAAGGCTCCCACCTATCCTGTACAAACTGCACAAACATTCCATATCAGGCTACAGTAAAGCTCCACGGGGTCTTTCCGTCCTGTCGCGGGTAATGCGCATCTTCACGCATAGTATAATTTCACCGGGTCTCTCGTTGAGACAGTGCCCAAGTCGTTGCACCTTTCGTGCGGGTCGGAACTTACCCGACAAGGAATTTCGCTACCTTAGGACCGTTATAGTTACGGCCGCCGTTTACTGGGGCTTCGGTTCAAAGCTTCGCTCCGAAGAGCTAACTCTTCCCCTTAACCTTCCAGCACCGGGCAGGTGTCAGCCCCTATACTTCGCCTTTCGGCTTCGCAGAGACCTGTGTTTTTGCTAAACAGTCGCTTGGGCCTATTCACTGCGGCTCACTCACAAGTGAGCACCCCTTCTCCCGAAGTTACGGGGTCATTTTGCCGAGTTCCTTAACGAGAGTTCTCCCGCTCACCTTAGGATTCTCTCCTCGCCTACCTGTGTCGGTTTGCGGTACGGGCACCTATGATCTAACTAGAGGCTTTTCTTGGCAGTGTGAAATCAGGAACTTCGGTACTCTATTTCCCTCCCCGTCACAGCTCAGAATCATGTCAGACGGATTTGCCTGTCTGACTTCCTCGCATGCTTGGACGCACATCCATCGGTGCGCACTCCTTATCCTCCTGCGTCCCCCCATTGCTCAAACAATCATGAGGTGGTACAGGAATATCAACCTGTTGTCCATCGCCTACGCCTGTCGGCCTCGGCTTAGGTCCCGACTAACCCTGAGAGGACGAGCCTTCCTCAGGAAACCTTAGGCATTCGGTGAAAGAGATTCTCACTCTTTTTTCGCTACTCATACCGGCATTCTCACTTCAAAGCGCTCCACCAGTCCTCACGGTCTGACTTCGCAGCACTTTGAACGCTCTCCTACCATTGTTCGTAAGAACAATCCGCAGCTTCGGTGATACGTTTAGCCCCGGTACATTTTCGGCGCAGCGTCACTCGACCAGTGAGCTATTACGCACTCTTTCAATGATGGCTGCTTCTAAGCCAACATCCTGGTTGTCTGTGCAACGCCACATCCTTTTCCACTTAACGTATACTTTGGGACCTTAGCTGGCGGTCTGGGCTGTTTCCCTTTCGACTATGAACCTTATCACCCATAGTCTGACTCCCAAGTGTAAGTAACTGGCATTCGGAGTTTGACTGAATTCGGTAACCCGGTAGGGGCCCCTAGTCCAATCAGTGCTCTACCTCCAGTACTCTCTATCTTGAGGCTAGCCCTAAAGCTATTTCGGAGAGAACCAGCTATCTCTGTGTTCGATTGGAATTTCACCGCTACCCACACCTCATCCCCGCATTTTTCAACATACGTGGGTTCGGGCCTCCAGTCAGTGTTACCTGACCTTCACCCTGGACATGGGTAGATCACACAGTTTCGGGTCTACGACCGCATACTCATTCGCCCTGTTCAGACTCGCTTTCGCTACGGCTCCGTGTCTTCCACTTAACCTTGCATACGATCGTAACTCGCCGGTCCATTCTACAAAAGGTACGCCGTCACCCATTAACGGGCTTCGACTACTTGTAGGCACACGGTTTCAGGTTCTATTTCACTCCCCTCCCGGGGTGCTTTTCACCTTTCCCTCACGGTACTGGTTCACTATCGGTCACTAGGGAGTATTTAGCCTTGGGAGATGGTCCTCCCGGATTCCGACGGAATTCCACGTGTTCCGCCGTACTCAGGATACACTCCGGAGGAAATTCTTTTTCGATTACAGGGCTGTTACCCTCTTTGGCTGACCTTTCCAGGTCGATTCATCTAAAGAATTTCTTTGTCACTCCAATGGAATGTCCTACAACCCCAAGAAGCAAGCTTCTTGGTTTGGGCTCTTTCCGTTTCGCTCGCCGCTACTCAGGAAATCGATGTTTCTTTCTCTTCCTCCAGGTACTGAGATGTTTCAGTTCCCCGGGTCTGCCTCACCTATCCTATGTATTCAGATAGATGTACTGTTCCATTACGAACAGTGGGTTCCCCCATTCGGAAATCCTCGGATATAACGTTTACTTACAACTCCCCGAGGCATATCGGTGTTAGTCCCGTCCTTCATCGGCTCCTAGTGCCAAGGCATCCACCGTGCGCCCTTATTCACTTAACTAAAGTTTTTGAATAAGATGGCTGATTACAGAATGTAATCAGTTGTGTCGCTATATCAATAGCTTTTTTGCCTTATTTTTAAAGTTTGATGTCGTTGTTACTCTTATTTAGTTTTCAAGGTACAAGCTTCCTTTGAGAGAATTGCTCTCTCAAAACTGAACCAAACAACCACGTACGAATTCCGTTATATATCCTTAGAAAGGAGGTGATCCAGCCGCACCTTCCGATACGGCTACCTTGTTACGACTTCACCCCAATCATTCGTCCCACCTTCGGCGGCTGGCTCCAAAAGGTTACCTCACCGACTTCGGGTGTTACGAACTCTCGTGGTGTGACGGGCGGTGTGTACAAGACCCGGGAACGTATTCACCGCGGCATGCTGATCCGCGATTACTAGCGATTCCGGCTTCATGCAGGCGAGTTGCAGCCTGCAATCCGAACTGAGAACGGTTTTATGGGATTTGCTGGACCTCGCGGGTTCGCTTCCCTTTGTTCCGTCCATTGTAGCACGTGTGTAGCCCAGGTCATAAGGGGCATGATGATTTGACGTCATCCCCACCTTCCTCCGGTTTGTCACCGGCAGTCACCTTAGAGTGCCCAACTGAATGCTGGCAACTAAGATTAAGGGTTGCGCTCGTTGCGGGACTTAACCCAACATCTCACGACACGAGCTGACGACAACCATGCACCACCTGTCACTTTGTCCCCGAAGGGAAAACTCTATCTCTAGAGTGGTCAAAGGATGTCAAGACCTGGTAAGGTTCTTCGCGTTGCTTCGAATTAAACCACATGCTCCACCGCTTGTGCGGGTCCCCGTCAATTCTTTTGAGTTTCAGCCTTGCGGCCGTACTCCCCAGGCGGAGTGCTTAATGCGTTAACTTCAGCACTAAGGGGCGGAAACCCCCTAACACCTAGCACTCATCGTTTACGGCGTGGACTACCAGGGTATCTAATCCTGTTCGCTCCCCACGCTTTCGCTCCTCAGCGTCAGTTACAGACCAGAGAGTCGCCTTCGCCACTGGTGTTCCTCCACATCTCTACGCATTTCACCGCTACACGTGGAATTCCACTCTCCTCTTCTGCACTCAAGTCCTCCAGTTTCCAATGCACGTTTGCGGTTGAGCCGCAAGATTTCACATCAGACTTAAAGAACCGCCTGCGAGCGCTTTACGCCCAATAATTCCGGACAACGCTTGCCACCTACGTATTACCGCGGCTGCTGGCACGTAGTTAGCCGTGGCTTTCTGGTCAGGTACCGTCAAGGTACGATCAGTTACTATCATACTTGTTCTTCCCTGACAACAGAGTTTTACGATCCGAAAACCTTCATCACTCACGCGGCGTTGCTCCGTCAGACTTTCGTCCATTGCGGAAGATTCCCTACTGCTGCCTCCCGTAGGAGTCTGGGCCGTGTCTCAGTCCCAGTGTGGCCGATCACCCTCTCAGGTCGGCTACGCATCGTCGCCTTGGTGAGCCGTTACCTCACCAACTAGCTAATGCGCCGCAGGCCCATCTGTAAGTGACAGCAAAAGCCGCCTTTCAACTTTCCATCAGGTGATAGAAAGTGTTATCCGGTATTAGCTCGCGTTTCCGCGAGTTATCCCAGTCTTACAGGCAGGTTGCCTACGTGTTACTCACCCGTCCGCCGCTCGTTCCACGAACTTCCCTCCGAAGAGTTCCGTTCGCTTCCCGCGCTCGACTTGCATGTATTAGGCACGCCGCCAGCGTTCGTCCTGAGCCAAGATCAAACTCTCCATAAAAGTGTTTGAAACTTTAGCTTTCAGAAGTCAACTTCTGACTTATTTTTCAAGAAAAACGAGGTGTTTTTCTTCTTTCGTACTGGTTGTTTTGTTCAGTTTTCAAAGAGCAATTTGTTTGTCGCTGTTTCAAATTGGCGACTTTATTAATTTATCACATCTGCAATTCATTGTCAACAACTTTTTAAAATTTATTTTGTTGTTAATCTGTTGAATCGTTTGTGTGATGCGCATTGCGTTATGCAACGATAATAAATTTATCATGATTCCAAACCGAAAGCAAGTCTTTTTTTAAATAAAATAGTACAAGTTAAATATTTCTATAATTCATTTTATTGGAGCAGCTTTAAAACCCCTTGATAAATCACTATTCTCAAAGATTTTTGCCTCTTTCATCCCTTACGTATACATACAAAAGCACCGACAGAAGAGTAACCTTCCGGCGGTGCTTCTAACAATAACATAATGGTTAATTAACGATTTTTCATTTGCGGGAATAACAGTACGTCCCGAATAGAAGGCGAATTTGTTAACAGCATTACTAAACGGTCTACTCCAATTCCTAAACCGCCAGTTGGTGGCATACCATATTCTAATGCTTCTAAAAAGTCTTCATCCATATAATGTGCTTCATCGTTTCCTTGATCTCTTTCTTTTACTTGAGCTTCAAAACGCTGACGCTGATCAATCGGGTCATTCAGCTCACTAAAGGCATTAGCATGCTCTCTTCCTACAATAAATAACTCGAAACGATCTGTAAAACGTTCATCCTCTTTGTTCTTTTTAGCGAGAGGAGAAATTTCTACAGGATGTCCAAAAATAAACGTAGGTTGAATGAGTGTTTCCTCTACCTTTTGCTCGAAGAATTCATTTACAATATGTCCGAAAGTCATCGCATCTGTAATTTCTACGTTATATTCCTTTGCTAAAGCACGTGCTTCATCGTCCGATAAGTGCTGCCAGAAGTCTACACCTGTCTCTTGTTTAATCGCATCTACCATATGCAGTCTTGTCCATTTAGGCTCAAGGTTTACTTCCTCATCGCCATATTGAATCGTCGTTTTTCCATATACTTCTTTTGCAATATGTGCAATTAAGTTTTCCGTAAGGTCCATAATATCATGATAATCCGCATATGCTTCATAGAGTTCAATCATTGTAAATTCAGGGTTATGCCTTGTGGAAACTCCTTCGTTACGGAATACACGGCCTATCTCATATACTTTTTCTAATCCGCCGACAATAAGGCGTTTTAAATGTAGTTCGATTGCAATACGCATATATAATTCAGCATCCAGCGCATTATGATGCGTAATAAATGGACGCGCAGATGCTCCGCCCGGAATACTGTGCATCATCGGTGTTTCTACTTCTAAATAACCTTGAGCATTTAAATATTCACGCATGGATTGAATAATCTTACTGCGGGCTACAAACGTATCTCTGCTGTCCGGATTAGTGATTAAATCAAGATAACGCTGACGATAGCGCTGTTCAATATCTTTTAAGCCATGATATTTTTCTGGCAGCGGACGCAGTGATTTGGTTAATAGATGAAATTCTTTCGCTTTAACAGATAATTCTCCAACATTTGTTTTAAACATAACGCCTGTCACACCGACAATATCACCTAAGTCCGCTGATTTAAATACATCATATGCCTCTTCGCCAATTGCATCTTTACGGACATATAATTGAATTTGACCGCTTAAATCCTGAAGGTGAGCGAATCCTGCTTTCCCTTTTCCGCGCTTTGTCATTAAACGTCCTGCAATCGTTACTTCATCTGGAAGTTCCTCCAGCTCTTCTTTAGAATATTGATCATATTTTTCAACTAGATCATTTGTTAAATGCGTGCGTTCAAATTTTTCACCGAATGGATTCAATCCTTTTTCCATGTATTCTGTGAGTTTGTCACGTCTTACCTGCATATGTTCATTCAATTCTTCTGACACTTCTACCACTCCACTTCTTAATTAATTATGATATCTTCTAACCTTGTCATTAAAACAGTTATTGCTTTATCATCACGGAGAACCGCCCGTGAAACTCCCACGGAATGAAGTTTCGTTTTATATTTCTGTCTTCCAAAGTCTGACGTCCGCCTTATCCTTCTCTGGAAGTTCTTCTAAATAGGCTTCTACAGTCTTCTTTTGTACAGGTACAACAAAACCTGGAGCGATTTCTGCTAATGGAATTAATACAAAAGCCCGCTCATGCATGCGGGGATGCGGTATAATCAATCTTTCTACTGTACTATTTTCATAATTAAATGTCAAAATGTCAAGGTCAATCGTCCGCGGACCGAATCGGATATCACGTTTTCTGCCGAGTTCTTTTTCAATCTGCTGACAAACCTCAAGCAGCTCCATGGATGATAAACTTGTTTGAAGCGCTAATACCATATTTAAAAAATCTGCCTGGTCCTGGTATCCAACCGGAGCAGTTTCATATATCGAAGATTTTTTTTGGATAGAGATATATTCATTTGTCTCTAATAAGTCTAACGCTTGCGTCAGATGTTCTTCTCTCGGTTCAATATTTGTTCCGAGAGCAATAAATGCTTGATTCATTTCGTTCTCTCCCTATAAATTTCTACCGCTACCGATTCGTAGTAGCCCGGAATCGGCGGATCCGGCTTTGTTAAACGGATGGAACATGCCTCCAGTTGTTCAAAAGAAGTAAAGAGCTCATCTGCAATTGCTTCTGCCACCGCTTCAATCAAATGAAAACTTCCTCCCTCTACGACATGCTTTATTTTTTCATATGCTTCCCCATAGTGAATGGAGTCCTCCATCGCATCAGATTGTCCCGCCTTCTTTAAAGACAGGTACAGGTCAGCATCCACATAAAAACGCTGCCCCAATGTATTTTCTTCAGGTAACAGCCCGTGATATCCATAAAACTGCATTCGTTTTAGAATAATTTTGTCCATCCTTGTCCACCCTTCCTTTAAACATGCTCTTTCCTCTTCTATTCCTATCACCTATAGATTTGTATGATAAATCGCATCTGCTACTTTTGCCGCTTCCAGGTTCGCCTTTACATCATGTACACGAACAATACGTGCGCCTTTAGCAATTCCAATTACCGTCGTTGCTGCTGTCCCTATATCTCTTTGATTTGCAGGAACATCTAAAATATCACCAATAAATCTTTTACGGGAAGCTGCCAGAAGCAGCGGATAGCCAAGTGTACCCAGCTCTTGCAGTTCTTTGATTATATATTGATTCTGCTCCATTGTTTTTGCAAAGCCGATACCCGGGTCAAGAATAATCTGGTTATCTTCCACACCGGCTTTTTTAGCAATAGAAACACTTGCTTGTAAGTCTGCTTTCACATCCGAAATAAAGTCCCCATAATCCATATCCGTCCGATTGTGCATGAGAATAATGGGCACCTGATAACGGGCGGCAACCGCTGCAATTTCCGGTTCTTTTCTTGCTCCCCAAATATCATTTATCATAGAAGCGCCGGCTTTTACTGCTTCTTCTGCTACAGATGCTTTAAATGTATCCACGGATATAGGTATCTGCAAAGTACCTTTTAACGCTTCAATAACCGGGATAATACGCTCTGCTTCTTCTTCCGCACTGACAGGAGTATGGCCCGGCCTGGTGGATTCTCCGCCGATATCAATGATATCCGCTCCTTCTTTCTCCATTTTCTTCGCCGCGGCAGCCGCCTTTTCAATATCTGTATATCGTCCCCCGTCCGAGAAGGAATCCGGCGTCACATTTAATATCCCCATAATATGCGTCCGTTTATTTAAATCTAATTGAAACTCTTTTGCCTGCATCACTTGCATTATCCGCCCCTTCTCTGTTAAAAATATATCTATTCTACATCCTACCCTAAGAAGGTAAAGAACAAAAGTGGAAAGCGCTGGTTAAGAAAGATTAACGTAAAAAAGGAACCAGCTTCAATACAGCTGATTCCTTTTACATTCCGAGATTTATTTTTCGTCTTCAAATTGATACAGCGCTGTAGATAGGTAACGCTCTCCGTTATCAGGAAGGACGGCAAGAACCTTCTTTCCTTTTCCTAAGTCTTTCGCTACTTTTAATGCTGCAGCAACCGCTGCTCCAGAAGAAATTCCTCCCAGAATTCCATTTGTAGTAGCAACTTTACGCGCTGTTTCAAAGGATTCTTCATTTCCGATCGGAAGTACCTCATCATAAATTGATGTATCAAGCACTTCTGGTTTGAAGCCTGCGCCAATTCCCTGAATTTTATGAGGTCCAGGATTTCCACCTGAAAGCACCGGGGAATCCTTTGGCTCAACAGCATAAATTTTAATGCCGTCAAAATGCTCTCTCAGCACTTTTCCAGCACCAGTAATCGTTCCGCCGGTACCAATACCGGAAATAAAAGCATCTAATCCATCTGACATCTGCTCTACAATTTCTTTACCAGTTGTTTTTGCATGAATTTCAGGGTTAGCTGGATTATTAAATTGCTGTGGCATGAAATAGCCATTTTCCTCTTGTAATTCCTTCGCTTTGGCAATGGCACCCTTCATTCCTTCAGCTCCTGGAGTTAAAACTAACTTCGCTCCATACGCCTTCAATAAATTACGACGTTCTTGACTCATTGTATCCGGCATAACCAGAATTGCCTGATATCCTTTAGCAGTAGCAACCATTGCCAAACCAATCCCGGTATTTCCGCTGGTTGGTTCAATGATGGTATCACCTGGTTTTAATTCACCTGCATTCTCTGCAGCTTCTACCATCGCAGCTGCAATGCGGTCTTTCACCGAGCTTCCCGGATTCATAAATTCTAATTTAACATATACATCTGCACTATTTTCATCCGCTACATTATGAAGCTTTACAATCGGTGTTCCTCCAATTAAACCTGCAATATTATTAACGACTGTCATATAACTCCTCCTAATACCAAGTATTTTTATATGATTTATATATAATGTATTGCTTTCTTAAGAAAATGTCAATCCTAAATGCGAAAAAAACGCCTATTTTTCTAATCTAAAAGCAATATACGAATTTGTCGTCCGATTTTAGCTGCATCCAAAGCAGCTCGTCATGTTTCCATTTTTATCAATGTACCACCTATGATTGCTTAAGTTCTTCTAGCTCTTCTTCTGTAAAATGGTAGTGTTCATTACAAAAATGGCAGGTTGCTTCTGCTCCGTGATCTTCATCGATCATTAGCTGGATTTCTTCATTACCTAACCCAATGATAGCATTAGCAAGTCTCTCTTTCGAACATTTGCATTGAAATTCAATTGGCATTTTCTCCAATATATTTACATTTTCTTCGTCAAACAAGGTATATAGAATTTCTTCTGGTGTTTTTCCTTCCCGAATCAGCGTAGAAATAGCAGGGAAAGACTGAATACGGTCTTCCAGCCGTTCAATCACCGCTTCATCCGCTCCTGGCATTACTTGTACGATAAAACCGCCTGCCGCTAAAATACTCAAGTCCGGGTTAACCAGAACCCCTGCGCCTACCGCGGATGGCACCTGCTCAGAGGTTGCAAAATAATACGTGAAATCTTCGCTTATTTCTCCAGAAACAATCGGTGTTTCTCCTGTGAAATAGTCTTTCATCCCTAAATCCTTTATAACGCTAAGATTCCCCTCTGTCCCGACTGCTCTAGCCACATCCAGTTTTCCTTTATCATTTAAATCAAAATCGACATGCGGATTTGTAACATAGCCGCGGACATGACCTTTGCCATCTCCATCAGCAACAATAGCTCCAGTTGGTCCGTTTCCCATTACTTTTACGGTAACGGAGTCGTCCCCTTTTAACATTGCTCCCATCATTGCTGTTACCGTTATAGTACGGCCGAGTGCTGCAGAAGCTGTTGCCCATGTATCCTGTCTCCGGCGAGCTTCTTCCACTGTTTCTGTCGACGTAATAGCATATGCGCGGATCATGCCGTCATAGGTTGTCGCTTTAATTAAATAATCCTTCACCATCATCATTCCTCCGTTTATTGATAATACTTTTTATAAATAAGATACAGCCCATTCAACGTGAGATAGGGCTCGACAGCATCTATGGTTTCTGATTCATGTGCAATAAGTTTAGACAAACCACCCGTTGCGATAACCGTTGAGTTTGTCCCTTTTTCTTGTTGTATTCGTTTGACCAGCCCATCAATTTGACCAATGTACCCGTAAAATACACCAGATGTCATTGCCTCCACAGTAGAAGAACCAATCACACGCTGCGGTTTCTGAATCTCAATTTTTGGCAGCTTCGAAGCTCTTGTGTTCAGCGCCTCCATCGAAATATTTACGCCCGGGGTAATAATCCCGCCAGCATACCTTGCTTCTTCATCCACATAGCAGTAGGTTGTCGCTGTCCCAAAATCAATGATGATTAGCGGCGCTCCGTATTTTTCAATACCTGCTATAGCATTAACAATCCGGTCCGCCCCAACTTCAGACGGGTTTGGATAATTCATCTTAATTAGCTTATCATAAGAAGTTTTCCCGATAACCACAGGTTCTATATCAAAATAATCGCGGCTCATTTTTTCTAAAGCAAACATAATAGGCGGTACAACAGAAGAAATAATCACTCCAGTGATTTCCTTAAAATGAATCCCTTTATATTCAAATAAAGAATGGATAAGCATGCCAAATTCATCTTCTGTCTTATACCGATCGGTTTTTATCCGCCAGTGATGAATTAATTTATCATTATCAAAAACACCGAGAACTGTATTGGTATTCCCTACATCAAGAACAAATAACATCTGTCACCATACCTTCCTTTGTTTCTCTAAAATTTAATATAACATACTTCTTTTCAGGAAAAACCAAAAAAGCATCCGTCCAAAGAACAAAAAGAAGCAGCCTTTCTATTCCTTTGGCTGCTTCCTTTCTATATCTTTTCCAATCCTTTAGTTTTTACGATCGGAATCGGAGTCATCTTCCTTATTATCATCCGTGTGATCTGTTTCTTTTTCTTCAGAATTACCGCCCATAATCGGGTCGTTAATATAAGAGTCGGATTTCTTTTCCGCTTTTTCTTTTGCTTCTTCAAAAGAAAGACCTTTTTTATCCTCATCCTCTTTTTCTTCCTTCGAATGGATGCTTACCTTCACATCATCTGAATCCTCTTCCGGTTCAGGAAGCGTTCCATTTTCAAAAAGAGACTTGATTTGTTTCGCATCGAGTGTTTCTACTTCCAATAATGTTTTTGCAAGCAGTTCTAATTGCTCTCTATGCTCTGTAAGAATACGTTTTGCACGGTCATAACAGTAATTAATGAAATTCTGCATTTCCTTATCGATATCCTGAGCAATGGCATCCGAATAAGTCTGTTCATTTTGAATGTCTCGGCCAAGGAATACATTCCCGCCGCCGCCGCTGCTAAATTGAAGCGGACCAATCTTATCACTCATACCAAATTCGGTAATCATCTTATGCGCAATACCTGTTGCACGCTGGAAGTCATTCGAAGCACCTGTACTCACTTCGCCAAAAATGATTTCTTCCGCAACACGTCCGCCCAGTAAACCGGTGATTTTATCAAACAGCTCAGGTTTTGTCATGAAGTAACGGTCTTCCCTTGGAAGCATTACTGCATAACCGCCGGCTTGACCACGAGGGACGATGGTCACTTTGTGAACGACATCCGCGTCATCCAGAACCATCCCGATCACGGTATGACCGCTCTCATGATAGGCAACGATATTTCTTTCTTTTTCGGAAATAACTCTGCTTTTCTTCGCAGGACCTGCAATGACACGGTCGATAGCCTCATCGATATCTAACTGACCGATTTTCTTACGGTCGGCTCTTGCTGCAATCAAGGCTGCTTCATTGAGCAAGTTCTCTAAATCCGCACCTGAGAATCCTGGCGTACGCATAGCGATTGTTTTTAAATCAACGGTATCTTCTAACGGTTTATTTCTAGCGTGAACACCTAGAACCGCTTCACGGCCTTTAACATCTGGGCGGTCTACCATGATTTGTCTGTCAAAACGTCCTGGACGTAACAGCGCCGGGTCAAGAATATCGGCACGGTTTGTTGCAGCAATCATAATAATACCTTCGTTTGCTCCAAATCCGTCCATCTCAACCAATAGCTGGTTCAATGTTTGCTCACGTTCATCATGTCCGCCTCCAAGACCAGCTCCACGCTGACGGCCAACGGCATCAATCTCATCAATAAAGATGATACATGGTGCATTTTTCTTCGCGTTTTCAAATAAGTCACGAACACGGGATGCACCGACACCAACGAACATCTCTACGAAGTCTGAACCACTGATAGAGAAGAATGGCGTTCCGGCTTCACCGGCAACTGCTTTCGCTAATAATGTTTTACCTGTACCTGGAGGTCCGACAAGAAGTACACCTTTTGGAATACGTGCACCTACTTGTGAGAATTTGCGCGGATCTTTTAAGAATTCCACAACCTCGACAAGCTCTTGTTTCTCTTCATCGGCACCAGCGACATCTTTAAAGCGGACTTTTTTCTTATCTTCAGAGTACATTTTTGCCTTACTCTTACCGAAGTTCATTACACGGCCGCCGCCACCGCCGCCTTGCGCCTGGCTAAGGATGAATAGTAAGAATAGACCAATCAATAAGAATGGAATGATTCCAGTTAAGAATGTGAGCCAAGGACTAGGCTGCTCTTCCTCTTCCACCGTTAACTCACTTTGCTCGCTTGCACTATTTGTAATTTGTGTAACAAGTTCTTCATTATCCGGTACTTGAGCAACAAATTCCGTCTCATCGTCCATTAACGTACCCGTCAAACGGATGATACCATGTGACGGTTGAAAGGTCAGTTCCTTAATCTCACCATTATTTAAAGCATTCATAAATTGCTGTACATCATACTGCTCCTGATCTTCACTTGGATTATTAAATACTCCGATTACACCAATAATGATTATAAATAAGAGCATCCATACGAAGACCTTACGAAATATCTGATTCATTGCTTACCTCCTCCCAAATGGGGAAAAACTATAGTAAATCGTATCATAGTAAAATCGCTTTATACAAATAATTTAACCATTTTTGACGAATTATTTTTTTGGAATGTTCAAGAAGTCCGATAAATGTAAGTATACCCTTTGAACATCCGCATGTATGAAAGAAATTATTGCAAAAACCCGGATGATATCGTCCAAGATGATTTTTCAAATACATGCATTGCCGGCAAAGAAAAAAATCTATTTTTATGGGGGCTTTATTTTACAGCATGTCCCTTCTCAAGCGCGGCTTCTTCCTTTTCACTTTCTCCATCAGCCGCCATAAATTTCCGGCTTGAGGACACCGATATATGAAAGGTTTCGATATTTTTCTGCATAATCTAAACCGTAGCCGACAACAAATTCATCCGGAACTTCAAAACCAATTAAATCTGCTTTAATATCTGCTGTTCTTCCAGCCGGTTTATCAAGAAGTGTCACGATCTTGATGGAATTTGCTTTACGATATTTAAACAGGTCTACTAAGTAGTTCAATGTCAGTCCGCTGTCAATAATATCCTCAACAATAATTAAATCGCGGCCCTCTACTTTTGTATTCAAGTCCTTCAGGATTTTTACTTCTCCTGTGGAGGATGTGCCGCCGTCATAGCTGGATACATCCATAAAATCCATTTCTAAATGGATTTCTGTATGCCGAAGAATATCTGACATAAACGGCAATGCACCTTTTAACACGCCAATAGCCAAGGGAAATTTGCCCTCGTATTCTTCTGTTAATATTGCACCGAGCTCCTTGCATTTTTTTTGAATTTCTTCCTCGCTTACTAAGATTTTTTCAATCTCATTATGAATTGTTTCTTGCGCCATTTTTTCTCCTCCTAATCAGCGTCATGAGCTAATCTTCAGTTTTATATTCATTCCTTTACCATTTTGTGCAGTCTCCGCTTTTTTTAGACCGACGACCCAAAGGATCTTTCCCTTATCATCCACTATTATCGGCCAATTATCCCGCATATTTTGGGGTATCTTCGCATCTATAAAAATATCCTTCAGCTTTTTTGAACCATTTAGTCCTCTTACAGACATACGATCTCCCGCTTTTCTTACTCGGATATGTAGTGGTAATGAAATCGAATCTAGCGGAAAAACAAAAGTTGCTTCATCCTCTGCCGGGGCTTCTTTGATGATGGCAGCCTCGATCTTCGTGTCATCAGACAGCACCGTTTCACCTGGAACTGGCAATAAAGAGGGTTGAGCTGACTTTACGGATGGTTGTTGACCAAATTGCAGATAAATCTTCCCATATATATTTGTCACACGGAGCCTTAACGGAAAATCAATACTTGCGCTTCCATTTCGGCGTCTCAACAGGTCAAAAAAGTTTACTTCGTGGATATAAGATAGGTCTTTAGGCAAGGTTCCATATAGATAGTTTAATATTAGATGAAAGGCCCGTCTTTGTAAAGCCTGAGGAAGCTCTGAAAACGCTTCTGCCGCAAAACAAATTTCCCTTGTATCTTCCCGAAATTCCGCCACTTTTTCTACCATTTCCTTCGCCTGCTCCTGCAAGTAATGTTCGTCCTGGGCTAACGTTTCGCTGAGCGTCTGAATGGTGTCTGCGATACGCGGATTTTTCTCCTTCAGCAGCGGGACGACGTTTTTCCGATAATAATTTCTCGTATACGTATCATCCGCGTTCGTTTTATCCACCTGATAGCTCAATTGATACTTTTCCAAATAAGCAAGGATGTTATTCTTTGTCACCCCTAATAAAGGACGGATAATTTCACCGCCGGCAAAATCACGCCGCATAGGAATCCCTTTTAAAGCGTTCGAGGTCGCCATTCTTACCATACGCATAACCATCGTTTCAATTTGATCATCGGCGTGATGTCCAAGAGCAAGCAGATCAGCTTTTCTTTCATGCATCAACTCCAAGTAAACACCATAGCGTAATTCACGTGCAGCAACCTCTTCACTGACACCCTTTTCTTTTTGGTATTGTCTGACATCCACCATTCTTTCCACGCAGGGTATTCCCCATTCCTGACAAGTATCTTTCACAAATTGACAATCGTCTGCAGAATCTCCGTTACGCAGCTGATGATCTATGGTCACTGCTGTAAGGCTTAATTCCCATTTGGATGAAATGTTGTTCAAGAAATGTAATAGCGCAATCGAATCCGGTCCTCCTGAAACGCCGACAAGAACCGTTGCATGCTTTTGAATTAGGCGGTGCCTTCTGATAAATGCACACACTTCCTGCTCCATCTCATTCCTCCTCCATCCATCGGTTCTGGCTCCCTATACGGTTAGGATAAAATTAGAAAAAAACCGTATTTTAACTATACTTCTATCATACTCCTTTTTGAGGAACGGTTCAAAAGAGAGGATGCGAAAAAGTATATTTTCAGTCTATCTTTTTTCAGTTTAAGGCAATAACAAAGAAATAATCCAAAAAACAGAGGCCGCCAGAGAAATACTAAAGGATTCTTTCACAGGATATACTTTTTTTTGCTGCATTTTTTTTCGATATTGGCTGCGCTTGTGCTGTACCTGTTTTATCTTGCCCATTACATCTTTTTTCATTTCTGCTGCGGTAGAATACTTTCCTTTTAGTGCTTTCTTTAAAAATGGATGCAGGAGCTGCAGATCGCTGGCCCGATACAATTTTTTCTCAAGCAGCTTCTCAGAGGATTCCCCCGCTATCCGGCCAAAGCGTCTCGGATAATAGATATGGAGAAACACCATCGCAACCGCAAATAAATCATAGCTTGGCTCTGCCTTACGTGTTCCAAGCCCCCAATAACCGCGATCAAAAAACTCTGTATATTCTTTAATAGAACGCCCCATCCTTGTTGTGCCGCCCACATCAACCAGTCTAATTCTTGGCGGATTCGATTCCACAAGAATATTATCTGTTTTTAAATCGCCAAAGGTCCAGCCCGCCTGATGAAGCTGGTCTAAATCCTCTAACAGCTGAACCATCAATACGCCCAGCCACTTCTTGCCTCCCGCCTGAATAAACGCACCTAATGTCTGACCCTCCATATACTCCATCACATAAAAGGAATACACCCTGCCGCCTGGTGCTCTCCAATCATCGACATCCAATAAAGAAGGTCCAAGGCGATATCCTTGAACCTTTTTCAATGCTTTGAGCACATTGACTTCTACCGTTACAGCTGTATCCTGTTCGCTTATTTTCAAAGCAACAGGCCGTCCATGATGCATGCAGAGATACACAGCTCCAATTGCGCCCTCGCCAATTTTTCTCACAACGGTATAGGATTTTTGATGCCACTTCCCTGTTATCTTTTGCTGAGAGTGTAACCTAATAGCCGGTTTCTTCCATGTCGAATGGTTCTTCATCCGAATTCCTCCGTAGCTGCTTCTTGCTAAATTGGTACATTGCTGCCCGTAATGCCGGCCCAGTCGGGGTGATTCCTCCGCTTGTTAACTTTGGAAAAACCTTGGAAATCCCATCCAGCCTCGGCGACCAATCAAGCACAAGCTCAATATCGTTCCGTCTGCCCGGAAACCGGTAAATACAAAAGCGGTTTTTTCCAACTCGGGCATTCAAGCTCATAGATAAGTCAAACAACGCCTCCTTGACTGTTTCTAATTTATCACGCATGCTCGCACTGCTGTCGACTAGCACCACCACCTCTAAATCACTGGTTTCTCCTAAGTCCTCTACCACTTCCATGATTTCACCGCGTTTTTCCGGATCCAGCTCTTCCATTGACTGATCTTTTCCTAAAATGCTGCGCAACTCTTTATTGACAAATCCCTGTAATGTTTGTGTCATTGCCTGCCTCGTCACCATTTGCACCGTTTGAGATAAACGTTCACTATAAACAATTTGACTGACGCCGCCGCCAGATACAGCGATATCCTCCACTTCCTGAAGGCCCTCTGGCTGTTCCGTCTGATCATCGTCTAATATACCAATGACATTCACAGTGATTCCCTGTTGGTTTGCTAAACCGGCTACTGTTGCAGGGCTTTCGCCTTTATTGGAGCAGCCATCGGTTAATAGCAAAATTTGTTTTAATGTTCCTGCGTTCATTTCATGTATACCTCCTCATCTTCCATTACCATCATCACCAAATAATGCATTCTGTATACGTATATTTGGCAGATTGGCTTACGAGAAAGAAGCATACAGCTGAGCGTGCTCTACATCGAGAGCAGCTTCTCTTGCCGGACTGGAACATTGGCCCATTTCGGTGTATTTTTCTTTACTTTGGCAACCAATACGGTCATGTCATCATGAATATCCCCCGATCTGGTTCGAATCACCTCTTCTAATAATAAATCAGCAATTTCCTGCGGATCCTCCGTATCCATCTCTTTGATTTTCCGTTTAATCCAAATATCAATATTTTCCACGTCTTTCGGCCCGTCAAAAATGCCGTCACTCATCATGATTAATAAATCATTCGGCTTTAGCTGCTCACTGACAATATCTACATCAAATTCCTGAATAATCCCCATCGGCAAATTACTGGCCTCTATTTTTATCATGGAATTCCCTCTGCGGACAAAGCTTGGAGTCGAACCAATCTTTAAAAATTCGGCAGATGCATTATGCAAATCCACCACTGCTAAATCAAGCGTTGCAAACATCTCATCCGTGGTACGCAAAGCAAGAATCGAATTAATTGTTTTGATTGCTACCTTTTCTCGTATTCCAGTCTGCAAAATTTGCTGCAGTAAACGTAATGTCTCTGTACTTTCTTCCTTTGCACGCTTCCCGTTCCCCATCCCATCGCTGATAGCCATCGCAAACTTCCCTGCGCCCAGCTCAATGGTCGTAAAGCTGTCACCAGATACAAGCCCCCCTCCTTTTGCTGCATTGGCCGCCCCCGTCTCCACCTCAAAATCCCTTGCTGATCCAAAGACGAAGTGGCTGTAACCATAAGGGAAAGAAGAAATGTCTTCGTTCCTTACCACAATCATCTCATCGAGCAGCTCCGAAAGAACCGGAGCAATTAATTTTTCCCCTTCCCCATGATATTCGTAGAAACTTGTCGTTAGCTCAATATCTACATTTCCCTTCTCTAAGTGATAAATATCTAAGCGGACTAATTCTATCCCCATCTGTTTCAAAGCTTGAATAATTTGCGATTCCTGCAGCTCATGATGCTGCCGTTCCTTTAATATTTCTTTAGCAAAATCATTCATCACATCAGAAACACCCTGGAGCTGGTCAGAAACTAAGCGCTTACTTTCTGTCACCTGCTGTCTCAGCTGTTGGTTTGCCTTATAGAAGCTCATTTCTGACTGCATTGCCTCCTTGACTTGGCGCGATCGTACACAATGATTCTCAAATTCCTTCACGACATTTCGGTGGGGCTCCTGCCCGGCGGTAATATTCTGCTTCATCGTCTCCATAAGCGAATAGGTTTTATCAAATTCCTTCTGCCAGCATTTATTCTTTAAAAAGCAGTCCTGACATGTTTTTTCCGTTACCTGGCTTAAAAAGTAATCGGTATCCCGCTTCTCGTCTCTTTTTTCATCACTTAATGTCCTGTCTGTCACGGCAAAGCTTTTGGATAACGCCTGAAAGACATCGGAAAATTGTTCTACGCGTTTGGCAGTAACATTTCGGACCTTTTGCGAATACTGCTCCTGTTCATTTGTATATGCTTCTGTTCCCGGAATATAACGGGCGATTTGCTCCAGCCAGGATGCCGGTGTCATCAAAAATAGCAGCACAGCCATAAGTGATTCCGTTAACGACGGCAATAAAGCAACACTCTCCCCATAAACACCGATGAGTCCTGTCCCAATCAAAAGCCCCACCGCTGTTCCCGGTTTCTTTCCTTCCTTCAGCAATCCCCCGAGCACACCTGAAAATGCTAGCAGACTCATTTGATAGAGGTTGACCACATTGGCTAATGACAAGATCATTCCTGCCACCACCCCAACCGTTGAACCAATAGCAGCACCTCCAATAAAGGCAAACACCAAAACAAAATACCTTGAAAAAACATGCTCTAATGATGCGCCGTACACCTCCCAGCCGATAAACCCTGTTAATACCGAGGCAATCAGAATAATCAAGCAGACAATTTCTTCACTTTTTAAGGTGGGTTTATATCGTTTTGGTGATAATAACGGAATACTTTGCATAAATATAAGTACAAGGATTGCCCCAAGGACTCCCTCAACGGCCAGCATCATCCATTCAAAGGATGATATGGTGCCCTGGAGCGAATATAAAAACATCCGCGGCAGACTGGTTGCAAAAAAGACAGTAATGGGCAGCATCCACTGTTGATGCTTTAAAGATTTTGTTGCTGCCGAGATGAAGATAAATAAAATAAAAGCAATAAAAATATAAGCTACATGCTGCATCGAGTAAGTCAGCGCCCCTAATATAACAGCTATCATCGAACGGAAGGATTTTTCCCGATGGACAAGCCACATGCTCGCAATGAAAGCCACAGCAAACGGAGATACTGTCTGCAGGATGACAGCTCGTCCTAATAAAAAGCCTGTAATATAGAATAACCAGCCCTGTGCGATTAATATATGGTTGACCTTCGCAGTAATCTGTTCTCTCCATTTTCTCTTTTTACTTGCTTTCTCGATTGTAATGCTTCCCGATTCCACCCTTGGAATTGAACCTATCATTTTATCCACTCCCATCTTTCCAACTAGTAAAACATAGGTTGCTTTCTTTTTTTGTCAAAAAAACATGGCAGTTTCTAAAAATCGTTCGACGTAATCTTGGGAAGTTACCATCGTTTTACAAAAAGGGTGTACCTTAGGATATTCATCCAGTTTCATTAAAAAAGCAGAGGATACGTTGCTTTGCAAATCATATACGGGATTTTACTTCATTTTAAACCTCCGCATTTTTTTAAACATCGCTACATCATTTGTAGAAAAAGTGAGTGGAAATGCGGTTCTTTTTTATAACCTCGACAAGATAACCGAACTTTTCGAAATTAAGGAAGTAAACGCGGATTTTTTAGTTCGCGGGAATCATATCCGGAAGAATTTTAAAATAAGCTTCAAAAATTTATAGAGAAACTATTGACAGTTTATGCTGTCTGTTGTATGATTTTTCTTGTTGATTTCACTTGGCGGCGTAGCTCAGCTGGCGAGAGCGTACGGTTCATACCCGTGAGGTCGTGGGTTCGATCCCCTCCGCCGCTATCCTAAATAATTAAAAAACTCATCTCTTTAAAAAAGAGATGAGTTTTTTTGTGTAAACGAAATAAATTGATTTCATCATTCCATATGTTGACGGGAGGAGAAATCATCGTTACATGTAAAAAAGCAGGAACGAGCGTCCCTGCTTTTTCTATTTATCCATAGAGCATTATTAATAGACAGCAACTACTATCCTCTTCTGGCACCCCGTCCTCCGCGCTTGGATTCTGTGTGCTTCTTCAAAGAGGCTAAACGATCCTCGGAATCCTTCAGGAAACGATTCATTTTGGACTCGAAGTTCTCTGTGCGTTCTTTTTGACTCTTTTGACTTTTTGGACGTGCTTGTTGCGGGCGATCTTTCGCCTTTCTGATGGACAGGCCGATTTTGCCATCCTTTTCGACATTAATGACTTTAACTGTTACTTCGTCTCCAACTGTTAAATGCTCATTAATATCTTTAACATAGTTGTCAGCAACCTCACTAATATGAACGAGACCTGTTTTACCCTCTTCTAACTCCACAAAAGCTCCAAAATTAGTGATTCCGGTTACCTTTCCTTGCAGCTTGCTGCCTACTTCAATTGACATAAAAGAAATGCTCCTCCTTAAAAGATTAAATGTTCTTCAATATATAGTATATTAATCAAAATAAAAAGTGTCAATATGATGGGTCTTCATCCGGTAATTTAAATATAAGTTCTCCTTCATTTGAGAAGAAATAATTAGTTCTGGCAATCTCCAGAACATACTCTTCATCCTGCAGGAGTTCGATTTCATGATTTAAATCTGATTCTTGCTGCTCTAAATCTGCAAGCTGCTGTTCTAACTGTTCGTATTCTTCCATTTTGTCTGCCTTTGTTGCCCGCTGATTAAAATGATAGATGGACATACTTCCTACGATAACCGCTACAACTAATGCATACAGTACCAACCGTCTGGTAAGACGCTGTTTTTTTCTATTCTGCCGCTCTATGTACGCATCGTACTGGTGCACGGATTTAGATTGAAGCTTTGTTACTTTCTTCTTTCTTTCCTCCACAGCTTTACCTCCTTCGATAAGACTGAATCCATTTTGGGATGCTTAAAAAATCCACTTAATCATATTTTTTAAACACGTATTTATAAACTATATTCTTCATTTTACTATAAAATCCTGCTATTTGCAGAAAGAAATTTTGAATAGATTGTGGACAAAGGCGAAAAAGCCCTTTCCCTATCCACCGGAAAGGAGTAAATAAAAATAGACACAGCCATGTTATTATTTTGAAAACTCCCATCAAGATTGCCTTTATCATACGATAGAACGTCAAGAATATCCACTGCAAAGGAGAAATCAGCAAGAAATTTATTATTTTTTCTATACCCCGATAAATTGCTTTAAAAACACGAATCATATGCTCTAATAATTTTTTATACAGCTGCTTCGCCAAGGCCTGGTAAATAGAAAAACCAAAGAGACACGCTAACACAATATAAATCCTGAGCTCTCCTTGGTTGACTCGATATAATATATAAAATAAAATGCCGGCCTGGGTCATCCAAAATAATATTTCTAAAAAATAAGTTAAAAATAATCGTCCCTTCCAATAAATCGTGAAGCGCCGGAAGGTTTCCTGGGCAACACCTAAATAAAATCCACTTATAATCATCGTGATAAGTGTTAAAAATTGCGTAGATAACGTCATCGGAATATCTTGCTAAAGAACCCTTTAGCTTTCTCCTGCTGCTGATCATCTACATAGGAAAGCTCGTATATTTTTCCTTTAATGGTGACAATACCTTCTGTCACATCTAAATTCTTCAATTGCAGATTCTGTCCGCGGATAATCAAGTATCCCATCACCGTTTCTAAAAGGAATGCTTCATTATCAAAGCTGTCCACCTCTTTAACGCCCGTAATTTCAAGGTTTTTTCGTTTGTCTATTTTTACGGTATGCTCTAGTTCAACATGATTTCTTACATCTTTATTCTCATAATAATTCATATAAAAACCCTCCCTATCGTTAATAATTTATGATGGGAGGGACAAGTATAGAACTACATTTTTACTGCTCTATTTTTTCTTCTTTCACAATGGTGTAAAGGGTATCTGCTTCATCTTTACGGACATTTTCCCGCAGTGAATTTACTTTTACCGTAACCAATTTCTGGCCAAATCGAATAACAAGCTCATCCCCTTCAGAAAGGACGGAAGAAGCCTTCGCTGCGTTTCCGTTTACAGTGATTCTTCCTTGGTCTGCTACTTCTTTAGCTAATGTACGGCGTTTAATGATTCGGGATATTTTTAAAAATTTATCTAATCTCATCTTTCTTCTCCTCTCATCGCTTGATTTTTCTTCGCTTCTTCCCAATAAGCATCCATTTCCTGCAGAGAAGCTGTCTCAGGCGTCTGCCTCTTTTCTTCAAGCTTGTTTTCTATATATTGAAATCGGCTGATAAATTTCCGGTTGGCACGCTCCAGCGCAACCTCAGGATTGACTTTATAGTATCTGGAAATATTCGCTAAGACAAATAATACATCTCCCAGCTCCTCTTCCACATCCGTCAAATCTTTATCCTGAACAGCTTCGATAACTTCATCGATCTCTTCCTTCAATTTCTCCCATACTTCGTCTACATGACTCCATTCAAAGCCGACTTTTCCTGCTTTGGACACAAGCTTATATGCTTTAGCTAAAGCAGGCAGATGCGCAGGGATACCGTCCAGCACGGATTCTCTCTCTTTTCCTTTTTCCTGTTTTTTGAGCTCTTCCCAGTTCTCTAACACTGTTTCCTCAGTATCTGCTGTTGCTCCCCCAAAAACATGCGGATGGCGGTAAATCATTTTATCCGAAATCGACTGAATTACGTCATCTATCGTAAAATAACCATTGTCCTCGCCAATTTGACTATGCAATAAAATATGCATCAGCAAATCCCCAAGCTCCTCAACAATATGGTCATCATCTTCTTCATCAATCGCTTCAATCAGCTCATAGACCTCTTCAATCGTATGATGACGCAAGGATTCATGCGTCTGCTTCTTATCCCACGGACAGCCGTCAGGTCCGCGCAGAATCGCCATCACTTCACGTAAAAACGGGAAGGTATGGTGCAGATATCCTTTTGGAACCGGAGGGATATATAGCGTAGTCAAATTGCTGATTTCCATCCGGTGATCCAATTCCTCTAAACGAACTTTTTCAATTTTTTCCGCCCTGCTGCCAGCCGCTTCCACAATATAAACCTCATAATCAGGCGGCAAATCCTCCAATAAAGTCAGCTTGACCTCGGAGGCAATGAACATGTCATATACCTGACAAACAAATAAATGATTACCGAAATGAAGCTGATCACGTCTGAAATCTGTTCCGTCTACAAATTGAAATCCTTCAATAGGATCAATTTGCATGGCAGTAAATAAGTCATCTAAATAGCTTTGCCCGCCTGCAATCAATACCTCGACCTCGTTCTGCTCCAATAGAAGCTGAACGGTTTTCTCTGCCAGCATAGGATGGCCGGGAACAGCGTAGATAACGGTGTCCTCACTTGTTTTCGCAGCTTCTACAAGCTGTGCTGTAATACGGGCATACACCGTACCAAACTGCTCTTCTTCTTCATAAAGCGCATCAAAAGAAGTAAAAGAGACTCTCTCTGCTTCCAGCGCTTTGATAACGGGATGATCACTAGTTCTTGCATAAATCGTTTGCTGTGCTTGCGTTAATTTTCTATATATACCGAGCGGGAGCTGCTCTATATCTCCTGCGCCCAATCCAATAACCTCTATTTGCTTCAAGGTTTTTTCCTCCCTTTATGATAAATACGTAACAGGTACGCTGATTTTGGTAAAATACGAATTTGTGCTTCGGTTAATCCGCCTGTTTTTAGCAATACAAAGAGGAATAAACCTGCGCCTGATACCGAAATAAAAAGAACATATATCAGCAGCAGCAGCCTTATATCTATCACAAGTGCAGAAAACATTCTCTGCATTACCAAAAGGTATATAACCATCGATAAGCTCGCTGCAGCTAAGCTTTTCCATGACATTGAACGATATAATGACATGCTTGGCAATTTTCGATATAACTCGATTCCTACAAGCAATAATAACACACTGAGGCTTAAAACCGTTGCTATACCCGCACCATATACCTCAAAATGCGGAATAAGAATCAGGTTGCTGCCTACCTTCACTACAAAGGAAATACCGATAAATACAGCTGTTCGCACAATCATCCCCAAGCTTTGCAAAATCGATGCGCCGATAATCGAAATGGTAGACATGCCGATAGCCATAATCAATAATCTTAATTCGCTGGTACCCTGCATATTTTTATAAAGCAGCTGGTTGACCTCCGGGAAAATAATAAATAACCCTAACACAGCACCTATAGCGATAAAAATACCAACATGCATGGCTGTTTGAATATAATTCATTACTTGCTCCCGTTGGTTTTTTAATTTCTGATAATTAATCGCCGGTATAATCGCTAAAGCAATGGACGAACCAATAATGGTCACCACCTGAATCAGCGGCTGCCCCCGGTCAAACACGCCTTTCATTTCTTTAGCAGCTATCTCTGCTGCTCCGCTTGCCATTAATCTCGGCACAAATGTGAATGCATCTGCTAACTGCATGAATAAAAGTGTCATATGATTCATCGCCGCAGCTACCCCAAATAAAAGCAAGGTTTTCATATATTTTTTCCATGGGACAGCTTCCTCCAAGGAAAATGCTTTAACGCCTGCAGGGGAATGCTTTCGATTTTTATAATAAAAGCACAACAGCACAACAAGTGCACTGATCCCTCCCAGCAAGGACGCAAGCACAGCCGTCGTTCCAATGGCATCGATTTGAAAAATACCTTGGCTGACCAGCAGCGCTCCGGCAATAATAGTCCCTACACGAATAAACTGTTCTCCGATTTGCGAAAATGCAGTAGGTGCCATCTCATACTTTCCCTGCTGTATCCCCCGGAATAAAGCCAGAACAGGAACAATCAGGAACACGGCAGCTGTAACTTGATATAAACCGACAAAACGCTCATCCCCAGCTAATCGGGCTAATAATGGAGCTGTAAAATACACGATTGCAATAAGCAGGAGATGAAAGCTCCCAAGAATAAAAAGAATTGGCCGATAGAATCCTCTCCAGGAAAGCGCTCTTCCTTTTTCCAGCTCCGTTGCTGTTAGCGAGGAAATAGCAGAAGGGAATCCGTACAATGCAAGCATCGTAGCAATTCCCAATAATGGATAGAGCTGCTGATACATATAAAAGCCGATATCCCCTGTTAAGTTTTGCAATACAATACGATAAACAGCACTAAGCACTTTACTTATCAAACCGGCGATACTCAGTACCACCGCACCTTTAACCAGCCGGCTTGTTTCATTATCTGACATGATAAATTTTTCCTTTTCCAAATGAATTTCTCTCAGTATATCATATCAGGGAGAGAAGCACGTTGCTAAGAAAAACCAAGAAAAAAAGAAGCCTGTCTTCTAGATTGGAGGTAACCTAGAGAAAGCTTCTTCTAGCAAAAATAATAGTAAAAGTATGGTCTATTCCATTTGTTTCGCCAGGAAAACAGATGCCGTCTCTGCTGCCTTCTGCTCTACCTTGCTCAGTTTATCTTCTTTCGAAAAAATCATTACACAGCCGATGGGGTCGCCATTGGCAATAATCGGATGAATCGAATAAGAGTGCAGCTCCTGTTCATTTCCATCTACAATTTCCATCTGGGACTTATCCCCTTCATAAACAGGCGATCGTCCTTCAATAATATCAGTAATCTTACCGCTCAGCGATTTATTCAAATACTCTTTTTTAGATTCTCCCGCTACAGCAATAATTTCGTCCCGGTCAGTAATAATAACCGGTGCTTGCAAGGATTGAAACAATGCCTCCGCATATTCTTTCGCAAAATGACCCAGTTCACTGATTGGGGAATATTTCTTTAAAATAACCTCTCCTTCCCGGTCAACGAAAATTTCGAGGGGATCTCCTTCGCGAATACGCAAGGTTCTCCGGATTTCTTTTGGCACCACTACTCTTCCTAAATCATCGATACGTCGTACGATTCCTGTTGCTTTCATCTAAGTATCCTCCCTTTCTGAATGACGATTCTGACCTGGATGGAAGGACTTCCTTCCATGATTCATCACCGGTTGTTGTTATAGTATTAAACAACAAGAGATAACTATACATTCCAATTGAAATTTTTGTTATTTTATTTGGAATGTATAGGAAAATCCTCTGCTCCGGCCATGTTCTTCACATAAAAAAAGCTGCTCTCTTTTCGTAAGAAAGCAGCTTTTCACTGGTTTATCGTATCTTTAACGATTCACTTCGCTTAATTTTTTAATGAATTCAATAACGGTATCGTGCCGTTTATAAGCCTTGTCTTTGCTCCATTTGATACCTGCTTTTAAATTTTGATTTTCGGTGCCCAGACTGACTTGACGATCAAATTGATTCGCCGCTTCAAATAATTTAGAGCCGTCAATTTCCTGACTTCTTTCTTCATCGAGAAGCATCGTGATTTTTTGCGGCGCTTCTGTAATGGATTGTACACGCTGTTTCTTCGCATGCATTCTCATAATGCTTACCGTGAATAAATTCTCGACTTCTGCAGGATAATCTCCGAAGCGGTCAATTAATTCGTCTCTTAAATCCTGGACTGCTTCCGGGCTATCCACGTTTTGGAATTGCTTATACATTTCAATTTTCTGTTTCTCATCATTCAAGTATTCATCCGGAATATATGCATCGATTTTTAATGAAATCTCCGGTTCAAACGGCTTAATATCTTCTACTTCTTTTCCTTCTTTGCGGGCATCGATTGCATCCTTCAGCATTTGAGAGTACATATCAAACCCGACTGAATCAATAAATCCGTGCTGCTGTGCGCCGAGTAAATTTCCAGCACCGCGAATAGACAAATCGCGCATCGCAATCTTAAATCCAGATCCGAGCTCTGTAAATTCTTTAATGGCCTGCAATCGTTTTTCAGCTACCTCTGTTAATACCTTATCACGCTGATACGTGAAATAAGCATAAGCTACACGATTAGAACGTCCGACACGGCCTCTTAATTGGTAAAGCTGGCTCAGCCCCATACGATCGGCATGATTGACAATCAAGGTATTCACATTCGGGATGTCCACCCCTGTTTCAATAATGGTCGTACTGACTAAAATATCAAATTCCCCTTCAATGAAACCGAAAATAACATTCTCCAGTTCGGACTCATTCATTTGTCCATGCGCAATGGCTACCTTGGCATTTGGTACAAGCATGCCAATATCGCGGGCTGTTTTCTCAATATTTTCTACTCTGTTATGCAGGAAGAAAACCTGCCCCCCTCTGGACATTTCCCGATCAACAGCTTCCCGGATAAAGGATGGATTATATTCCATCACATAGGTTTGAATCGGAAATCTGTTTTCAGGCGGGGTTTCAATAACAGATAGATCCCTTACTCCCAGCATAGACATATGCAGTGTTCTTGGAATAGGTGTTGCTGTCAGCGTTAAAACATCGACATTGGTCTTCAGCTGTTTGATTTTTTCTTTGTGCTTCACACCAAACCGCTGTTCCTCATCGACAACAAGCAAGCCTAAATCCTTGTATTTTACATCCTTTGATAACAGACGATGTGTCCCTACCACAATATCCATATTTCCATCTTCCAGCCCTTTTACCGTTTCATTGGATTGCTTACGTGTGCGGAAACGGCTTAATAAACCAATGTTTACCGGGTAATCCTGGAATCTTTCGCGAATCGTCTCATAATGCTGCTGTGCCAGAATCGTTGTCGGCACCAGAATAGCAACCTGCTTTCCATCTGCCACTGCTTTGAAAGCGGCACGGATAGCAACCTCTGTTTTCCCGTAACCAACGTCCCCACAGAGCAAGCGGTCCATTGGTTTTACTTTTTCCATATCCTCTTTGATTTCTGTGATACACCGCAGTTGATCCTCTGTCTCCTGGTAGGCAAAAGACGCTTCGAATTCACGCTGTAATTCAGAATCTGGTGAGAAAGCGTAGCCTTGCCGGGATTCACGCTCCGAATATAACTTGATTAAATCATCAGCAATGTCTTCCACAGATCGCTGAACTTTGCGTTTTACCTTTGTCCATTCCGTACCGCCTAATTTATATAGCTTCGGTTCCTTTCCTTCAGAACCGACAAATTTCTGAACTAAATCAATTTGATCAATCGGCACGAACAGCTTATCGTCTCCAGAGTAACGGATCAGCATATAATCCTTATGCAGTTTGTTAACTTCTAACGTTTCAATCCCGAGATATTTCCCGACACCATGATTTGCATGAACTACATAATCGCCGACCTTGAGCTCTTGATAATTCTTAATGCGCTCTGCATTCGTAATCTTCGGTTGTTTTCTAGAGCGTTTCGTGCGCTGCTTGAACAATTCATTTTCGGTGATAATCGCCAGCTTATGCATCGGGAATTCAATCCCCGAATGCAGCTGCCCCACGATAACTGTCGGCTTTTGTATCGGCAGTTTTAATTCTTTTTCCACCTGTGTTTCAATATCATAATCTTCTAAAATAGAATGTACTTTTTCTGCGCGCTGTTCATTTGGTGTCAGAATAACAACCGAGTAATCTCCCTTTTCCCAGCGCTTCAATTCATTTTTAAATAAAGGCATCTGCCCATGAAATTCCTGCATCGTTCGTGTCGATAGATTAATAATATTTTGCGGGTTCGTATTTGGAATATGCCGCATAAACACGGACATATATACACGAGAATGGGAAATACCGTCTATCAGTGTATTCCAGCCAAAAGAAAATTGACTGCCCTGGACCATTTTATTTCCTTCCAGCAGCCCCGTATACCATTCCAGCTCTTCATGATCTAAATTGGTCGCTGTTTCCTGAATACGGCTCATTTCATCAAAAAAGACAACCCCATTCCTCGGCAAATAGTCTAACAAACTAGCTGGTTCATCATATAAATAGCCAATGTATTTATACATCCCCTGGAAACGGTTTAATTGTTTAAATTGTTCAATATCTTGTTCAATAACCTCCATAAGCTCTTCTTGATCAGAAGGTTTTTTGACTTTTTTCAATGTATCTGAAAGGGCATCCTCTAGCCGTTCTGCTACTTTCACCATTTCTTGTTTATCTATCAATAATTCTGTAGCAGGATGGATTGTTACCTCTTCTACTTTGTCTAAAGAACGCTGTGACTCCGCATCAAAATAGCGGATAGAATCTACCTCTTCATCAAATAGTTCAATCCGGATTGGATGCTCCTCCGTAATCGGATAAATATCAATAATTCCTCCCCGCTGGCTGAACTCACCAGGGGCGGTAACCATTGAGGCTCCTTCATAGCCCATTTCCACCAAGGAACGCAGATAGGCCTCTACCTCAATGTCTTTTCCTGTTTGAAATAGAAGCTGATATTTATTCCAATATACTTTTGGCGGCAGCATCCTTTTTAATGCTGCAACAGGAGCGATTAGTATCCCTTTATCTTTCTGTGTCCAAGCAGTTAATGCTTCAATCCGCTGAGCGCGCAATTCAGGGCTTGCTACAGCCATTTCGGAGGCTATTAACTCGTTGACAGGATAAAGATATACCCCCTCCTCATTTGTCAGCTCTGCTAAATCATCATACAGCTGCTGTGCCTGGGCAAGCTGGTGAGTAACAATTAATAAAGGACGATTCATGGATTGATGTATGGTGGATAAGAGCAGGCTTCTGGCAGAGCCGCTTAAGCCGGCAACCATCTGCTCCTTCATGCCTGCCAGCAATCCATCCATAATCGACTGAATATCTTCCTGTGATTTTAAATAATTATGAATTGCTTTCATTCGTATTTCCCCTCTAAATTGTTAAAGTATTTTAAAAAACGCGCTTTGTGCGTGAAAATAGTCGATAAAATATATTTTATTTTTAAGAAAATGGTATATACGGTCATAGGTCTATCCGGAAAATAATCATCAGACCGGAACCCATTCAGGCTATTGTAAAAAATGGTCCAATTCATGATAATCAGGATGCATATCAAGAGCCTGCTGACAGTATTCACAAATGACTTCTAAACGGAAATAGCCATCTTTTTCAGAGACTATCATTTCTGCTAAATCCTGTTCCTTCAGAAGTTCAAGGAATCGTAAGGTTATATCCATTTCTGTATGCTGCAGCACACCCAGCTCTTTTCCGCAATGTCGACAACCATAGTAGATAACCATCTCATTCACCTCGATTAAAATACAAAAATTTAGAGCGCAGCCTATTCCTTGCTCAGAGAGGATATCTGCACTTTTCATTTAGTTTTAACCGAGAGGAATAAGAATATACCCTGCTTCCATTTTCCACTCAAAAAGGTGGATGAATGGAACTTCCCCTTCAAACCAAAGGTATGCTTTATTGATTAAAATCATTCATCACTTCTACAAAAGGTTTGCCTTCTATCCACGCTTCAATAGCATCAGCTGCATCTTGAACACTTTGTTCAACCGCTTCTTTTTCATCTTTGGGAAACTTCCCTAATACATAATCTACGACAGGGGTCGCATTTACCGGTCTTCCTACCCCTAAACGTATTCGTTTAAATTCTTTCGTTCCTAAATGTTCAATTGTGGAACGAACTCCATTATGACCGCCATGGCCGCCCTTTTGCCGTAACCTGATTTTCCCTGTCGGCAAATCCAGATCATCATAAATAACGATCACGTCTTCTGTCTCTATGTCATAATAATCCATCAGCGGCCGAATAGACTCGCCTGACAAATTCATATAGGTTTGCGGCTGTAATAATACAATCTTTTCTCCATTGAAATGCTCGATAGCATAATCCCCGTGAAATTTCGAGTTATTCAGCTTCCATCCATGACGATCTAACAGCGCATCAATCGTGCGGAAGCCAATATTATGACGTGTCTTCTTATATTTCCTTCCAGGGTTTCCCAGCCCAACAATTAACTTCATCACCATACCCTCACTTTTCCCTGTCCACAATTTCTGTTAAACGCAATAACCCTTCTTTACGCATACCAGCATGGTATGCGTAAAGAAGGGAGGTATTACTTCTATATTGTTAACTTAAAAATTACTTTTCCTCTGAGTCAGATTTTTCTTTAATGACTTCCGGTTCTGCATTTTCATCTGCTTCTGTGTCTGTTTCTAAATCTTCTTCTGTAGTTGGAGGAACAACGGAAGCGATTGTCGTATCTGGATCATCTAAAAACTCATAGTTTCCAGTTACTTTCAAATCAGAAATAGATAAGCTTTCGTTCACATCCAGGTCAGAGACATCTACCACGATTTCCTCAGGAATATCTTTTGGTTTTGCACGGACTTGAATTTCATAAAACGGCTGCTGTAGTACGCCGCCTTCTTTTTCACCTTTTGATTCACCATCAAGGCGAACAGAAACATCAACGTCCATTTCTTCAGACATATTTACGATATAGAAATCGGCGTGAAGCAAATCATCTTTTATCGGATCTATTTGATAATCATGCAGCATCACATCTACCGTGTCGCCGCCTTCGACTTGAAGTGAAATGATTGCATTTCGTCCTTCATCCCGAACGGTTTTTACTAAATCAACGCTATCTACAGAAACTGTCTTAGCGTCTTTGTCCTTTCCGTAGACGACCGCTGGAATTCTACCGCTTTTTCTAATTTCGCTTGTTACTGATTTTGCAAGATCTTCTCTTTTTTTTGCGTTTAATTTTACTGCCATTCGTATCACCCTCCAAGTTGATTAAAAAAATAATATGAAACATTGTTTCTGCATATGTTGCATTATTTCTTTTTCTCAATAAAATAAACGGTCAATATAATACATACCCTAAAATGGAACAAGTTAAACCTTTAATCAAAAAGAATACTTACAGATTGCATTTCATGAACACGGATAATCGCTTCACCCAGCAGAGAAGCAACCGATAATTCGGTAATTTTATCAATACATTTTTCTTCCGGCAAAGGAATCGTATCTGTGACAACGAGCTCTTTGATTTTTGAATTGTCAATGCGCTCGATAGCTGGTCCAGAAAGTACCGGGTGGGTACAACAAGCATATACTTCTTTTGCGCCACTTTCAATTAATGCGTTCGCGGCTAAGGTAATTGTACCAGCTGTATCAATTAAATCATCAATTAAAATAGCTGTCTTCCCTTCAATATTACCAATAATATTCATCACTTCAGCAACATTAGGCTTCGGACGCCGTTTATCAATAATACCAATTGGGGCTTTTAAGCGGTCTGCCATTTTTCTGGCACGTACTACACCGCCATGGTCAGGAGAAACAACAATCACATCTTCTAAATTCTTCTGTTCGAAATAAGTAGCTAAAATAGGGACACCTTGTAAGTGGTCAATTGGAATATCAAAGAAGCCTTGAATTTGCGGTGCATGCAGATCAAGTGTAATCATTCGATTTGCTCCTGCTTTTTCAATTATATCTGCCATTAATTTTGCCGTAATCGGTTCGCGGGCTCTGGCTTTACGGTCCTGCCGAGCATAACCATAGTAAGGCATCACAATATTGATTGATTTGGCAGAAGCGCGCTTCAATGCGTCGATCATAATCAGCAGCTCCATAATATTCTGGTTTACCGGTGCTGAAGTAGACTGGATAACATATACGTCAGAACCACGCACACTCTCATCTATATTAATTTGAATTTCACCGTCACTAAATTGTGTTACGGTACATTTTCCTAATTTCGTTCCGATTTGAGCTGCAATACTTTCTGCTAATGCTGGATTCGAATTTAACGAAAATACTTTCAACGAAGCGTCCTTATAGTTGGATGACATTCCTCTAACCTCCATGACTTTGTTTGTAGTCTATTTTTTAAACTTCTTTGCATATCCTTCTTTATTTGATTGCTTCGATCTTGCAATGGATAATGCCTCATCCGGCACATCATTTGTAATTGTCGATCCGGCTGCCACATATGCACCTTTACCAATTGTAACCGGCGCAATTAAATTGGAGTTGCATCCAATAAACGAATCATCTTCTATTGTTGTCAGGAATTTATTTTTTCCATCATAATTTACTGTTATTGTACCACAACCGACATTTACACGCTCTCCCACATTAGCATCCCCTACATAACTAAGATGAGAAACCTTGCTGCTGTTGCCCAGAGTCGTTTTCTTCAGCTCTACAAAATTGCCAATTTTTGTGTCGTTTCCAACATTTGAGGCTGGACGGATATGTGCGTAGGGACCAATATTCACTCGATTCCCAATGCGGCTGTCAGCAGCAACACTGAATCGGATCGTTGTAGCTTCCCCAACTTCACAATCTTTTATTTCTGTATGCGGACCAATCTCTGAACCAGCCGCAATGGAGGTGTCCCCTTTTAAAACCGTTCCTGGATGAAGATACACATCTGCAGCAATTTTCACATCCGGACCGATATATGTATTATCAGGATCCACGATGGTCACGCCATTACGCATATGCGTCTCGTTAATACGCCGTTTCATAATTTTTTCCGCTTCACTTAATGCAACACGATCATTAATCCCTATCGTTTCATTAAATTCAGCTGCCACATAAGCGCTGATACGCTCTCCCTGGTCGCCTAAAATTTTAATGACATCAGGTAAATAATACTCCCCTTGTGCATTGTCATTAGAAACCGATTTTAAAGCTTCAAATAACGCTTTATTGTCAAAACAATAGGTTCCTGTATTAATCTCATTTATCGTTAATTCCTCTTCAGAAGCATCTTTATGTTCGACAATTTTCTCAACTTCCCCTGCATCATTTCGAACCACCCGGCCATATCCGGCAGGGTTATCTGCAAGTGCCGTCAATATACTTGCTTTAGAACCCGTCTGCTCATGATGTTCAAACAATTTTTGGAATGTTTCTGCACGAATCAAAGGGGTATCCCCGCAAGCTACAATGGTTACACCTTCTTTATTCTGTAACAGTTGTTCCGCCTGCATCACAGCATGTCCTGTGCCGAGTTGTTCTTCCTGCACGACAAAGTCACTGGACGCTCCAAGCTGCTCTCTTACTTGCTCTGCTCCAAATCCGACAATGGTAACTAATTTATCTAACCCAGTTTGTTGTAATTGATCCGCAACATGCTGTACCATTGGTTTGCCAACTACAGGATGAAGCACTTTATATAACTTTGATTTCATCCTTGTTCCTTGCCCAGCTGCTAAAATAACAGCAAATCGATTCGTCATTAGGAAACCTCCATCATCTCTAAATATCCATTTAAAAATATATCGTAAAAAAACCTTTATTTCAATAAAATAAAAGGTTTTATTTCTATATCTTATGTTATCATATTTTTATTTTTTTCGTGACCTCGCTTAACTAAAATACGAAAAAAACTTTCATTGCTGCGTTTATCGCAGGGTAACTGGTTGAGACAACGATTACCAATGTTGTCAGGTTCCCACTTTTAAAAAATCGTCCCATAAAATACCAGCTTTTCTTTTAAAAAGGACAAAAAAAAGAAGGCAAATCTTCATTCAGATTTCTACCTTCTCGCCCAATCGCCCTCCAACGTATGTTCAGGAAACACCGGCTTCTTCTTTATAGCCTAGCCCCTCTTCATTCTCACGTTCACGTTGATACTCCCCTAAAACAGCTTCTTGAATTTTTGAGCGTGTTCCAGAATTAATCGGATGAGCAATATCCCTAAACTCTCCGTCTGGCGTCCGCTTTGACGGCATTGCAACAAATAATCCACTATTCCCGTCGATGACACGGATATCATGGACAACAAACTCGTTGTCTAATGTGATTGAGGCAATGGCCTGCATTCTTCCATCTGTTTTTACGCGGCGCAATCTTACGTCAGTTACTTCCATGATGTTTCACCACCTTTTTCCTATTTCAAAAATCACCCTTTATACTTATACTACTTCAACATAAATTACAAAAATCCTTCTTATAAATACCAATAAAATAAAATATTTTAAATTTATTCTCCCGTGTACCTAAGAAATCATTTGTTTTCGACTTTTTTAGTCATTATTATCCACCTTTTTCTTCCAGGCACGATGATTGTCTAAATGCAATGAACACAGGTATAAAAAAAAGACCTTAATCTCTAAATTAGATTAAGATCTGAATTGTATGCCGTTTATTCCATTTGATAATTCCCCGGCAGTACAGACACATGATGATTCTGTATGTCGACAGGAGATATTTTTAAGAGGGACGTATAATCGGTAATCACTCTTTCATCTTCCTCATCATCTGCTTCTGCCAGTACTCCAACAGCCTGTACCGTTGCAGAGAATTCCTCCAAGAGGCTCTTTATTCCTGTAATCGTTCCTCCTGCTTTCATAAAATCATCGATGATACATACGTTTGAGCCATCAGGCAGACTGCGTTTTGGCAGCACCATCGTTTGAATTTTTCGGGACGATCCAGAAACATAGTTGATACTTACAGAGGACCCTTCTGTTACTTTCGGGTCTCTGCGCGCAATAACAACCGGCACATTTAAAAAGGATGCTGTAGCATACGCCAAAGGAATCCCCTTTGTTGCAACAGTGACAATCGCATCAATCTCTAAATGGGCAAAGCAGGAAGCGAAGGCACGGCCAATTTCCCGGACCATGGAAGGATCGCCAAGGATATCGCTCATGTACAGATACCCTCCCGGGAGAATGCGGGCAGGATCTTCTAACTTCTTCTGAAGCGTGGAGATAAACTCGCTGCTTGATTCTGCCGAGCTGGTAGCAATATATTTCACACCGCCGCCAGCCCCGGTTGTTCTCTCCAGATACCCCAATCCTTTTATTTGAAATACTTCATGTATAATATCTAAATCCTCACTTATCGATGACTTCGTTGTATCACAAAGCTCGACAAAGTAAGGCAATTGAATATGTTTCCTCGGGTTTTCTAAAAAGTACTCTGTTAACACAACCAATCGATTACTTCTTTTCAAACTCACACCTCAAATCCGAATGTTCTTTATATAATATAGCATTTTCATATGCATTTTAGCAATGCCTATCCTAACATTCGGATTAATTGTACGTCCTTGCAAAAGCCCCGCATACTGTTATAAATCCGCAGTGCCTTCCGGTGATGCTTCATTAAGCCAAACACGGTCGGCCCGCTCCCGCTCATCATCACACCTTCTGCTCCTGCCAGCTGCATCGCTTCCTTCAGCCGTGCAACTTCCGGATGCATGGAAAAAGTAATAGGCTCCAATGCGTTTCCCAGATGATTGCACAGCCTTGAAAAGTCTCTTTCCTCCAAGGCTGCCAGTACCTCTTTTGTATTTGGGTGCTGTAACTCCGGAATTTTAATTTGATCAAATACGGTATAGGAGGATACACCAATATCCGGTCTGGCAAGAACAACCCAGCAGGTAGGCGGGGCAGGCAAGAGTTCAATGCACTCGCCGTAACCTTTTGCTATCGCTGTTTTACTGTGAACGCAAAAAGCAATATCCGCTCCTAATTGCGATCCTAAATCAGCTAATTCAGCTAACGGGATATTCAGTCCCCATAATCGGTTTAATCCCCGTAAAACCGCTGCAGCATCAGCACTTCCACCAGCCAATCCAGCGGAAACAGGAATCGATTTATCAATTTGGATGTGAACACCTTTTTTGATATTGTACGTTTTCTTAAATAAAATTGCTGCTTGATATGCTAAATTCCGTTCATCGCTGGGAACATAACGGCTTTCCAAAGATAATTGAATTTTATCTGCAGGTAATTCCCGTAATTCTAAACGATCTGCTAAGTCTATCGTTGTCATGACCATTTCAACATCATGATAGCCATCCTCCCGCTTATTTAGTACATCTAATGATAAATTTATCTTAGCAGGCGCCTTCTCCATGACAAGCATCTTCAATCACATCCTCAAAGCGTTGGAAATTCGTTCACCTATTTGAAACCATAGCTACGTCCATAAAAATATGTTTTATTGTATCATAATCAAAACACGTAGGCTAATTTAGTTTAAGAAAGGGTTTCAAGGGCAGCCGAAAAAAGTTCCCGGTCAAGCTTTCCAGTCTCCTGAAGCCGGGAACAGAACTGCGTTAAAACAAAAAAGCAAGCCCGGTCAGGACTCGCTCTTTTTCATACTTTCTTCTGCCATTTCTATCGCCCGTTTCACCATATTACCGGCATCACGAGCTTTTATTCCTCCCCAGCCTTCCTGCTGTACCGTATCGTAAAATCCTAATTCTTTCGCTATTTCTTCTTTCATTTGTGCGGACATAATCCCTCGTCTACCCATATAAAAGCTCCCCTTTACGAATGAAGTTTTATTTTATCGACAGGCAATTATAGCTTATGTACTTTTCCTCCATTCAATCGCAAAAGAATTAACCAAGAGAACCATTTTCTGTTCTTTTTACCCAATATAAAAAACAGCAGACAATATGCTTGTCTACTGTTTAAAAAATACCGCTGAACTTCCTTCCACAAAATTCAGCTCCACCGTTTCTGTCAATATGTCTGTATAGCTGTATGAAACCCGTTCGAATGCATTCTCGTCCTGGTCAAGCTCAACAATGAAAACAGAGGGATATGTCTCCGCTAGAACACCGCATCTTTCAACGGTTTTCCGTCTTCCGCCATTCGCTCTGAGCCTTAACCGTTTACCTACCTGACCATCTAGACCTTGCTTGATTTCGATCAACGTTTTGCCCACTACACTCCACCTCACATACATTTATTTTAGCATATACGCCGATGAAATGTCAAGCAAAACAAACAATTATATCAGCATATGTTTTAGATTGTCAACTATTTATTTTGTCTATTTCTGATATTATTTGTCATGATGCTATTTTTATACATAAATTGTCACAAAAAAATGCATAAGAGGCTGATTTTATAAAAATTACAAAAAAATAACTAATCAGAATGGTCTAATTACAGGTTCCAATTCCTTGGAAAGAAGGAGGAACAAAAGCACACCTCTTATTCCCATTACTGCCTTTTCTAAGCAGTTTTTGAGATTATAATTCATCTTCGTCCTCATTCGCTAAGTAAGGCATGCCTGTTCGTAATAATCCCCTTGTCTGTATTCCTCCTAATCCTTTTTCTCCCGTTAACGTATTACGGAGCGCTTCCCACACCGATACACTTTCCATAAATGACGTGTACGCTACCTTTGCGACAATATAGACTGGATCCAGGGCATGAATATTGACTCTGGACGGTGAGCTGGCAAAATTGGATCCCGCACGAATCAATGACTCAAAATGCGATTGGCATGCTCCTGCAAAAATGACGAGCTGATCCAGATTCGGATAAACGTTCCTCGCTTCCCGCACAGCCTCTACAAAATATTTAGAATGGCGGTAGGCACTTAAATCATGCTTCATCCCCTTATTATGTGAATAAGCATCGTGGCCCGTAATAACCATAATATCCGGCTGGATTTTCTCAAGCAGATCTTTTATTTGAAAAGGCATTTCTGTTTCCGTTAAGTGAACACCATGCACTTGCAGCCCAATACGCTGATATAATTGGATACACTTTCTTAAATAGGACGGATCTCCATCAATATGAAGGACTTTTGCCGGCAATTGAAAATAATTTGCAGCATCCGTATAACCTTCTGTTGCTTCATAATTTCTTTTTTCTTTCATCATTTGATAGTCCTGACGAAATAATCGATAGGAGGATTCTTGTTTTTCTCTGTCCACTGCTTTTCTTTTTTTATGCTCTCTTTGATCCACTAACGTTAAATCGGATAGAGCTGCATCTGCTTTTAATCGCAGTTCTTCCCCATGAAGGACAGCAGCTCCTTTTTTGACCTCTGCCACACGAAATAATAAATCATGATTATATGATTTCCTTGTTACTAATGCACCCTTCTGTATATCCATCGCTGCACCTCTCACCTTTTACTCTTTGTCATTGTATGAATAAAAGCACAGCTCTGTTCCAATCATAAGAAAAAACAAGAACACCGCTTGAGCTTTAAAACTTCAGTGTTCTTGCCAAAGAGATGTCCGCTACGGGAAGTCGCTTTCCGCGGGCAACGTTCAGCCGCACGGTAAGAAAACCGCTTCCTGCTCAGGTCTACCTGTTGCTTTTCCCGCAGGAGTCGACAACATCCGCTCCCATCTAAGTGGAATTATGTTTTATTTGCTTTTTCACAAGGAAATAACGCAAATTCTAGCGACGGTTTTGATGGGACGAGTAATCGCAATGGTTTTCGGTGGGACGAGTAATCGCAGTCCCAGCCCCAGGGGGAAGACCCCGCAGGAAAAAAAGTGTTCTTCTTTTTTTCTACCCGCGGGGCATAAGTGCGACTATGCTTCTGTCTGCGCCTGACGGCTTGCCAATCAGCAAGTCTTCTTTTCACCCTCGGGGTATAAGTGCGACTTTAGCTCTGTCTGCGCCTGTCGGCTTGCCAATCGCTAAGTCTTCTTTAAAGGAGATGAGCTCGGGGCCCACGGAAAGCGGAGTGTATTTCTGGGGCCTAAGATTACTCACCCCATGAAACCCGTTGGAGCGGCTATATTCAGCATTTTTTATGCTTTCTTATTCTTTAAAAAAACTGATCAAAAGATTATATCTTCTGATCAGTTTTTTGGAAGCTCTTTATGGATTACATTTGCCAAGGATGCAAATTCCTCCATGGTTAAGGTTTCACCGCGTCTTCCTCCATCTATTGCTGTGTTTTCTAGGAAGGTTTCTATTTGCTTTTTTGCAAATTTATCCTGCAAAAATCGGTTTAAGTTATTACGGAGGGTTTTTCTTCTTTGAGCAAAGCTTGCTTGAATCAATTCAAAAAAGAAATCTACATTATCTACTTGAACAGGCGGTTCTTTGCGCATCACAAGCTTTAACACACTGGAATCGACATTAGGCTGCGGCATAAACACCTGCTTCGGCACATTTAAAACGACACTGGCTTCCGTATAGTATTGTACGGCAATGCTAAGCGAGCCATAGCTTTTGGTATTTGGGACAGCAGCCATTCTATCCGCTACTTCTTTTTGGATCATCACAGTCAGGCTGGTAACCGGAAGCTGATCACGTACAAGCTTCATCAAAATTGGTGTCGTAATATAGTAAGGAAGATTAGCAACGACATGAATATCCTGACCTTCCTCGAAATGTGTCTGAATCACTTCTTCTACATTCGCCTTTAAAATATCATGATGAATAATTTCTACATTATCGTAATCGGCTAACGTCTCTTCTAAAATCGGGAGCAGGCGCTGGTCAATCTCAAATGCAACAACCTTGTCTGCATGAATAGCTAATTGCTCCGTTAAAGCACCCATTCCAGGTCCAATTTCAATAGCTCCTGTTTCCTTTGTTATCCCCGCTTGATGGATAATATTTTCCAATACATTCACATCAATCAGGAAATTTTGTCCTAAGCTCTTTTTAAATGCAAAACCATATTTGTTCAGCAGTTCTTTTGTTCTCGTCGGTGTTGCAATAAATTTTTTAGACATCCTGCTCCTCCTGCTCTATAACTTCCATCGCTTCCTCCAATTGTTTCTTGGGAATTTGGAATTGGGTAAGGCGTTTTAACAGCTGCTTTCCATTGGTATGTCCAATATGCAAAAGCTCTCCCAGACGTTTTCTCCGTCCGGCCGCCTTCTTACCTCCAATTAATCCATAATCAATCAGGTCTGCTTTGTTAATATCGCTATCCGAAAAATCCGCTAGTTCATAAACATCCGCAAGTGCTTTTTGAATATCCTCCACAGAGGCATGTTCAATACCTAAGCTTTTATTCATGGAATGCTTTGCCTTTGCCTGATCTCTTCGTAAAAAAGCGTGCTTGCAGCCGGGGATTGCCTGATTAATTAAGTGCCTGATCCGCTCGCCCGGATAATCCGGATCTGTAAACACAATCACTCCGCGCTTTTCTTTTGCATGACGAATTTTATCGAGCGTTGCTTTGTTCACTGCAGAACCATTTGTTTCAATCGTATCTGCATCCACAGCAAGTCTGATTCGTGTTGTGTCGTCCCGTCCTTCTACTACAATCATTTCTTTTATCTTCAATCGATTTCCTCCACTTTATTCCATAATACGACAGATTTAATCAATTTTAAAAAATCGTTTCGCATTTTCAGTTGTAATATTTCCAATTTCCGCTGTATTCATGTCACGTAATGCCGCAATATCTTCCGCTACACGTACTACATATGCCGGCTCATTTCTTTTTCCACGGTATGGATGCGGTGCTAGAAATGGGGCATCTGTTTCAATCAGCAGACGGTCTAAAGGGACCTGCTTTGCTACTTCCTTCGGCAACGGAGCATTCTTGAAGGTTACCGGACCGCCTAAGGAAATATAAAAATTCATATCCAGACATGTCTGGACATATTGGACAGAATCATTGTAACAATGCATGATGCCGCCAACCTCTGCAGCGTTCTCTTCCTGCAGGATAGCAATAATATCCTCCGTCGCTTCCCGGTTATGAATAATAATCGGCATTTTTACTTTTTTAGCAAGTGCGATTTGCTGACGAAAGACCTTCTTCTGTACATCTTTCGGTGATTTATCCCAATGATAATCCAAGCCCATCTCGCCAATTGCGACCACTTTAGGATGTGCTGTTAATTCTTCGATCCATTCCAATTCTTTCTCTGTCATATCGATTGCATCAACAGGATGCCAGCCTACTGCTGCATAAATATTCTCATGTGCTTCCGCAATTTCAATAGCGAGCGGGATGGTTTCATGATCAAAACCAACCACGACCATATACTCCACACCTGCATCCTTTGCACGCTGAATGGTCTCTTCTCTATCTTCAGCAAACTGCCTTGCGTTTAAATGAACATGTGTGTCAAATAACATTCTAATCATCCTTTTTTGTTCTTATATCGAAAAGGAAGGAGCTGACATGAACACGATGACAGCTCCCTTCCATCTATTATTAGTTAAGAAATCGGCGCTCCGTTTGGTGCGCTTTCCGGTGCTGGAACGATTTCTAATTTCCCGTCCTTCTCAGCAGAAAGGATCATTCCCTGACTGATTTCTCCCCGCATTTTACGCGGTTTAAGGTTCGCTACAATAACAACCTTTTTCCCAATTAATTTTTCCGGTTCTGGATAGTATTCTGCAATCCCCGATAAAATTTGTCTGTCTGCTTCATCACCGGCATCCAGGCGGAATTTCAATAGTTTATCTGCACCTTCAACCTTACTGCAGTCTTTCACTTCCGCGACTTTCAGTTCTACTTTATCAAATACATCATATTTGATTTGTTTTTCTTTGGTAGAAACAAGCTCCGTTTCATTCGGATCCCAGGCTGCTTCTTCATCAGCTGGGGCTGTTCCGCCCATTTGGGAACGGATATATTCTACCTCTTCTTCCACATCTAAACGAGGGAAGATAGGCTGCCCTTTTTTCACAACGGTAGTGCCTTCCGGGAAGTTTCCAAACAGAACATTCTCCCAGGCTAACCCGCTGGCTTCGTCTAAACCAAGCTGCTCGATGATTTTTTTCGGTGCATGCGTCAGACACGGCTGAAGCAGCGTTGCAACAACGCGTAATGTTTCTGCCAGATGTGCCATAACACTTGCCAGTTCAGTACGTTTTTCCTCATCCTTCGCAAGAATCCATGGCTGTGTTTCATCAATATATTTATTCGCACGGGAAATTAACGTCCATACTTTTTTCAATGCATTACTGAATTCCATTTGCTCCATCGATTCTTGATAATCCTGAATAACAGATGCTGCCAGCTCCTGCAGATCAGCATCTTCTTTATTAATCACACCGTTTATTGTAGGGACTTTTCCGTCAAAATATTTATTAATCATCGCTACAGTACGGTTCAATAAGTTCCCTAAATCATTTGCTAAATCATAATTTACTCTGGAAACAAAATCTTCCGGTGCAAAGACACCGTCACTGCCAAAAGCAACTTCTCTCATTAAGTAGTATCGTAAAGCATCGAGACCATAACGCTCTACAAGCATTTCCGGATAAACCACATTTCCTTTTGATTTCGACATTTTTCCGTCTTTCATCAACAACCAGCCGTGGCCGAATACTTTCTTCGGAAGCGGCAAGTCTAAAGCCATCAGCATAATCGGCCAATAAATGGTATGGAAACGAACAATTTCTTTCCCTACCATATGTACGTCTGCTGGCCAATATTTTTGGAAGTTTTCATCATCATTTGTACCATAGCCTAATGCTGTGATATAGTTTGCCAATGCATCGATCCATACATAAATCACATGCTTTGGATTACTCGGGACCTTGACTCCCCAGCTGAAGGTAGTACGGGATACAGCTAAATCCTCTAAACCTGGTTTAATGAAGTTATTAATCATTTCATTTTTACGCGACTCCGGCTGAATAAAATCTGGATGCTCCTCGTAATATTTCAATAAGCGATCTGCATATTTACTCATCCGGAAGAAATAGGACTCCTCTTTAATCAGCTCAACAGGGTGGCCGCTGTCCGGTGACTTTCCGCTGATAACATTACCATCCTCGTCCCTTTCAACATCTTCCAGCTGCGTTTCCGTATAAAACGTTTCATCCGGCACAGAATACCAGCCCTCATATTCATCCAGGTAGATATCTCCTTGTTTTAAGAAACGCTCAAAAATATCAGCTACAACCTTCTGATGCTGTTCATCGGTTGTGCGAATAAATTTATCATTGCTGATTTCAAGCTTCTTCCATAAATCCTGCATTCCAGCAGCCATGCCATCTACATATTCTTGCGGAGAGATATTTTGTTCAGCAGCCTTCTGCTCAATTTTTTGTCCATGCTCATCACTGCCTGTTAAATAAAACACATCAAACCCTAATAAGCGCTTATATCGCGCCATCGTATCACAAGCTATCGTTGTGTATGCACTGCCAATATGTAATTTTCCGCTCGGATAATATATTGGCGTTGTAATGTAAAAAGTATTTTTGCTTCCCATCCGTTTTATTCCTCCTAGATTTGTTCCTATTTAAAAAATCTTGTCCTGAGATGTACAAGTGTCAGAGAGATTTCCCATTTACCTATAAAAAGATACATGCTATGAAACAAGCATTGCCATCTCATCCGAAAAAGATTCAAAATCAACTTTTAGAATTTCAGCTTTCGCCCTATTTTTTATGGTATCACATGACGCATATAAAATATCAACATCTATTGTAGCTATTATAACGTAATTTGCCAAATTGTGTACCTATTCACTCATTCTTTATCCAACTTCTTAGAAATTAATTTTACAAAAAAAGAGATACTTTCTTCCTCTGAAATAAATAAAAACGGATAAAAACCTGAATATTTATGAAAAAGGAATAAAACTTTTCCTTTTACAGTAAAATTGTATTGACAATACCAAATATTGTTGCTATTCTAATGTTATCAGTACCGACTAGTAACGACATTTTTTGCAATTTATCTCATTATTTGAAATTGTAATACTTATTTATTCAGAAAATTTTATTAAATCTCACATTGGAGGAATGAAGAATGAAATCTACTGGTATCGTACGTAAGGTTGACGAGCTTGGTCGCGTAGTTATTCCTATTGAATTACGCCGTACCCTTGATATTAAAGAGAAAGATACAATGGAAATTTACGTAGACAATGATCGTATTGTCTTGAAAAAATACCGTCCAAATATGACCTGTCAAATCACTGGAGAGCTGACAGATGATAATCAGACCCTGGCTGACGGCAACCTCATCCTTAGCCCAGAGGGTGCAAAAATTTTACTGGAAGAAATTCAAAACCGTTTTAAATAAATTTAAAAGGCAAAAAAAGGACGACCTCCTCTATGTACGTAGGTCGTCCTTTTTTTGCCTTTATTACCTAGCGAACTGGAACAAAGCTAATCAATATGGTAGCTCTGATAAACTTCCCTTTTCGGCACTTTCCGTTCTATGGCTGCCTGCTTAATGGCCTCTTTACTGGATAGATGCTCTTTATTCATCAACGCTTCTACATGTTCTTTCACAGATAACGCTTCCCACCAGCTTGATTCCTGCTCAAATGAAGCTGATTCTGCTTCTGTCAGTCCTTCTACCACAATAACAAACTCGCCTCGCATGTCATTTTTCTTACTCCATGAAAAAAGTTCTTGTATGGTACCTCTAACAAATTCTTCAAATTTCTTAGAGATTTCTCTTCCTATGGCCGCTTTCCTGTTACTTAGGATACTTTCCATTTCCTGCAGGGTATCTTTGATGCGATAGGGAGATTCATAAAAAATTAAAGTCGTATTAAAATTTTTTAATTTTTCCAGTGTTTCTTTTTTATCTTTTTTCTTTCTGGGAAGAAAACCATAAAATGTAAAAGGCTGTGCAGTTAGACCAGACCCGACCAGTGCTACGAGTGCCGCATTGGCCCCTGGTAACACGATGACATCCAGCCCTTCGCGGATAGCTGCTTGAACCAGCTCTGAACCAGGATCAGAAATTGCAGGCATCCCCGCATCGCTCACAACAGCAACCGATTCTCCCTGACGAATCGTATCTAAAAGCTGTTTTTCTCTTTCCTGATGATTATGCTCATGATAGCTGATGAGAGGGGTGTGAATCTCAAAATAATGAAGCAGCTTTTTCGTATTCCTCGTGTCCTCCGCAGCAATCAGCTTGCATTCCTTTAATACCCGAATCGCCCGAAAAGTCATATCCTCCAAATTTCCAATAGGTGTCGGGACAACGTATAATGCAGCATGTTCCTCCGGCTGATAACTATTTTGGATATTCATTCATGGTACATTCCTTTCTCATAAGCTTGAATCATTTCCAGCTTTTCCTGGCGGGTTAATTTTTTTATTCGATATTCCTCGCGCAAGGCATCTGACTTATTTTCAAATGCGCATGTATAGATGATTTCAAAAGGCCCTCTTCCTCTTGTATATTTTGCCCCTTTTCCCTCTTCATGCATACGAATCCGATGCTCTAAATCATTTGTATATCCCGTATACAGCGTTCCGTCCTGACAATGTAACATATAAACCAAATGCTCTCCGTCAGCCATAGATAACTTCCTCTGCCTGCTTCGTATAGGAACCGTCCTGTTCATAAATATAGAATGGCGGCAGGATTTTCACATCTGCTTTCCCGTCGCGAATTCCTTCTATCAAGAGCATGTTTGCTTCCTTTCCTTGTTTCGGATAAACAAATTGCACACGTTTCGGCTCGATACGGTACTTTCTAAATTGCTCTATAATATCTACCAGGCGTCCGGGACGATGTACCATGGCAACTTTTCCCCCGGGCCGGACATATCTTTTACAAGCTTTGACGACATCCTCTAATGTACAATACACTTCATGCCTGGCAATCGTAAGGTACGCATTGTGATTATGTTCTGTTGCAGAGGGTGTTTTAAAATAGGGAGGATTACAGGTAACCATATCAAAAGCACTTTGATCCAGGGTCGCCTGCATTTCCTTTAAATCTCCATGAATCATTTGTAATCGAGGTTGCAAATCATTTAAAGCAACATTTCTTTCCGCCATCTGAAAAATACGTTTTTGAATCTCTACCCCAATAATTTCCGCATTTGTCTTTTTAGACAGCAATAACGGGATGACCCCATTTCCTGTACACAAATCAAGAATCTTTCCTCGTTTTTTAGGAATCGAACTAAAATGAGCTAACAACACCGCATCCAATGAAAAAGCAAAGGCTGTCGGACTTTGGATAATTTTCATCGTTTCGTCTGCTAATAAATAATCTAATCGTTCATCATCATATAGCTCCACCATTGGTTCACCACATCCTTATGTTCTCATTGGACAGCTTATCAGAAAAATAGCTGCCTTCATAGGAAGACAGCCGTCCAATACGATACTTACCGTACTTTATTTCGTTTTATCACAGCATGAGTGTCCGTAATTTTCCCCTTTAAGTTATAGAAGATATATTTAAATATTCATGGAAAAAAACGGTCACTTCATCTCCTGATTAACTCAAGCTAAGATTTAGTGGATAGTTCGTTCCACTAAATCAAGTTTCGTTCTATCACAGCATGAGTGTCCGTAATTTCCCCTTTAAGTTATAGAAGATATATTTAAATATTCTTGGGGAAAAACGGTCACTTCATCTCCTGATTAACTCAAGCTAATAATCATGGGGAGAGGAGTGCCACTCTCCATGATTAAAGTTTCGTTTTATCAAAGAAGTCCAAGCAAAAAATACAATCTTCGTTTCGTCTCGGACTGCCAAACTCTAAACTGCAAATATGAAAACCTTCTTCATAAAGACGTGCTAAATTATCATAGCCTTCCCCCGGAAATATTCCTTTTTGCTGTTTAGAATCACTTTTTTCCTGCTGTTTTTCCACAGATTCTTCTGTAAAACTGTCTAGGTGATTACGCAAATGATGATTTTCATGGGCCAACCGGTGATTTTCTTCAAGCAAATCACTAAGTTTACCTTTTAAATCACCTAACTGCTCATATAATTCACCAATTTGCTTCTCCATATCGGAAACTTGATCGAATATCTCTCTGTTTCCCAAGATTGATCACCTACCTCTATTCTGTGACTTGTGCTACAATTCCTTCTTCGATTAATTCATCTAATGTATACTCCACAACACGTTCTTTATCTAAAAGCTCAATTTGAACCATTTTTTCTAATATATTTAACCCGACAACCTTTCCTTTTCCATGCGGTGTCGGCATCGTTTCGCCAATATCCGGCAGCTCTCTTTTTGCTGTTTCATATTCATCATTCTCATATTTCAAACAGCACATTAGTCTTCCGCATAAACCGGATATTTTTGCCGGGTTTAGAGAAAGATTTTGATCCTTTGCCATTTTAATAGACACCGGCTCAAAGTCTCCTAAGAAAGTGGAACAGCAGAGCATACGGCCGCATGGACCGATTCCGCCCAGCATTTTCGCTTCATCTCTGACTCCAATTTGTCTTAATTCAATACGTGTCTTGAACATCGACGCGAGATCTTTTACAAGATTTCTGAAGTCCACTCTTCCGTCAGCTGTAAAATAGAATATGATTTTATTGCGGTCAAATGTATATTCTACATCTACCAGATTCATATCCAGCTTATGCTGCGTAATTTTATCTGTACATATGTCAAAGGCTTTTTTCGCCTGATCCTGATTCTCTATAACCGTTCGCTTATCCTTCTCGTTTGCGATTCGGATTACTTTCTTTAACGGTAAAACTACATCTTCTTCATCGACTTGCTTTTCCGTAATGACTACTTTTCCAAATTCTATCCCTCTCACCGTCTCCACGATGACATAGCTATCTGGAGTGACCGGGTAAGAATCTGGATCGAAATAGTAGATTTTACCGGCTTTCTTAAAACGTACGCCAATAACTTCTAACATTTTTTCACCTCTGTATTTGAAGCGCTAGTTGTTCAATCACCAATGTTGGCTGAACATTTGCCTTTAATTTTCTTTTCGCCATTAAAATCTGATTTAAAATAGTCAATAATTGAGCTTGAGAAAACGTGATGACTATTTTTTCTAACTTAGATGAATCATTGGATAGCAGTATCGTATTGGCGTCTGTATATATATGCTGATGTAAAATATCTTTAAATCCTAGTATTAATAAGTCCAGACCTCGTTCTTGACCTTCTCTATCTTTAAAATGAGGTATCCAATTTTGATGAATGTATGTGTAGATATCCTCAGGCTGTGCAGTATACATTTCTACCCATTGTATCACTATTTTTCGCGCGTCTGCAAACCAATCATCTTGGGCAAGTTCGAGTGCTTCTGTCAGACTGTTTGTCAATGCACTTAAAAGTTTAGCATCGGTCTCATTCACACCCTCTTGCTGTAATCTTTCCTGCAAAATCCCCGGCGGAAGCGGCTGCAAATCAATAATCTGACAGCGTGACCGAATAGTTGACAGCATGGAGTGACCATTCTCTGTAAGCATCATAGCCGTTGTTTCCACACTTGGCTCTTCTAAAAATTTCAACAGGCGATTGGCAGCATTTACAGTTAATGTATCTGCATCCTTGATGATATACACCTTCTGATTGGATTCCATTCCCGAATACGTAAATTCCTTCTGCAGATTACGCACCTGTTCTATTTTAATAGAGGCGCCATCCGGCTCAATCCAATGCATATCCGGATGGTTTCCAGAATCAATCCGCTGGCAATTGATACAGTGATTACATGGATTCTCTCCTTGGCGATTCATACAAAATAAATACTTTGCCAACAGGAGCGCCATTTCCTTTTTGCCAGTCCCTCGATCTCCTTGAAATAAATAAGCATGGGAAATACGATTCTTCTTGATACTATTCATTATCGTCCGGGTTGCTACAGGCTGTATTTGTTCTATCTCTTCCCATGTCTTCATCATTATTTCCACCTTTAAACAGGAGCTGACTCTATTTATTTTTATGAAAGGCTAAAGTCCTCTCGATATAAAAGCTTTGCTCAAGTATAAATATTAACTAATAACCCCTTGATTTCCCCAATTAATCCGAGAATATCAATGGTTTTCTTTTCTTCATCCATTAAATCTTCTGCTAACTGGGCAATCTTTTCATCAATTATCTTTACTGTAGACAATTGCCTGCTTCCTTGCATGCTGAAGCTTTGCTTTTTTTCTAAAAGATACCCTTCCGAGGTCGCTTTTTCAAGAAAGCCCTTTACCATTCGTTTAAACTTGACCAGCTCACGAAAGGAACGATATCGGCTCAGTTTATCTCCCTGCTCCGTAATCTGCTTCACCATTTGAGTAAATTCCTGGGTCTTCAGCTGTTCCGATTGGGATTGAACAAGGTTTTGGAAAGAGGCATTATTTGTCTGCGCCGGACGCTTCAAATTGCCATCTCTCGGTGTTACGATATCACTGGAAATTTTCATTGTTCTCCCCCTCCCGTTTGATTACATAGCATGTTTTTGAAGCAGAATTCCTGTTTAGAATTGGTAAAAGGACTCGATAGGCAAGATGAATACTGTAGCACCGCCAACTTCTACCTTCACTGGTTTTGGAATATACGAATCGGCATTTCCTCCCATTGGAGAAATGGGCGCCACCATCTGTTCCCGATGCGAGCAATTATCACGGATGATTTCGAGCGCATCATTCACATATTCATCCTCACAACCAATCATTAACGTGGTATTACCTTCCTTTAAAAATCCGCCTGTTGTAGCTAATTTAGTTGTCTGAAATTTATTTTCACCTAATGCGTTTACTAAACGATTGGAATCTTTATCTTGAATGACCGTTATAATTAATTTCATGATTGACCAGCCCCTTTTGGCATATTTATTTATTAAATAAAGCTGTAATTCTTTCTAACACATCTTGATAGACCGCTTCAAGCGAACGATCAGCATCCACAGTTTGAAAACGCTCTGGAAAACGAGACCGGATCAGCTGATAGCCTTCATAGACTTTCTCATGAAATTCGATGGTTTCTAAATCCAAGCGATTTTTCTCTCTGTCTGCATTTGCTGAAATACGCTCCAGTCCTTTTTTTGGAGAAATATCAAAGTAGAGCGTTGCATCCGGCATACAATCCTCAATCACAAATTGATTGATCGCATATACTTCATCTACACCAATGCCTCTTGCATAGCCTTGATAAACCAGACTGCTGTCTACAAAACGATCGCATAATACAATTTTCCCTTGTTCTAACGCAGGAAAAACCTTCTCTACAAGATGCTGTCTTCTTGCTGCTGCATATAATAACGCTTCTGTTCTTTCTTCCATTTCCAGATGGAGAGGGTCATGGATAATTTCTCGAATCTTCTCGGAGATACGGATACCTCCTGGCTCTCTTGTCTTGATAACCTCTATCCCCCGGGATGTAAGCTCTTCATAAACCTGATTTAGGATAGTGGTTTTGCCAGCTCCTTCGCCACCTTCAAATGTTATAAACAAACCAGTTGTCATCATCTTTCCCCTTTGTTCCTATATATGCGTATTCCTTCGTCCCTATGCTGTATTCGAACACCCTGCTCCACTAATTTTTCCAAGTGTGCGATATGCATTGCTTGGATTCGTTCTCCTTTTAGAAGAAGCGGAATACCAGGCGGATAGGGAATCACTGCCTCAGCAGCTATCTCTCCTATGCTTTCCCTCATCGAGACCAGATACGTTGGATAATTATTCATTTCTTGATAAGACAAATCTAATTCTTGGACCTTTTCGGGAAAAAGATTTGTCCTCTCTATTGTAGCACGATTTACTGATTTTTTTAATGGATGCCCTATGGTTTTCAACCTTTTTTCCAGGAGACCCATCTGTTCCATTGGAGCAAGCCCATGGACAAATAAAATTTGTTCTTCCGTCGCAAGCTCCGGAAAAATTCCTGCTTTTTCGAGCAAATTCACAATGGACTTTGTCGAAAAAGAATGTTTCACGTGGAACGTTAGTTTTAATGGGTCGTCGCAAGGCATGAATTCCCAAAATGAAAAGGCGGAAAACAACTGCTTTACCTGTTCCACACTTTTTATCGTTTTGATTCGATCTTCTTCCGAAAAATGCGCTAAAAAGTGCCTTGCTATATCTAAAGAAGCCATAAGTACATAAGATGGACTGCTCGATTGGATAATTTGTAAATAATGCGCAATTTGAGACGGATTGATACGCGAAGTCCCCAGATGTAAATACGAAGCCATCGTCATTGCGGGAGCCATTTTATGTGCAGAATGCACCACAGCATCTGCTCCTAATTCTAGCGCTGATGCTGGAAAGGGGTCTCCTAAGGCAAAATGAACACCGTGTGCTTCATCTACTAGTACAGGGATATCAAATTCATGTGCCTTATCAATCATTGCTTTCAACGGATAAGTTTGACCAAAATAATCCGGGTAGGTAAGAACAATTGCTTTAGCATCGGGATGCTGCTCTATGGCGCATGCTATTGTTTCATAGCTTGGAATCGTAAATCGGCTAACCTGCTCCTCCCATTCCGGAGCTAAAAAAACAGGCTGTGCTCCTGCTAACTCTACGCCATTCATCACCGACTTATGACAATTACGCTGAATAAGAATCTTATCTTCCTGCTTACACGCTGCGAGAATCATCGCCAGATTGCCAGCTGTCGATCCACCAACCAGAAAAAATGTATGCTGGGTCTGAAAATAAGCTGCTGCTAAGCTTTCCGCTTCTGCAATAATTCCTGCAGGCGCATGCAAATCATCCATTCCGGTAATTTCGGTCACATCCCAGCGGAGCATCTGCTGAAAATTGTTATGATATGCAGGTGTAAAAACATCTCCGTGCTTATGACCCGGTACATGGAAAGAGATTGGATTCCTTTTTGCAAATGCTTGTAAATGCTCTGCTAATGGCATACGCTGCTGCTCCATTTGTCTGCCTCATTTCTTTTTATATGTAAATAAACAAACCAATTCATTGAAATTGATTTGCTCATTATGGTGTTCTTCTTATTATACCAAGCAAGTGAAAGGGATGAAAAACATGGATACAAAAATGTACTATTATTCCGCTTTTTTCCCTTAACAGAAAAAAGCAATTTTCTATAATGAAACACTCAACTTTCGCACCTAAGAATAAGCATATATATCTTGCTATTTCAGGGTGAACATGTTCCCCCTTATCATGCTTGCATTTTGGTGGAATATCCGGCCTTGTTGGAATTGGTGATGGTGCATAGCTCCGCTCCGGCCAACCACTCCGCTTTCCATGGGGACGGCTTCAGCTAACTTGAAAAGAAAACCGCTTTTCAAGTGGATCTTCAGCTCGCCCTGTTCCCATAGGAGTCTGCGTGGTTGGCCTGCGCTCTGATAGGATTCTCCAGCGAATGAAAGAAATAACATTTTAATAAGCTGAAGGAAATAGCAGCTTTCGCCTGAATAACCAATCATGACAGCATGGATATGAAATACAGGGAATCGCTTCGATGCACAGAAAGGAATCTTGGCGGAACATGTTACCATGCAGCATGAAAAAGATGTTCTATCTGATTAAACATCTATTTGGCAAGTTTTTTTCACGTATAGAATATCCTACTAGCGGAGGCGGACCGTTTTGACTCCTGAGGGATCAGCACCATCTGAAGATCCACTTTTGCCAAGTGTTCTTCTTGGCAAAAGTTAGCTGAAGAGCGTGCCCCTAGGCAGACTAAGACCGCAACGTCCTGGGGTTGCGATTACTCGTCCCATCGAAAACATTTGTACGTCGGAAAGCAAAATGGTCCGCCGCAGCGGCGCTTTACACTTCACCTTTTATTCTTTGTCAAGGGTGTTATAGAAGGAACGATTAACTCCTGTTTCTATAGAAGCGAAATTACTTTTTAATGTGCGAAAGTTGAGTGAAACACTTTAACGAGCGTAGTGTATTTCCGTAGCCGGTCGCTAGGAGATAGAATCTTTCATTTAACTTATATAGTACGTACCTTTCTTCCATATCTATGCTAACAAAACAAAAAAGCCTTTGCATGCAAAGACTTGTAAAAGGGGATTATATTAAGAATGTAATGTTGATTGGTTGATATTTTTTAACTTTGAGAGATAGTATTGGTATTTTTCTTCCCGCGGCTCCGTATGAATCATATTATGCTCACATTCCGAACATAAAAACATGGAATACAAATGAATCCCGTTTTCCTTTGGTTCCTCACAAATTCCGCAATACTCATACTCTTGAACTTTTTGCTGCTTCATTTCTCCACCTCCGTTAAAACTAGTATCTCCTAATCTAACGGATGCTATACATAGATATTATTTTTTTAGATTTTTATTCAATCTTGAAAAAATAAACAGCGTCTCAAAGAATAAATAAATGGATCGCTGCAAGGGAACCGACTCCGAATATACCAAGAAATCCAGATACTAATACCGTAAATAGATTAATTGGAATATGCAGACCTACCGCCCCTCCAAATACATTTAAGAAAAAAAGCAGCAATGCACCTATCCCCAGCTTCATCGTTGCTTTCCCAATATGTTTCATTGGCTTTACCGGCGCACCTACAATAAATAAAAGAATAATTAATCCGACAATCGTTCCAATAAATAGTGTTGAATTCATTCCTCTCCCCACTTTCCTTCCATCGCTTTAACTTATTTCTATGATTTATCAGAAGCAATTAGAACAGGTTTTAGAAACGGGGAAGTCAATTTATATCCTATCTTAGCTAGTCATTAGCCGTTTTCTTCTTCAGCCTTTGAGAGCGAATGAGAAAGAAAGTCATCGTCCCTGCTAGAACCAGAAGGAGGAATACAAGAGCCCATGTATTCATATAAGACGGGAATCCCTTCGCAACACGAATATTATTCCAAATTATAAAGGAAAAGAGAACAGCTATTTCATTTTTTTAGAAAAACTCCCATTCGCTCGCCCTTTAGCGAATCCATAGTTTTTCTTATACTGCCCTATCGTGCAAGGAATTTACTAACATTCTAGAGTTGATATATTGTCCTTTTATATTTGCTTCGGTAAGATTCCTGGAATTATACATATGCGGAAATCTTTCCATAACAGTCATCACAACCCATAAAAGTAACCCGATACCTAAAAGGATGAATAGTTCTTCTCTTCCTCCCCATCTTGTTACTTCCCCAGCAAAATTATAATGTCCTGGAATCTGGTTTGGAATAGAGCTCCATGTAAAAATGATATACATAATAATACCAAAAAAACTCAGTATTCCCAAAACATTCAACAGCTTTTCAATTGCAGTCATTTTTAATTTTAGAATCGGCGGATTGGTTTCCATGATAAGCCTCACCTCTTCTTTTCTTAGAAAAATAAAAAAGAATCAGGCAGCTTGAAACATACTTGATTCTTTTGGAAAAATATATTCTTTAATTTTAAAATCGTGTCGCTTTAACCTTGCGAATACGAGCTTCTTTCAACAGCATCAAATATTTGGATCTCGCTAATAACTCTTCTTTCATCCCATTGCGTGACGGGTCGATACTTTTTCGCACAAAATCCTGAAGCTGCCTCCACTCGCCCTCTACTTGATATAAAGCATTTAGAAGCTCCTGGTCCATATCTTTTTTCTTTAATTTCTTTGCCATATTTCCCACCAAACCTCGTTATAAAATGAAATTTCATCTCATGGAAGCTTTATTTTCCCCATAGATGATCAGCGATACAATTTAGACATCTCTTCGTCCCTCTAGTGCTTTTGATAATGTAACCTCATCCGCATATTCCAAATCACCGCCGACAGGCAATCCATGTGCAATACGTGTGGTACGAATGCCAGAGGGTTTTACCAATCGGGAAATATACATTGCGGTGGCTTCCCCTTCAATATTCGGATTGGTTGCTAAAATAAGCTCCTCTACTTCTTCGTCTTTCAAGCGATTAATCAAATCCGGCACATTAATATCCTCTGGACCAATCCCGTCCATCGGTGAGATGGCACCGTGAAGAACATGGTATTTGCCGCGAAATTCTTTCATTTTTTCCATCGCAATCACGTCTTTCGGATCTTGGACAACACAAATAATCGATCCATCCCGGCTGGTATCCTGACAAATAGCACACGGGTCTTGGTCTGTAATATGTCCGCAAACAGAACAATGGGTAAGCTCCCGTTTTGCATTCACTAATGCATTAGCAAAATTCATCACATCGTCATCCTTCATATTTAAAACAAAGAAGGCCAGACGTGCTGCTGTCTTTGGACCAATTCCCGGTAATTTGGAGAAGCTATCCATCAGCTTGGTTATCGGCTCCGGATAATACATACTTTCTTACCCCCTTATCAAAAAAATCAATTAAAAACTCTATCTTTTGCGAAAATAAGACGCCTTGGCAGTGAAGCCAGACGTCTTATCTTTAATTAGAAAGGAATTAGAACATTCCTGGCATATTCATTCCTTTTGTAAATTGTCCCATGGTATCATTTGTTTTGTCATCGATTTGCGTTAACACGTCATTAGTTGCTGCTAAAATAAGATCCTGCAGCATTTCAATATCATCCGGGTCAACAACCTCTTCTTTGATTTCTACATCTGTAATTTCTTTTTTGCCATTTGCCCGGACAGTTACCATGCCGCCGCCGGCTGAAGCTTCAAAGGACATTTCATGTAACTCATCCTGTGCCTTCATCATTTTCTTCTGCATTTTCTGCATTTGCTTCATCATGTTATTCATATTTCCCTTCATGGAAAATACCTCCTTTAAATGTATATGTTAATCATGAATTTCTAAAAGGTCATCACCAAAAAGCTTTCGCGCTTCATCTACGAGCGGGTCTCCTTCTGGTTTCTTGGGTTCATCCGGCTTTTCCTGCTTTTGAATATACTCACTGCGCAGGTCATTCCACTCTTTCTCTGGAATGGGAATAATCGTGCGGTGTTTATCCAGATTGCCTAATATCGATTCTACCATTTCCCGATGATCCAGGAATAAAGAACAATGAATTTCATATTTAAACGCAACAATCAGGGTATCGGCTGATGCCGCGGCAGGCTTGCTGTCCTGAATCGTCGCATGGGCCGGAGCATTCGTTGTTTTCAACTGATTTAAGAAGTTTGCCCAATGTGCATGAACATCTTTCAGTTCTTTTTTCTCTGCCTTTCCTAGTGTATCACGAATTCGGTCAAATGGAATCTTATAAGTGTTTCGTGAATTTCTCGAGCTGGGACGGCGTCTCTCCTGTGCAGGAGCGGTATCGCCAGCATCTTGCTGCTGGGGCGGAGCTTCTTTTAATTTTGCAATATCACGCTCCATCGCCTGCAGTTTCTGCTGAAGCTGCCCGACAACAGCTGATTGCTCCACAGCTTCCGGCTGAAGCTGTCCGGATCCTTGCGTTTTTCCAAATTGGTCTGTAATGGACAACAGTGCAACCTCAATAAAGATTTTCGGACTGTTGGACCATTTCATTTCCTGCTGGCATTGATTCAGTTCAATAATTGCATGCTGAATCCAACTGTTCTCCACCTGCTCCGATAATGCTTCAAAAGCTTCATTGGCTACGGCCCGTTCTAATAAATCAGCTAAACCGGACGAGGTTTTATATAAAAGTAAATCACGCATAAAGTAGATTAAATCCTGGACAAACTTTCCCGGATCTTTTCCTGTCTGAATCATCTGGTCCAATCCATGAAGCACCGTCTGCACATCCTGCTGAATCATTGCACGGACGATATTGGTGAGCACCTCCTGAGATACTCCGCCAGTTACAGCAAGCACATCTTCTAACTCTACCTGCTCCTCGCTATAGGAAATAGCCTGGTCCAGGATACTCAGTGCATCGCGCATTCCGCCTTCTGCTGCTAATGCCACAGACTCTAAGGCTTCCTCTGTAACAGAAATATTTTCTGCCTGCATGATTTTTTGCGTTCTTTCCACAATTGCCTGATTGGAAATCGGTTTGAAATCAAAGCGCTGGCAACGGGATATAATCGTTAATGGTATTTTATGCGGTTCGGTTGTTGCCAGAATAAATACAACATGTTTTGGCGGCTCTTCCAGCGTTTTCAAGAGCGCATTAAATGCATTGACAGATATCATATGCACTTCATCAATAATATACACTTTATAAGGCACAGCACTCGGTGCATACTTTACTTTATCCCGAATATCACGAATATCATCGACGCTTGTATTCGATGCCGCATCAATTTCAATGACATCCGAAATAGAGCCATCTTGAATCCCTTTACATGCCGCACATTCATTACATGGTTCTTTGACAGGCGCATGCTCACAATTAATCGTTTGCGCAAAAATCTTTGCAGCACTCGTTTTCCCTGTCCCTCTTGGGCCAGAGAATAAGTAAGCATGTGAGAATTTATCCTGGGTAATAGCATTTTGTAATGTTCTCGTGATATGCTGCTGTCCTACGACATCTTCAAATGTTCTTGGTCGCCAGACGCGGTATAAAGCTTGATAACTCATGATTTCGATTCCCCTTATTTGTCTCCTTCTTATTATACCCGATTAAAGGCTTGGATGAAAACCTTAGAAATGATTATCTGGAAGTAATTTATGTTTGCAAAAATTAGCTTAGAATTTAATTTTTTTATGATGAATAAAAAGGTTCGTCTAAAATTATAGAACTAATGTTCCTGTTATGATATAATACACTAAGATACTCACAGTAAGAAGTTAAACGGTGGAAGGTACCATCTCCTATATGAAAGGAGGTGATGCCTATGGCTACTTTTGACGCCTTATCTTTAATGATCAGCTTTGGCTTGCTTATTATAGCCATTCTTTCATTTCATGATAAAGACCAAAAGTAAAAAAACCACCCTTCGCTTGCCGGCAAACAGGGTGGCTTCATTGTCACTTAAAACAGCCTTCCCTCTCTGATGGAGAGAAATCACTGTGTGTATTTTCCGGGCAGCATATGGTTGCATGCTGCCCTTTTTTATATCGTATGCTTTGCTATAGAAATTATATCATATCCCTTGTTTCTAGTACAATTTTACCTGTAAAAAGAAATTCGTACGAGGAATCATCCTTCTATCCGTCTACATTCATCACTGCTTCTTCGGATAAGCACGCTTATATTGTCTTGCCGGATCCATCGTATCCCCCAGCTGTTCACTTGCCCGAATGGCCCAATAAGGGTCTTTCAGCATACCGCGGCCAATCGCAACCAGGTCCGCATCGCCATTTCCGATAACAGACTCTGCCAGCTCCGGGTCTTCTAAAAGGCCGACAGCAATCACCGGCATATCCAGCTCTTCTTTAAATCTGCGTGCAAATGGAAGCTGATAGCCTGGATTGGTGGCTGGTTTTTGCTTTCCTGGAGGTGCTTCTCCGCCGCTGGAAATATGGAACATATCCACACCAGCCGCTTTATATTTTTTGGCAATTTCTAATGCATGGTCTATATCATAGCCGCCATCCATGTATTCTACAGCTGAAATTCGCATCAGAAGCGGCATATCTGCAGGAATCACATCTTTCACAGCACGGATAATTTGTACCCCAAAAAAGGACAGCTCCTGATACTCATCCTCTCTCTGATTAATTAACGGAGAATGAAACTGATGAATCAAATAACCGTGTGCTCCATGCAATTCAATTGTATCAAAACCAGCTTCGACTGCCCGTTTTGCTGCATCCTGAAATTGTTGAATCGTTTCCCGGACCTCATCTGTCGTTAAAGCACGAGGCATTTTATCATCCTCTGTAACAGGAATTGCCGATGGAGCAACGGGCGGGTTCGCATCCTCAGCCTTTCTTCCGGCATGCGCAATCTGAATACCGATTTTAGCACCCTGCTTATGAACGGCATCAACTATTTTTTTATAAGCCGGAATTTGTTCGTCTGACCAGAGACCAAGATCGTTATCTGTAATCCGGCCATCCGGATCGACATCTGTCATTTCAACTAAGATTAATCCGGCACCGCCCACTGCACGGGAGGTATAATGAACAAAATGCCAATCGTTTGGAATCCCGTCCTTAGCATCTACTGAATACTGACACATTGGAGCCATGACAACTTTATTTTTCAAGGTTAAATTTTTTAATGTAAAAGGTTGTGTTAATTGAGCCATTTTTACACCTCGCTTGTAAATTTTAAGTAATTCATAGCATATGCTTTCTTATGATTCAGTGCAAATAATCTGTTTATCCCGCTATATTTTTGCATAAAAAAAGAACTGCATTCACAGTTCTTTTCTTTCATATGTAACGTGCACCTGCTTTCGATGGAGTGACCATATGCGCTACGTAAGTTCATGGCTCAGCCCAGGTTTCCCTGCGGCACACAAGAATGACCACTTACTGCTGCTTCCTTCCGGACCTGACAGGGTTCATGGGTTCCTGTTGCGCAGGACCCGGACGTCAACACCAATTCCTTACGTCTGACCATACAGTCATCCCACCTCGAGCAGGAATTCGGCCTCGCTATAGCGGATTGCGAGTACAGGGCACCGCTACCTCCCCGCTTAGCACGTATTTATTATTATAGCTTCCTCGTCCTAAAAATGCAATGAAAAAAGTATCTTTTCCAGTGCCGGCTCTATTCTCCCGCCTCAGCACCCTTTTCATTCTTCTTTTGACGCAGCTCTTTAAAAAAATTCTTTAAAACCGTACTGCATTGTGGTTCAAGCACACCAGATTTCACCTCGACCTGATGGTTAAACCGCGGTTCCTCCAATAAATTCATTAAGGTTCCCGCACAGCCTGCTTTCGGGTCACTTGCTCCATAGACTACACGCTTTACTCGTGATTGAACAATTGCTCCGGCGCACATAGGACATGGCTCTAATGTAACGTATAGGGTGCAATCCTCTAATCTCCAGCTGCCGACTTTTTGATTGGCATCCTGAATAGCAAGAAGCTCTGCATGAGTTAGGGTAGTTTGCATGGATTCACGCAAATTAAAGCCTCTGCCGATAATTTCTCCGTCCTTCACGACCACTGCGCCAATGGGGACTTCGTTTAACATCCAAGCTCTGCGTGCCTCCTGCAGAGCAGCTGCCATATACTTTTCGTCCTGGCTTACAGATATTTCTTCTGTCATTTTTATCACATCACTTTATTCTCGTTTTAATAATTGTTTAGCGGGAATACTATATTAACTGATTTCTTTAAAAAGGAGAAGCTCATGAATATAACACCAGAGAACACAGCACTTGTTTTTGTCGACTTAATCAATGATTTTAAATTTGACGGCGGTGACAACCTTCTTGCAAATACAGAAGAGATTCTCCCAAATTTAATTAATTTGCGTCACTTCGCCAAAGAAAAGTCGATACCTATTATCTACGTTAACGATCATTATGGCTTATGGCAAGCAGATTTCCGGGAGATTATCAAATATTGTAAAAATGAAAAGAGTGAGAACATCATTGAAAAAATCAAACCGGATGATGACGATTATTTCCTAATTAAACCACAACACTCCGCCTTTTTTCAAGCACCCTTACACGCTCTTTTAACAGATTTAAAACGAACACATCTTATTTTGGCAGGGATCGCCGGCGATATTTGTATTCTGTTTACGGCAAAGGATGCCTATATGTATAAATTCAGCCTTTCCATTCCTAAAAACTGCCTCGCCTCCGAGGGAGTGGATAATAATAACTATGCGCTTTATTTAATGGAATCGGTCATGGATGCAGATATTACAGCAATTTAGCATATTACTTTCTCCCCCTTCATATAGTGAGTAAGAAGCACTCTGAAGGGGGTTATTAGTTTGCAAATATACGTCGTTGAACAAGGAAATACGCTGGAGCAAATTGCAGATACATACGGTTCCTCCGTTCAAGATATTGTCAATGCGAATGAACTAAATGCACCTGACCAATTAGTTATCGGGCAAGCACTTGTCATTCCCATTGTCGGAGAGTTTTATTTTGTGCAGTCTGGTGATACACTTTCTTCCGTGGCGGCTCAATTTAACATCCCTGTGGAGGAATTAGCAACAATTAACGGATTAAATGCAAATCAGATTATTTATCCTGGACTTCGCCTATACATCCCGCCTGCTCCAAAAGAACCGATTACTTCCAATGCCTATGTCGAACCAATGGGAGAGGAGGTTTCCCAGACATTAGAAACAGCAGCAAGCACGTATTCGCCTTTTTTAACGTATCTCACTTTATTTAGCTACCGCGCTAATCGGGATGGTACACTGACAGCTCCGCCAACAGGGAATCTTATCACCTCCGCACGAGCAAACGGCGCCTCCATTGCGATGGCCATTACCAATTTAGAAGAAGGAGCCTTCAGCTCGGAGGTCGGGCATATTATTTTAACGGTGCAGGCTGTCCAAAACCGGTTATTAGATGAGATTATTAATATCGCAACAGAACAAGGCTTTCGTGATGTACATTTTGATTTTGAATTTCTTCCATCAGATGATAGGGAGGCTTATAATACCTTTTTGCGTACCGCAAAGGACCGCCTTTCCCAAGCTGGGCTGCTGATTTCAACAGCGCTTGCTCCAAAAACGAGCGCAGAGCAGACAGGGCAATGGTATGAAGCACATGATTACCGCGCCCACGGAGAGATTGTTGATTTTGTTGTGTTGATGACTTATGAATGGGGCTACAGCTACGGTCCACCGATGGCTATTTCACCTCTCAACTCCGTCCGCGATGTGGTGGAATATGCTGTCTCTGAAATTCCATCAGAGAAAATTTTACTCGGTCAGAATTTATATGGATATGATTGGACGCTTCCTTTTGTAGAAGGAGGAGAAGCGGCACGGGCTATCAGTCCGCAGCAGGCCTTTCAAATTGCCTGGGAGAATAATGTTGCGATTCAATATGATACCACAGCCCAAGCACCCTATTTTATGTATGCAGACGCCTCCGGACAGGAGCACGAGGTTTGGTTTGAGGATGCCCGTTCGATCCAGGCTAAATTTGATTTAATCCGTGAATTTCAGCTTTTAGGCATTTCTTATTGGAAATTAGGACTGTCCTTCCCGCAAAACTGGCTGCTTTTAAATAATGAATTTGATATTCGAAAATTAGAGGAATAAGCAAAATATGTACATAAAGAAGAGTGCTTTGAAATTGGTTTCAAAGCACTCTTCTTTATTTTTAATTATACTTTTTAATTTAACCAAGCACTTTCACAGACTCACGATTAAACGCTGGAATATCATCTGGTGTACGGCTTGTTACTAATTGATTTTGACAAACGACAACTTCTTTATCCTGGAATTTCGCACCTGCATTTTCTAAATCAACTTGGATTGATTTAAAGCCTGTTGCTCCACGTCCATCAAGTGTTTTTGCAGTGATAAGAAGCTGCGGTCCATGACAAATGGCCATAACTGGTTTCTTCTCATCCATAAAATGTTTTGCAAATGCAACGAAGCGGTCATCTGCACGAAGCATGTCTGGAGAGAAACCGCCAGGAATAAATAATGCATCAAAGTCTTCTGGTTTTACGTCATCAATACCTTTATCGATAGTTACTTTTGTATCTTCTGATTTGCCTGTTACGGTATTGCCTTGTTCTTTTTCAATCGTAACCAGCTCATGACCAGCTTCTTCCAATGCTTTTTTAGGGTCTGTATACTCTACGTCTTCAAATAAGTCTGTAATAACTGTTGCAATTTTTTTACCCATGAATTATTCACTCCTTTAATATTGGTTACATCCTATATCTTCCCAAGTAAAATTTATTTCAAACATACGAAATGATATTTTTTAGGAGTGTATTGTTTCTTTATTTACTCAACTTTTCGCACATTAAAAAGTAACTTCATTTCTATAGAAACAGGAGTTGACCGTACCTTGGATAACTCCCTCGATAAATAATAGAAGTTGAAGAGTAAAGCACCGCTGCGGCGGACCATTTTGCTTTCCGACGTACAAATGTTTTCGATGGAACGAGTAATCGCAGTCCCAGGACGCCGGAAAGCGGAGTGGTTGGTTGCAGGAGCTATACACCTTTACCAATTCCTAAAAGGCCGGATATTTAACCAAAAAGCAAGCATGATAATGGAGAACATGTGCATCTTGAAATAGCAAGATATATATGCTTATTCTTAGGTGTTAAAGTTGAGTTATTTAGTATGCTGCATGATGCTTTTTGTATGAATTGCTATCCGTCTATTCTTTTATATTTTCGCTTCAATTTCATTTGTACGTAAAAATAGTGGCTTCTCATTTAACGATACAAATGAGAAGCCACTATGTTCATTTTATAAAATATTTCCTGCCTTTTTACAATAGACGGATTACTCCTCTAACGTCGAAGTATCTCCTGTCGGCAGCCCTAATTCCCATGATTTTAACAGACGGCGCATGATTTTACCGCTTCGTGTTTTAGGGATAGAGTCTTTTACTTCAATTTCTCTTGGTGCAGCGTGTGCACTTAATTCTTTTTTAATAAATTGACGGATTTCTTCCAGCAGCTCATCACTTTTTTCATGGCCCGGGTTCAAGGTAATAAATGCTTTAATAATTTCTCCGCGCTCTGGATCCGGCTTACCGATAACTCCCGCCTCTGCAACAGCCGGATGTTCAATCAGCTTGCTCTCGACCTCAAATGGTCCGACCCGTTCTCCAGATGTATTGATAACATCATCCAAACGCCCCTGGAACCAGAAATATCCATCTTCATCACGATATGCACTATCTCCGGAGACATACCATCCATTAATAAAATAACTCTCATATTTTCCTTTATTGTTCCAAACCTCGCGCATCATGGCCGGCCATCCCGCTTTGATTGCTAAATTACCCATTTGATTTGGAGGGATTTCATTTCCTTCATTATCGACAATGGACGCCTCTACTCCAGGGATTGGTTTCCCCATGGAACCAGGTCTGATTTCCAGTGACGGGATGTTTACAATCACCTGTGCACCTGTCTCTGTCATCCACCACGTATCATGAATACGTAAATCAAATGCTTTTAATCCCCATGTAATTACTTCCGGGTTTAATGGTTCTCCTACACTCAAAATATGACGCAGCGCAGACAGGTCATATTCTCTGACCTTCTCTTCGCCATGACTTACAAGCATCCGTAAAGCTGTTGGTGCAGTATACCATACGGTAACATGATTATCCTGCAACGTTTTATACCAATCATCTGGAGAAAAACGTCCGCCGCGAATCACATTTGTCACTCCATGCAGCCAAGGCGCAAAAATACCATAGCTTGTTCCTGTAACCCAGCCCGGGTCTGCTGTACACCAGTAGATATCATCCTCTTCTAAATCTAATACCCATTCTCCTGTAGCGTAATGCTGAATCATAGCATTATGCACATGCAGAATGCCTTTTGGTTTCCCAGTGGAACCAGATGTATAATGTAGCAGCATGCCATCTTCTCTATCCACCCAAACAATATCAAAATCTGTGGATGCCTCATTCATTTCGGAATCGAAGTCAATATACTGGTTTCCTTCTTCCTCATGCGCACCCACTAACACGATTTTTTCTAAATTTGGCAGTCTATCCTGCGGGATACGATAGAGTAAATCAGGAGTTGTTACTAATACACGTGCCTCACTATTCTCTAAGCGGTCACCGACCGCCTGCTCCATAAATGCCTCAAACAGCGGCCCTGCAATTGCTCCGATTTTTAAAATACCGAAAAATGCTTGATAGAACTCCGGACTTCTCGGCATAAAAAGAAAAACACGATCTCCCTTTTGCACATCGTATTTTTTCAATACATTTGCGAATTGGTTACTTTGGAGACGAAGTTGCTCAAAGCTGACTTTTTCTTCTCGATTGGGATCTGAATATAGTAATGCGATTTTATTCTTCTTATCCGGATTATCAGCATGTCTATCAATTGCTTCATAGGCCATATTCACTTTTCCTGTTTCATACCAGGAAAAGTTCTTCTCCACACTTTCCCAAGAAAATGTTTTTCGAAAATCCTCGTAGTTTTTTAAATTATGATTGCCTTCACGTGCCGGTATTGCTTGCATATCCATCTAATCACCTCATTCATCTTAATTGGAAACGATTACAAATAGAATTAAAAAAAGGGTTAAAATATTTTGTTAACTATTTCTATTTTAGAACATTCTGTGACATTTTTAAAGAGTTTGTTTCTAATTTTACAAAATAAAGGAGATATTCCTATAATGGATACCTGCTAGCCCATGGTTTACAGCAATTTATCAGGATAGAAAATAATTAAGTAGAGAACATGCACAGATTATCTGTTAATTAACTTCAGACCCTATAGAATCAAAAAACATACCAAACAGAGAAATCCGAACCATTATCAATATTCTCTCGTTAGAATACAAAATGGGTTCGTATTTCTCTGTTTTTAAATGATTTATGCTTTCTGTGCTTTTTTCTCTTTTCGTCTTTCCCGCTCAGATAAAATATATGCACATGCCGCATCTCCAGAAGTATTCAGAGCGGTTCTTAACATATCCAGAATACGGTCAATACCAATAATTAATGCAATTCCCTCAACAGGTAAACCAACCTGATTCAGAACCATTGCCAGCATGATTAAGCCAACACCCGGAACACCTGCAGTACCCACACTTGCCAGAGTAGCTACAAGTACGACCATTAAAAGCTCTGTAAAGGTAAGCGGTAAGTCATATACCTGTGAAATAAACACAGTAGCTACAGCCTGCATAATTGCTGTACCATCCATATTAATAGTGGCTCCAAGCGGCTGTACGAAACTGCTAATTTCTTTCCTAATCCCCAGATTTTCCTGCGCTGTTTTCATTGCTACAGGAAGAGCTGCATTGGAACTGGACGTACTGAACGCTACTGTCATTGCAGGGAAAAATCCTTTAAAGAATTGAATTGGGTTCCCGCGTCCCAATAGCCAGATAGCCAGGGAATAAATAATTAAAGCATGCAGAAACAATCCCCCAATAACAGTTAACATATAGCTCAACATTGAACCAAGTGCATTCAGCCCGGCGCCGCCGATTGCTGAGGCAATTAATGCAAAAGCACCGTATGGAGCAAATCGCATAACTAACATAACGAGCCAATTTAAAATTTCATTTGCTTGTTCAAATAAATTATATATTCCTTTTGTTTTATCACTTAAATACGCCAGCGCGATTCCTATAAAAATAGCGAAGGCGATGATTTGCAGCATTTCTCCTGAAGACATTGCCGCTATCGGATTCTCAGGAATGATATTAATAATCGTCTCCATAATTGGCGGCGCTTCTCCTGGTGAATAACCATCAAGATTAGATGTATCAAATATTCCTGTTGTTCCTGGCTTAACTATATAAGCTAATACTAAACCTACGCTGATAGCAATCGCAGTAGTTGTTAAGAAAAAAGTAACTGTGAAAACACCAATTTTACCTAGTTTTGCTGGATCACCAAGACCTGCTGTCCCTAAAACAATAGATACAAATACGAGAGGAACGACTAACATCATAATAAGATTAATAAATATTTGACCAACCGGGTCTAATACATATTTGTCGAGAGGACCAAAAAAACTTTCAGGTGTATAAGTCAGAGCTATACCAACAACTGCACCAGCAATTAAAGCAATTAATATTCTTCTCGTTAATTTTTTAGAATCCATATACCTTCTTCCTTTCACTATGTTCGCAGGTAAAAAAATATCCATCTGAAAAACAAAAATTTATAGAGATTCTCATCTTACTTAAGACTAGTCATTATTTACTCTTGATAAACTCTTAGCTTTCATTGGATATAAACATAGATTTATTAGATTTTCTTTCTTTGCAGTTGAGGCGACTGCATTTTACAGGGATTTTTTTTATTTGTAGGGCAAGTATGATAAATTCTACCATAATTGTTAGGTACTTGAATAGTATTTTTTCATGTCATTATATTCCATGACCCTTAAAGATTTCAAAGACTTTACCCTTATTTTTATTTGATAAAACGTATTTTTTGATCCAATAAAAAACTACCTCCTTAATGAATGAGGAGATAGAACCCGAATTACGTATTATAACAGGATAAAATACATTTCGATTGAGAGATTTTTCTTTGAGGGGATAGCTATGCGGCGCTTTATGATATTCATATTATTCAAGCTCTTCGAGGTATCGTTTTTGTCTAGGGTGTATAAAATCTCTTCCTTTTTTATTTTCGTTTATAAAAGCTCTTTGCATTTATTTAATGCATCATTTAACTCCTTATCAAATAACATTTTTACATCAATTTCTAATGCATCTGCTATTCTTTCCAGGGTATCTACATCTATCTTTGTTTTTCCCTTGGAAATATTGGTATACCAGGCAGGAGTTTTAGAGCATTTTTTTGCAATTTGTGTCTTCGTTATTTGTTTTTGCTGTCTGATAAATTCGATTTTCTCATGTATTTCCACTAAATCACCCCATCCATCTTTTGGTTTTTATACTTTAAATTATAATTAAGCGTTTTGCATAAGTCAATATACGAAAACAATAAAATTTGCATTTCGCTTAAAAATATTATTGTTTTTATTAAAAATGGTATTATCTCTATATTGAGGTGGATACTATGAAAATTCTTTCCCAAAGATTAAGAGAAGCACGAGAAAAAGCTGGATTAAAACAAATTGAAGCTTCGAAACTTTTAGGTATTTCAAATGGTACTTTATCTGGTTATGAAAGAGAATATCGTGATCCGGACACAGACACGTTACATAAAATGGCTAATTTATATGGTGTTTCCGTAGATTGGCTTTTAGGTAAATCTATGTCTTCCTCAACAAAAGATACTTCCCGGCCGGAGCCGATGTCAGAGCAAGATACATTGATGTTCCATAATTGGAAACGAATGACAGAAGATGAGAAAGAAGAAGCTTTAAATGTGATACAATATATTTTATACAGAAAGAAAACAAATAACGATAACGCCAATCAAAATGACTAATGCTAATTTATACTTCCATAAGCAATATAAAAACAGGTGTACTTGCTGCACCTTATTTTTAGCACTTCAAACCGAACTTATATTCTTATTGAAGGTGGGAAATCAAATGTACTATTCAGATGTAGAAAAGTTTGTCGAAGCATTATACAAGCAGTTGAATATCCAGACTCCGGCAGAGCTCTCCATTTCTTCTATTGCACAAGCTTTAAATATTGAAATTATTTATGCAGCATCTGTCAGTATGCGGATAGATAACTATATCGTACTTCCAAATACTTCCCGGCAAAATATATGGCAATGCTTTGGGCATGAATTATGCCATTATTTTTTCCATGAAGGAGATCAGCGTTTTATGCATTCCCTTTTTGTCGACCTGCAAGAAAATCAAGCCAATCATTTTGCATATCATTTTTGTATCCCGACATTTATGCTGGATCAGCTTCAAATCGAAAATGTTTATGATATCCTGCAGCATTTTCCGGTGGAATTTTCCTTTGCACTGCACAGACTGGAGATGTACCATAATAACCATTTTTCTCTGTATGAAAAACCCGCTTCCTATCTCACAGGGTAAAAAAATAGACCTTGTTTTCTTTCCCACAGGCAAGAAACAAGGTCTGCGAACTTAAAATACAACATGTACAAAAAGGACAATGAAAAGGAATTTTTGAATATCCTCTTAAAAGAAATTTAGTACGATTATTCCACTGATAATCATAATAACAGCGATAATCCTTCTTTGATTAATTAAATATTTCGGCAAGTTAAACAGCCCAAAGTGATCAATTAACAGCCCCATGATAATTTGTCCTAAAATAGCAGCCATCATCGTTAATGTAACACCCAGATAAGGCATTAAACTGATATTTGATGCGATATATGCTGCGCCGAGTGCACCCCCGGCAAAATGCCAAGGCTTTAATTTAAAATCTCCAGAAATACGTGTTAACTTTACTCCTTTATTCACCATCATCGACAGAATAAATAACACAGCGGTTCCTACAATAAATGAAATAAAAGCAGCATAAATAAAGGAATCTACTTCATAACGCAAGGCGCTATTGATTGCTGTCTGCAGCGGCGGCATCATTCCTGTACATATCCCGAACAGTACCCACAAACGGGAATGAGTCTGCGAAACGCCGGGATTTTTTTTCGCATTCATATATACAATTCCGGCAATTAAGAGAAGAACACCAACGATATGCATAAAATGCAACGGCTTTACCTCTGCACCGAACCAGCCAAAGGTATCGATCAAAATACCAATCACCATCTGTCCTGTTACGGTAACAATAACCGTTAATGCTGCACCAATTTTGGGCAGTAAAATAATATTCCCTGTAAGAAAAATTACTCCAAGCACACCGCCGGTAAACCAGACATAAGAAAAGGATTGATCTGCAAAAAATGATACTGTAAATTTGCCAGGGTCTATCATAAGATTAATGAAGAATAAAATAATACTTCCAGATAAAAAGGAATAAAAGGAGGTCGGCAACACCGCTTTAGTAAACAAAGTCAGCCGATTATTTACTGCTGTCTGCAGCGGAATCATCATTCCTGCAATTATTCCCAGAACAATTATTACATACAAAAAAGAAACCTTCCTTCTAAAAACCGTAATGTATTTATTTTAAGCAAATATATAGCAGAAAACAATACACTTGCTCCGTCCCCCCAATCCAAAACCAGGTATTTATTAAAAAAGGCTTGGAACGAATGTTACTATTTTATAAAATCCACTTATTTCCCAAGCTTTAAATTTGAACATTTTAAGAACTTCCTTTATTTGTGAAGTATTTCACTTGTTTTATTTTCTGAAACCGTTATAATAAAAATAGAGGTTATTGTGAATTTATTCACAATTAATTAAGAGGAGGGTTTTTGTTATGAAAGTAGCAGATGAAATGGTAAAAAGAGTCCCTTGGGATGGTTTCGTTGATGGTAACTGGCAGAAAGAAATTGATGTTCGTGATTTTATTTTACAGAATTATCATTTATATGAAGGAAATGAATCCTTCTTAACAGGTGCAACCCAGGCAACCAAAGATCTGTGGGAGCAAGTCATGCAATTGACCAAAGAAGAACGGGAAAATGGCGGCGTATATGATTTAGATACCAAAATTGTATCCACAATCACCTCTCATGGCGCTGGTTATTTAAATAAGCCCTTGGAAAAAATCGTCGGCGTGCAAACAGATGAGCCTTTCAAACGTGCTTTAATGCCATTTGGAGGTATCCGTATGGCCGTAGCTGCTGCAGAATCCTATGGCTACAAAGTAGATGATGACGTAGTCCATACCTTTACAGAACACCGGAAAACGCATAACCAAGGCGTCTTTGATGCCTATACACCCGAAATCTTAAAAGCAAGAAAAGCAGGAATCATCACCGGGCTTCCAGATGCATATGGCCGCGGACGTATTATCGGAGATTACCGCCGTGTTGCCCTGTATGGAGTAGACCGTTTAATTGAAGAAAAGAAAAAAGACCTGCAGCTGATTGGTAACGGAACGATGACGGATGATGTTATCCGCGACCGGGAAGAAACCTCGGAACAGATTCGTTCCTTAATGGATTTGAAAAAGCTCGGAGAAAAATATGAATTTGACATTTCCAAGCCAGCAACAACTGCACAGGAAGCCTTCCAATGGCTCTATTTAGCCTATTTAGCTGCCATTAAAGAGCAAAACGGGGCTGCTATGAGTCTTGGCCGTGTTTCTACATTCTTAGATATTTATATAGAGAGAGATATTGAAAATGGGGTTATGACAGAGGAAGAAGCGCAAGAACTTGTCGATCATTTTGTAATGAAGCTGCGTCTCGTAAAATTCGCAAGAACACCAGATTATAACGAATTATTTAGTGGAGACCCAACTTGGGTAACAGAATCATTGGCAGGAATAGCGGAAGATGGACGTCCGCTTGTAACAAAGAGCTCATATCGTTTTCTGCACACATTAGATAACTTAGGACCGGCGCCAGAGCCAAACTTAACCGTACTTTGGTCTGCCAAACTGCCGGAAAACTATAAAAAATATTGTGCGAAGATGTCCATTAAATCAAGCTCAATTCAATACGAAAACGATGATATCATGCGCCCGACTTACGGAGATGATTATGGAATTGCCTGCTGTGTATCTGCAATGCGTATCGGTAAACAAATGCAGTTCTTCGGTGCACGGGCAAACCTGGCCAAAGCACTTCTATATGCAATCAATGGCGGTGTAGATGAAAATCTAAAAATGCAGGTAGCTCCAAACTATGCACCAATCACCTCAGAATATCTTGATTACGACGAAGTAACGGAGAAATATGATAACCTCCTAGATTGGTTATCTGGTTTATATGTCAACGCATTAAACATTATCCATTATATGCATGATAAATACAGCTATGAGCGTCTGGAAATGGCGCTGCATGACCGGGAAGTATTACGGACCATGGCTTGCGGTGTAGCAGGACTATCCGTGATTGTCGATTCCTTAAGCGCCATTAAATATGCGAAGGTAAAAACGATTCGTGATGAAGACGGACTTGTCGTTGATTATGAAATAGAAGGCGACTATCCGAAATACGGCAATAACGATGATCGCGCAGATGAAATCGCTGTGAATCTCGTAAAAGACTTTATGAATAAAATTAAGAAACATCATATGTATCGCAATGCTACACCAACACAGTCTATCCTGACGATTACTTCCAATGTGGTTTACGGGAAGAAAACAGGAAATACACCAGATGGACGAAAAGCTGGAGAACCTTTTGCACCAGGAGCAAACCCATTACACGGACGCGATAAAAATGGCTCATTAGCTTCTTTAAGCTCCGTTGCTAAATTGCCATATAAATACGCACTGGATGGTATCTCTAACACCTTCTCCATCGTACCAAAAGCGTTAGGAAAAGATGAAGAAACAAGAAAAACAAACTTAGCCGGTATCCTCGATGGCTACGCAGCAAAAAAAGGACATCACCTAAACATCAATGTCTTTGACCGGGAAACCTTATTAGATGCAATGGAGCATCCGGAAGAATACCCGCAGCTGACCATCCGCGTCTCTGGATACGCAGTAAACTTTATTAAGCTGACAAGAGAACAGCAAATCGATGTCATTAACCGGACCTTCCATGAAAGCTTGTAAGGCCATTCTGTAAGAAGTGAATATCAAGCGCTCATTAAATAACTTGAGCGCTTGATGCTGAATTATTTTCAGCATATGAAGTGAGGGGGAAAAGTATCATGAAAGAAGGAAGAATTCATTCAATTGAAACGTGTGGAACTGTAGACGGACCTGGATTACGCTATGTTATCTTTACCCAAGGCTGTTTATTACGCTGTCAATTTTGTCATAATCCGGATACGTGGAACATGGGGGCAGGAAAGAAAATGTCTGTACAAGAGCTGGTGAAGGATATTAAGGGCTATCTCCCATTCTTCCAATCTACCAATGGAGGAGTGACTGTCAGCGGCGGGGAGCCTTTACTTCAGGTTGAATTTTTACTGGAATTATTCACCGAACTGAAAAAATCAGGAGTACACACAACCATTGATACTTCTGCCGGATGCTTTAACCGCTCTCCTCACTTTATAAAAAATTTAGATAAAGTATTGGAATTAACTGATTTGGTTTTACTTGATTTAAAGCATATCAACGCTGCAGCGCATAAAGAGCTCACCGGTCTGTCCAATGAACATATTCTCGACATGGCCCGCTATTTAGACGAGAAGAAAGTGCCTGTCTGGGTCCGTCATGTACTTGTTCCCGGCGGCAGCGATAACGATGCACATTTACAGCAGCTCTCCAATTTTATTGCAACGTTAAATAATGTCGAAAAAATAGAAGTGCTGCCGTATCATAAATTAGGTGTCTATAAATGGGAAAATCTTGGTTTGGACTATCCGCTGGAAGGTGTAGAACCACCGACAGAGGAACGAGTGAAAAACGCCGAAGATATTTTGAATCGGGTGAAAGTGATATAGCGATAAGGAATCCATTGCTGTATCCTGCCCTTTATATAGATGAGATGGATGGAGCCGCTTCTTTTTAGGAGCGGCTCCATCCATTATTATCGTCTAAAAAACATCAATAATTGTCTTCTTTATAAAAAAACGACACCCTTCGGAAATCTTGTCATAAAACAAACAAGAAATCGAAAAATGACGTCTGCCAGTTTATATAATTTTCAAGGAGAAACCATGCCCAGTAATGTAACTGGAAAACATCAACCTCTGTATAACAAAACATTACGCCCCCGGCAGGATTCGAACCTGCGGCACATGGTTTAGGAAACCAATGCTCTATCCCCTGAGCTACGGGGGCTTTAGACATAATCAAGCAATGAAAATCGCCGAATTATGCTTCATTATCCGCTCATCCAAAAATAAACGAACAATCGTATTATACTAAACCTTATCTATTTTGGGAAGCATCGTGTTTCACTTTATTTTTTCCCTGCCTTCTGCAATCTCGTCCGATAAGGAATCGACAGGACGTGAAGAATCATCAGCAAACAGCCCATGAGAATAATTTCTACAGAAGACAGCCTTAGCAGAAAGGCCAGCCCTAACAGAATAGGAATGGCTAATAAAGGGAGCCAGCCGCCTTTTTTACTTGCATTATAATAATTTTCTTTGCCGCAGTGCGGACAAATCATTTTAATCTTAAATACCTGCTTAAAGGTCTGTCCATAACTCCATCTTTTCCCGCAATAACTGCAGTCCGGTGTATGCATCTGCTTTCCCTCTTCTCTTTTTTAAAGTGCGTGTAAATAATTAGTTCTGAGCATTCGTAATCTCGATAGACCGGTTTCGTGCACCATCGACACATGCTTTGATTATCTTATCAAATTCATTCGCCATTAACTGGTTTAAACCAGCCTCTGTGGTTCCTGCCGGGCTGGTAATATTAACACGGAGCTGTTCCGGGTCTGCGCCGGATGTCTCCAGCATTTTTCCTGCGCCGATTACTGTCTGAGTTAATAACTCTAATGCCGTATCCCGGTCCAATCCTGCTTCGATTGCTGCTTTTTCCATTGCTTCCACCATATAATAGAAAAATGCCGGTCCGCTTCCTGCAATCGCCGTAATCGTATGCATCTGCTCCTCATCGACAATTTTTGTCGTACCCACTGTCTGGAATAGTTCCTCAGCAAAGTAAAGCTGACCGAGTTCGACATTGGTTCCCTTTGAAATAGCAGTAGCTGATTGGCCTATCAATGCAGATGTATTCGGCATGGTTCGAATAACAGGAATACCTTCTCCCAGCGTTTTTTCCATCTGTTCGATAGATAACCCTGCAATCACTGAAATAACCATGTGACGCGGCTGTATATAACTTTTTAGCCAATCCAAATAATCCTTCGCATCCTTAGGCTTCATCGCTAAAATAATAATATCTGCTTTCTCGATCATTTCTTCTTTATCCAGGTCGCATGTCACCCCATACTTTTCAGCAATCAGATCTAACCTTGCTTGATCACTGCGATTCGTCACCAGCACCTGTTCTTTTGTAACGACATTGGTCCTTGTAATACCTGCAATAATCGCCTCTGCTAAATTCCCTGCTCCAAAAAATGCAATTGTTTTTTCCATATATTTTCCTCCTGTGTGTTTCTTCTTTCCTTTGATATTTTATTTCACTGATACCTCAGAGCAATAAAAAAACTGATTATACATCCTTTGTAAAGGACGAAATCAGTATTATTCCGCGGTACCACCTTTGTTGATAAAAGTTATCCACTCACATTGATAATGCAGTTTACTGCAGTCAGCATACACTAACCTACTCCCGGATAGGTTCATCAAGGCATTTACAGAAATCTTACAGCCGCCGGATTTCCTCTCTTTGGTAAATACACATCGATTACTGGCCCGTTCACCGTATTTCTTTATTGAATTGTACTATAAGGCCTTGCCATACTTTTGTCAAGACTGCACCCATCAGAATGGATTGCAGCGTCTTTTTATCTGCGATTCAAAACAAATTTTGCTATACTTATATTGTACATGAATGTAAGCCAGAAAGGAATTTTATCAATGGATGAATCAAAACAGATACACCAGTTAACCGCTGTACGAAAAGAACTGACACGTTTCATGCTCAGCTATAAATTTGGACTGGATGAAATCAATACCAAGCTGAATATCCTTCAGGAAGAATTTGAGCATATTCATGATTATAATCCGATTGAACATTTAAAATCACGTATAAAAACACCTGAAAGTATTTTACGAAAATGCCAGCGAAAAAATATTTCGATCACGCAAAAATCTATCAAGGATCATATCAAGGATATTGCAGGAATCCGGATTGTCTGCTCCTTTATATCCGATATTTATAAAATCAGCGAAATGATCCAAGGTCAGCAGGATATCAAAGTCATTGAAACAAAAGACTATATTAAGCATCCAAAACCAAATGGATATAAAAGCCTGCATCTGATTTTATCCATTCCTGTCTTTTTCTCTGACCGTCAGGAAGAGGTATTTATCGAAATTCAAATCCGTACCGTTGCGATGGATTTCTGGGCGAGCTTAGAGCATAAAATTTATTATAAATACGATGGGGAAGTACCGGCACATCTGGTGGAAGAATTAACAACCAGTGCAAATATCGCAAATCAACTGGATGAAAAGATGGAGTTTCTTCATACGGAAATCAATGAAGCAAAAGAGGACAAACATGCAGAGAGCAAGCTTAACTTTCTGCCCCTTGATAACAAACGTTTCCCGCTGCCAAAGCAGTTATTAGAATCGTTGATGGAGCGAAGAGATAGAGAGTAAACATATAAAAGTATTAGAAAACCCGCAGCTCGAAAGCTGCGGGTTTTTATCTCCAATTTTTTACGGTTGTTTTAAATGGAGGAGGTAGAGGGATTCGAACCCCCGCGCGGTTTGACCCGCCTCTCGGTTTTCAAGACCGACCCCTTCAGCCAGACTTGGGTATACCTCCATGAAATAACGCTAATTTGCTCATTTCCTTGCGAACAAAATATACTATATCATCCTCAAAGATGACTTGTCAATATTTTTCATCAAAAAATAAGAGGCCTCCAAAGATGGAGAACCTCTTACTTAATCATTACTTGCCAATCACTTCAATACCGCCCATATACGGACGCAATACTTCCGGAATTACTACACTTCCATCTTCCTGCTGGCAATTCTCTAAAATAGCCGCTACAGTACGTCCTAACGCAAGACCAGAACCGTTTAACGTATGGACAAATTCCGGTTTTCCATTTGCTTCGCGGCGGAAACGAATTCCGGCACGGCGCGCTTGGAAATCCTCAAAATTAGAGCAAGAAGAAATTTCACGATACGTATGCTGGCTTGGAATCCATACTTCGATATCGTATTTTTTCGCTGCTGTAAAACCTAAATCACCTGTACACATGCTCATCACACGATAAGGGAGTTCTAACAGCTGTAATACTTTTTCCGCTTCCCCTGTCAGTCTTTCTAATGTTTCATAAGAATCTTCCGGTTTCACAAAATTTACAAGCTCCACTTTATTAAATTGATGCTGGCGAATCAAACCGCGTGTGTCTCTTCCGGCAGAGCCTGCTTCAGAGCGGAAGCTGGCACTGAATGCGACATATTTTTTCGGCAATGCCTCTCCTGTTAAAATCTCATCACGGTGATAATTGGTTACAGGCACTTCTGCAGTCGGCACCAGAAAATAATCCCAGTCCTCCAGCTTAAACGCATCCTCTTCAAATTTCGGAAGCTGCCCTGTACCTGTCATGCTCATGCGATTCACAATGTACGGCGGGAGCATTTCCTGATAGTCATGCTTATCCGCATGCAAATCCATCATGAAGTTTAATAATGCGCGCTCCAGTCTCGCTCCTAATCCTTTATAGAAAACAAAACGGCTTCCCGTTACCTTTGCTGCACGTTCAAAGTCCAAAATATCTAAATTTGTCGCAACATCCCAGTGCGGCTGTGCTTCAAATGAAAATTCCGGCACCTCTCCCCATTTACGTGCTTCTACATTATCATCCTCATCTTCACCAACGGGCACGCTCTCATGCGGCAGATTGGGGATAGAAAGCATGATATGCTCCAGGGTTTCTTCAATTTCTTTTAATTCTTTATCATATTTAGAAATTTGATCTCCAACTTCGCGCATAGAAGCAATGGCTTCTTCCGCATCCTTTTTCTCGCGCTTTAAAACAGAAATCTCCTTAGATACTTCATTACGCTTTGCCTTCAATTTTTCTGTCTCTGCAATCAGTTCCCGTCTTCTTACATCGAGCTCGGCAAATTTGTCTAAATCGCCAAGGTCTTCTCCGCGGTGTGCTAATCTTTGCTTCACTTCATCAAAGTTATTTCGTACATATTTCATATCTAACATACTGATTACCTCCTATATTTTTAATGTCTTTAAAACCATAAAAAAACTCCCATCCCTTATGTAGAAAGGGACGAGAGTATATTTCCCGCGTTGCCACCCTAGTTAAAGAATCTATACAGACAGATTCTTCCGGCTTTATATACGAATAACGTCGTATCTCCGTGCTTACTTACGTGACTAGCTCACTTCGATAAGCATGCTCCAGGATGGATTCACTGTATTCTAACGCTAATTTGCACCAGATATTAGCTCTCTATAGATAGAATCAAACAGCTACTGCTTCCTATCAACGCTTTATTATTTCAATGAATGATTGTATATCATCATAAGCTATTTCCAATCAGGTTGCAAGACTTCCTGCAAAAATTAGCTGAAAAGTCCCTTCACCCAATTAAATGCACCCTGGAACATGTTTACAAAGAAATCACCGATGGATTGTAACGTAAGCATAAACCAATTTGCTTTTTCAACGGAATCCATTGCAACTAAATCATAGCTTTCCTGACTTGCTTCATCCGAAATATATCCAAAATCTTCTTCTTCTCCATCATAGACAACGGTAACTGTTCCGATAACTTCATCTGCTTCTACTGGAGCTTCTAGCTCTCCATTATCATTCAATCTGTCTTCATCAATTGTATATTCTAAATGATACAAATCTTCCTCACCAGATTTGATGGGAACATGAATCCCTTCATTGATGCCAATATTTACTTCTTTTTCTTTTCCTCTTGCAACAGGAGCTGTTTCATTACCTTCTTCTTGATATCCTGCCGGGAATAATTCTTGTGTTTCAAATTGATCAAAACCATAATCAAACAGCTTTGCAGTCTCATTAAAACGGGCATCTTCACTGTCTGTTTTCATAACCACACTGATAAGACGTCGTCCATCACGTTCTGCTGTTCCTGTGAAAGCATAACCGGCAACCGTTGTAAAACCAGTTTTTAAACCATCTACACCTTCATAGTAATGCTGCTGTAAATAATCTGCATCATGATCCAGCATGTAATTCCAGTTACGGATCTCCTGATCATCAAATTCCGTATTTGGCACACTGGAAATTTCTAATGCTTCCGGATAATCATTAACTAATGCAGAGCCTAAAATTGCTGCTGAGCGGGCCGATAATAAGTTTGTATCGTTAGGGCTTGTTCCTTCTGGATAATTATCCCCCAGACTCTCATTATCTAATCCGCTGGAATTAACAAATTTATATTCCGGCATCCCCAGCTCTTCTGCCTTTGCATTCATCATTTCAACAAATTCACTTTCTGAACCTGCAATTAACTCCGCAAGTGCAATTGTTGTCGCATTATCTGAATTGATTGCCATTGCTTTATATAAATCTTCTACTGTGTAATCTTGCTGTTGTCTTAATCCAACTCCTGAAAAATCATCATTGCTGGATATTTCATATGCATAATCACTAATTTGTGTTGTTGTATCCCAGGAAATATCTCCGTTTTCAACTGCTTCCCAAACGAGATATTCTGTCATTATTTTCGTCATGCTAGCAGGAGGCAATGCCACATCCGGGTCCTTTGCAAATAATACTTTCCCCGTTTCTGCATCCACTAAAATAGCCGATTCCGCTTCTATATCTAATCCATCTGCATACACAGACATGGATGGTGTAACAAAAGATGTTAAAACAAGCGCTGCTGCAACCACCAAAAGAAACAATTTTTTCATAGACTTTCTCACATTTCCGTACCTCCGTTTAATAATATAGCCATCAACATACGTTCTATGTATTCTGCTGAGCACGCTTCACATTTTACCATAAAAATTCATAAAAAAATAGATGGAGCAACATCCTCCATCTATTTTTTTTACGACCGTATGACACAAATTTGTCATCAACTAAATTACTTGAGCATCCTCTTTTTTACTGCATAAAATAGTTCGGTGCTTCTTTCGTAATCTGTACATCATGCGGATGGCTTTCCTTCAATCCAGCCCCTGTAATCCGGATAAAACGAGAATCATTTCTTAAGCTCTCCAGATTTTTTGTTCCGCAATATCCCATGCCGGAGCGTAAACCGCCTGCCAGCTGATGGAAGGTATCTCCCAACGAGCCTTTATACGCAATACGTCCTTCAATGCCTTCTGGAACAAGCTTTTTATTCTCTGATTCACTTTGGAAATAACGGTCTTTGGAGCCTGCTTGCATTGCTCCGACAGAACCCATGCCGCGATATACTTTATATTGACGTCCTTGGAAAATTTCTGTTTCTCCAGGGCTTTCCTTTGTTCCGGCAAAAATACTTCCCAGCATCACAGCATGTGCACCTGATGCCAAGGCCTTCACAATATCGCCGGAGTATTTGATTCCGCCGTCTGCAATAACGGGTACGCCATATTCTTTTGCTGCTGTTGCGCAGTCATAAACTGCTGTGATTTGCGGTACACCGACCCCTGCTACTACTCTTGTGGTACAGATGGACCCCGGTCCAATACCTACTTTGACAACAGAAGCTCCTGCTTCAATTAAAGCTCTTGTCCCATCTTCTGTGGCAACATTTCCTGCAATAATTGTCAAATCAGGGTAAGTTTCGCGAATGTGTTTTAATTGATCGAGAACACCTTTAGAATGGCCATGTGCGGTGTCGATCACAATGGCATCAACACCGACATCCACTAATTTTTCAATCCGCTTCATCGCGTCGCCTGTCACACCGACTGCAGCTGCTGCAATCAACCGTCCTTGTGCATCTTTTGCTGCATTTGGGAATTCAATGACCTTTTCAATATCTTTAATCGTAATTAACCCTTTAAGAATTCCCTGATTATCAACAAGAGGCAGTTTTTCAATTTTATATTTCTGCAGAAGCTTCTCTGCTTCATCCAGTGTTGTTCCCACTGGCGCTGTCACTAATTCCTCTGTGGTCATCACTTCCGAAATCAAAATGGAATAATCTTCAATAAAACGTAAATCACGATTGGTTAAAATACCGACGAGCTTTTGTTCCTCAATATTATTTACAATGGGAACTCCTGAAATGCGGTATTTTCCCATTAAATGTTCCGCATCATAAACCTGATGCTCCGGAGTTAAGAAGAATGGGTTCGTGATTACGCCGCTTTCTGAGCGTTTCACACGGTCTACTTCCTCTGCCTGCTGTTCAATAGACATATTCTTATGAATGACTCCAAACCCGCCTTGACGCGCCATCGCAATTGCCATTTCTGCTTCTGTTACAGTATCCATTCCAGCACTGATAAATGGGGATTTCAATTTTAAATTTGATGTTAAATCAACACTCAGATCCACCTGGTTTGGTAAAACATCTGATTCTGCCGGAACAAGCAATACATCATCAAATGTCAAACCTTCTTTTGCAAATTTGTCTTCTCTCATTGCTAGCTCATCCTCCAATCATTGAATTCGCAACCTCAATTCACTTCATTTACGGGTATTATACAGTTTTCAAGGTATATCCTTATCAAATATCGGAGAAACTGCTTAAAAAATACCAACCTTTGTGAAAGTAGCAGCAAATATCTATTTTTACTTACATTACGCTTTTTTTCATGCTTTTTCAAGCACCCTACATATAGAAAAAATAGAGGATAGATTCAAAATATTTAAATAGTTATGGAGCTGTAGAAATGATGCATGTTGAAGATTTATATCCATTTTTAACCACTCAGGAAAATGCACAAAATTACCTGAAGAAAAGTTACTCATTTCTTCGTGAAGCTCAGGCAAAAAGCTATCAAAACAGCTCTGCTTTTATCCATTATATCCATAATGGAACATGCTTTATGGAATCAAGCAGGCAAAGCAATGTGCTGGTTCAGCCTGTTCTGTCTTTTTATGGAATGACACATCTTTTAAAAGGTTGGCTGCTGTCAAAGCGCCCTGATTATCCGGAAACAACAGCTGTTCTTGCGCATGGACTGACTGCCCGGAAAAGAAAACGCAAGGATTATCGATTTATTGAGGATGAGGTCAAATTACAGCAAAAGGGGTTATTTCCATATGTAAGCCGCCATTTATTTTCTCTCTATCCCTTTCCATTAGAACGTGTTTCGATGCGCCTGTTATTAGCTTCTATTCCAGAATTAAGCAATATTTGGCAGTTTTATCAGGAAGATACGATGATTATTATTGGAAATAAAAACAGTAAGCTGCTTCGTTTTCCCAATCGGATTTTAGATGGGTTTTATTTAAAAGAAGATACCTTTGTCGAGCGTATTCGGGCATTTTTGCCTCCTATCGAGGATATACAGCAAAAAAAGGAGGAATTACAGCTTTATCTGACAGAACCCGTTACAGATTGGAATGGTCCGTTTCGTTATCACTTGCATAATGAGTGTATTTATTTTCCAGCGAATCGGGCCAACTATTTTCCTTATTCTGAAATCCTGGTACATTATCTGCTGTTATTTAATTTGAGCATGATTTGCCGTTATGAAACAGAATGGTGGGGCGAGCTGATACAAATGAAAGCAGACCGGGAATATCCGCTTATCCAACAATTTTTAACCATCACCCAGCAAAAAACACCAGCGCTTATCGGCCAGCATTTACTACAGAATTTCAAATAATGAAGCTATTTAAGTAGAAACAAAAACAACAGGCGAGTTATGATGACTCATAGCTCGCCTGTTGTTTTATATCATCTTTCCACATTTCATTGTTTTGTCTATTCCTCGTTATTATCGTCTGCACCATCATTTACATCGCTATTTTCCTCAGATGCTTCGATTTCCTCTGCAACTTCCTCTTCTTCTTTCTCAATCCGTGCTACTGTTGCAACTTCTTCGTCATCCTGCAGACGAATCAAGTGTACCCCTTTGGTATTTCTTCCAGTTTGTGAAATATCGGATACTTGCATTCGGATCAGCACGCCGCCGGCAGTAATAACCATTAAGTCTTCGTCGCCCTGGATGGCTTTTACATCGACTACATGTCCTGTTTTTTCATCCAGCTTACACGTAAATACACCTTTACCGCCACGATTGATACGGCGATATTCATCTTCTGGTGTCTGCTTTCCAAATCCTTTGCTGGTTACATGAAGAATTTTAGAACCTTCATCCATAATTTCCATAGAAACGACTTCATCATCCTCACGCAGAGAAATGCCTTTTACTCCTGCTGCGGTTCTGCCCATTGGACGCATTTGTTCTTCTTCAAAACGAATCAGATAGCCATTTTTCGTAGCAATCATAATTTCTTTTTCGCCATCTGTCATGCGGACAGAAATCAGCTCATCCTCTTCCCGAAGATTTACAGCAATCAGGCCGCCTTTACGGATGTTTTTGAATTTTTCAAGGGATGTACGTTTTGCAACCCCATGCTTCGTTGTAAAGAATAAGAAGTGATCTTCATCAAACTCAGATACAGAGATAACAGCGTTCACCCATTCTCCTTTTTCTACTTGAAGCAGGTTAATAATCGGAATCCCTTTAGCCGTCCGGCTGAACTCCGGTACTTCGTAACCCTTTGTTTTATATACCTTCCCTTTATTCGTAAAGAAAAGAACTGTATCATGTGTTGATGTGGATACAAGGTGTTCTACAAAGTCATCCTCATTGGTTCCCATGCCCTGGATACCTCGTCCGCCGCGGCGCTGCGTACGGTAAGTAGAAGCAGGCAAGCGTTTAATATAGCCCTGGTGGGTCAATGTAATAACGATATTCTCTTCCGGAATCAAATCTTCATCTTCAAAGAAGCCCGCTCCGCCGGCAACGATTTCTGTACGGCGTTCATCACGGAACTTCTCTTTGATTTCCGTCAGCTCTTCACGAATGATTTCCAATACTTTCTCTTCATCCGCTAAAATAGCTTTTAATTCAGCAATCAATGCCTGCAGCTCTTTGTATTCTTCTTCAATTTTTTCGCGTTCTAATCCTGTTAAACGCTGCAAACGCATATCAAGAATAGCTTGGGCTTGTTTCTCGGATAACTCGTAACGTTCCATTAAGCCTTCTCTTGCAATATCTGCTGTTTTTGAATTACGGATTAAAGAAATAACCTCATCCAAATGATCGAGTGCAACACGCAAGCCTTCTAAAATATGTGCGCGTGCTTCTGCTTTATTTAATTCAAAAGCTGTACGACGCTTGATAATTACTTTTTGGTGGTCTAAATAATGCATCAGACATTGCTTGACATTTAAGACATGCGGGCGTCCATCCACCAGTGCAAGCATATTGATACCAAATGTCGTTTGCAGGGACGTATGCTTATATAAATTATTCAAAACCACATTCGCATTTGCATCTCTTCTAAGCTCCATAACAACCCGCATGCCATTACGGTCTGATTCGTCACGAAGATCGGTAATGCCATCAATTTTCTTATCACGGACCAGCTCGGCTATTTTTTCAATCAGCTTGGCTTTGTTTACCTGATAAGGAAGCTCTGTCACAATAATGGTTTCTTTGTCATTTTTGCCTTGCTCAATATTGATTTTTGCCCGGATGGTAATGGATCCTTTTCCTGTTTCATACGCTTTGCGGATACCGCTTCTGCCTAAGATTTGCCCTGCAGTAGGGAAATCTGGTCCAGGAAGATATTTTTCCATAATTTCATCGACAGTTAAATCAGGGTCTTTACTGATTGCCAGGACAGCATCAATTGTCTCTCCAAGATGATGCGGCGGAATATTGGTGGCCATACCAACCGCAATCCCGGAAGTTCCATTGACAAGTAAATTCGGAAAACGTGCCGGAAATACAACCGGCTCGCGTTCGGCTCCGTCATAGTTATCCTGATAATCAATCGTGTCTTTATTAATGTCGCGAAGCAGCTCCATGGAAATCTTAGACATACGTGCTTCTGTATAACGCATCGCTGCTGCTGAATCGCCATCGACCGAACCAAAGTTACCGTGTCCATCGACAAGCATATATCGGTAACTGAAATCCTGTGCCATTCTTACCATCGTTTCATAAACAGCTGAGTCACCGTGCGGATGGTACTTACCAATAACCTCTCCGACGATACGTGCTGATTTTTTAAATGCTTTGTCAGAGTGCATTCCTAAATCATTCATTGCGTAAAGGATACGGCGATGTACGGGCTTCATTCCATCACGGACATCTGGCAATGCTCTTGCCACAATAACGCTCATTGCATAATCCAAGAAGGATGTGCGCATCTCTTTACTTATATTTATTTCCTGGACACTCGGACGATTTTCCTCTGCCATAGTCTAATAACCTCCCAATCACCATTGTGTTAGTGATTCCTTGAATCTTTCATTATCAGTTGAATTGCATTTCAATATGCATAAAATATAAACAGCTCAAGTAGCAGCCGCTACAGAAATACACTACGCTTTCCTGTGGGCTTGCGCTCAGCCTCCTCGAAAAAGAAGACCGCTTTTTCTGCGGGGTCTTCGGTGGGACTGCGATTACTCGCCCCACCGAAGACCACTGCGCTTTCCCACGGGAGTCTCCGTGTATTTCTTCCGCTAGTTATAGTGTATAATCACCATTCAATCTTGTTATAAAAAACGCAAGCATGTAATTTAATCGTTTTAATTATATCTGACAAGAAAGGGATAGAAGTATTTCTATCCGCTTTGTTGTCTTTATTAAAAGGATGTAATACTTAAATATCTAAGTTTTGTACGTATTGGGCATTTTCTTCGATAAAGTTGCGTCGTGGTTCTACTTTATCGCCCATCAGCATATCGAAAACCTGGTCTGCGTCGATTGCGTCGCTGAGTTCAACCTGCAGCAGTGTACGGGATTCTGGGTTCATTGTGGTATCCCATAGCTGATCTGCATTCATTTCTCCTAACCCTTTATAACGCTGAATACCTGGTTTTGGTGCTTTTGGAATCTCTTCCAGAAGCGCATCCAGTCCTTTATCAGAATAAACATAGTGAACAGACTTTCCTTGTTTGATCTGATAAAGTGGCGGCTGGGCAATATAAATATACCCATGCTCAATCAACGGACGCATATATCGGTAGAAAAAGGTTAATAATAACGTTCTGATGTGAGCTCCATCTACATCGGCATCTGTCATAATGACTACTTTTTGGTAGCGTGCCTTTGTAATATCAAACTCTTCGCCGATACCGGTTCCTAATGCCGTAATCATAGCTCGTACTTCATTATTTGATAAAATTCGATCTAAGCGCGCTTTTTCGACATTCAGGATTTTCCCGCGCAATGGCAGGATAGCCTGATAATGACGGTCTCTTCCTGATTTTGCAGAACCGCCGGCAGAGTCACCCTCTACGATATACAGTTCACTCAAAGAGGCATCTTTAGAAGAACAATCAGCAAGCTTGCCCGGCAGACTTGTTACATCCAATGCACTTTTACGACGGGTCAGCTCTCTTGCTTTTTTCGCTGCCAGGCGTGCTCTGGACGCCATAAGCCCTTTATCAACAACGATTTTAGCAATTGTCGGATTTTCATAAAGAAATTTAGAAAAGGACTCTGAAAATACACCGTCTGTAATGGCTCGTACTTCACTATTACCAAGTTTTGTTTTTGTCTGCCCTTCAAATTGCGGGTCTGGATGCTTCACAGAAACAATCGCTGTCAGCCCTTCGCGGACATCCTCTCCAGACAGGTTGGCTTCACTATCTTTTAATAAGCTGTTCTTTTTCGCATAATCGTTGATAGCACGTGTCAAACCGGAACGGAAACCAACTTCATGTGTACCGCCCTCGTACGTATGGATATTATTTGCAAAAGAATATAAGCTCGTTGCAAAACCATCGTTATACTGAATAGCAATTTCCACGGCTATTCCCTGATCTTCGCCTTCTGCAAAGAAAGGTTCATGCAATACTTCTTTATTTTTATTAATGAATTCAACATAAGAGCTGATTCCGCCCTCATAGTAGTAAGATGCCGGCTCTTTTCCAGACCGTTTGTCTTCAATCGAGATACGCAATCCTTTGTTTAAAAAGGCAAGCTCTCTCAGACGCTGTTCTAATGTTTCATAGTTATATTCAGTAGTTTCTGTAAAAATTTCTTCATCCGGTATAAAATGGGTGACTGTTCCTGTAATATCTGTTTCGCCAATTACGGTAATTTCACCCTGAGGTACACCTTTTTTAAACGAGAGGTAATGAATTTTTCCATCCCGGTGGACAGATACCTCCAATTTACTAGAAAGAGCATTTACAACAGATGCACCTACACCATGAAGTCCGCCGGAAACCTTATATCCGCCGCCGCCGAATTTACCGCCGGCATGAAGAACCGTCATAATTACTTCCAAAGCTGGACGGCCTGTTTTCTTTTGAATATCAACAGGAATCCCCCGGCCATTATCTATTACAGTAATACTGTTATCTTCTTCAATAATGACTTCAATATGATCACAATAACCTGCCAGTGCTTCATCGATACTGTTATCCACTATCTCCCAGACAAGGTGATGTAATCCTTTTTCACTGGTGGAGCCAATATACATTCCCGGTCTTTTCCGAACTGCCTCAAGACCTTCAAGTACTTGTATCTGATCAGCATCATAGGCTTGGTTTTCTGTAATTTTGTCTTCCATCGACATCTTCTCACACTCATTTCTATATGAATTACAATCCATCCATTTGTATATATTAAAAAGAGAAGGCTCTGCATTTTCCTCAGCAGAAATCTCTTGATTTTGTTATCTCAGGCTTATTCTTCATAATAATCATCTAGATTACTGATTGTAGTTAAAATACCTGACCGTTTTCTTAAAGTAGTTACAGATAAAGAACTGAAAAAAATATGATCTGCAGTAACCACAATGGATTTGGCCTTTTTTTCAGGACCGGAAACTTTGTTTTGCTGCTTCCATTCCTGTATCATTTGATACATTCCTGATGCATTGGTATATAAATCGTAATCAATAATCGCAACGATTTCCCGAGACCGGATAACATTGTCATTGCCAATGTGAATGAACACGATCAATCGCTTCCTTTCTTCATTAAACCAGACTTTTTTCCATCCTCAGGGGGATATTTTGTATAAAGAATAAACGCTCTTAAGTGCCAAAAAATGCAATACCCTGGAAACTTTTTGTACATCCTCTTTTTACAGCTGGAAATTATGACTCTTCTTTATTGGTCGCAACTCCCTGATGAACATAAAATAACTCAGCATTTTTTAGCGTTTCATGGTGAATCCCGTCTACATTTGTGGTGGACACAAATGTCTGCACCTTTCCCTGAATGGTATTTAATAAATGCGACTGGCGATAATCATCCAGTTCACTTAACACGTCATCCAGTAAAAGAATCGGATATTCGCCTACTTCCTGATAAATCAATTCAATCTCAGCCAGTTTAATCGACAATGCGGTTGTCCGCTGCTGTCCCTGAGAACCATATGTTTGTACATCTTTGCCATTTACTAAGAAGATAAGGTCATCCCGGTGCGGACCAATCAGCGTGGTGCCGCGCTCTATTTCTTTTTCACGGACATCCTTGAAGGAATCTTGGTAGATAGTAGCTATTTTCTCCTTATCTGCCTCTTCTGATACCTTTATTGTCGCGTCATATTGAATTTCTAAGTTTTCTAGATTGCGGCTGATGCCTTCATGAATCGGTCCTGCCCACTTTCTTAACAAATCAAGATAGACAAATCTTCTCTCCAACAAAAAAGAAGCATGCTCAACCAGTTGGTCTGTTAATACATCCAACATCGTTTCATCAGCAGAGCTCCTGCGCTGCAGCTGCTTTAATAAATGGTTTCTTTGCTTTAGTATTTTTTGATATTGAGATAAATGGTATATATAGGTTGGCTGGATTTGGCCTAACTCCATATCCATAAAACGCCGGCGAATCTGCGGAGCACCTTTTACAATGGTTAAATCCTCCGGTGCAAACATAACCACATTAACCGCACCAATATAGTCACTTAACCGGTGCTGCTCCAAATGATTTACTTTTGCTTTTTTTCCTTTGGATGAAATGGAGATTTGCAGGGGAATCGATTGATTTCTTTTTGTAATCCTGCCCTCTATTGTAGCATAATCTGAATCCCAGCGTATGAGCTCTTTTTCCCGCATGGTCCGGTGAGAACGGGTAAAAGAGAGCACATAAATAGCTTCCATCAGATTCGTTTTCCCTTGAGCATTCTCACCAATGATGACATTTACTTTATCATCAAATGTAATATCCAATGTTTCATAGTTGCGGTAATTGGTTAATTTTAACTGTTCAATATGCATGTTTTAATCCTCTTTAAGAATGATAAATGATCCTACCTCATCAATTTCAAGGACATCTTCGGGATATAATTTTCTTCCGCGGCGATGTTCACGTTCCCCATTTACCACAGCACCTATATCTTGAAGATATGCTTTGACCATTCCGCCAGAATCTAAAAAGTTAATCAGCTTGATGCATTGCCCAAGCGTAATGTATTCCGTATCTATTTTTATCTGTTCATGCATGGATATCACCAAATACTTTCTATTTGTTTTATCTGCCTTTATTTTGTCCAAAGACAAATACGATTATTTTTTCCTCTATTATCTATTTTACTAAAGATTGATTAAAAAAGGAAGAATAGGCCTCAAATAATTACAAAAAGATGCATTACAGAGCTTTTAAGACATTTTTAATGGGGGAATTCTTATTTTCCTAATCTCTTCTTAGAGCGCGTTTTCTGTTGTTTTTTAAAAGGGGTTGTCAAAAAAATGCGGTTTTCTTTTTCATTATCGATTCTGATCCAAAAGAAAAAGCTCTTTCTTCCACAAAAGAGCTTTTAAATGATCAGGTATAACTTTTACTTATCATCCAGTTAGAATGCTTTTTTTAACGCGTAATGCGTAAAAAAAATTAATAGGTTCTTACCGGTAAAATAAGCTGCAGGATGGAATCATTTTCTACCGGGCAAATGATAAATGGACGCATTGCTCCAGTAAATTCTATCACTACTTCATCATATTCAATCGCTTTTAGCGCATCGATCATATATTTTGAACTGAAGGATATCTTTAAATTCTCTCCGTTAATCTGATCAGCTGTGACTTCTTCTTCAACATTTCCGATTTCTGGAGAGTTACTTGAAATCTGGATAACCCCGTCATCATTGCTGGTAAATTTAACAACATTATTTCTTTCTTCTTTTGCTAATAAAGAAGCGCGTTCGATTGATCTTAACAGCGGTGTTGTTTTTATTTGGATCGTTGTTTTACTGTGATCCGGAATCAATCTTGATGTTTCTGGATAATTCCCGTCCAATAATCGGGATAAGAAATTTAAATGCTTCGTACGGAAAAGAATTTGGTTATTCGTTACACTGATTTCTACCGTTTCCTCTGAATCATTTAAAATTTTATAGAGTTCATTGAGACTTTTTCCAGGAACAACAACCTGCTCTATCGAGACATTCGTTCCTGTTACTGGAACCTCTCTTTTGGCCAGTCGGTGGCTGTCGGTGGCTGTAAATACAAGTTTTTGATCCTCCAGCTTGATATTTACTCCGGTTAAAATTGGTCTGGTTTCCATCGTAGACACAGCAAAAACAGTCTGTTTGATCATACTTTTTAATAAGTCAATCGGCATTTCAAAGCTATTTTCTGTTTCTACTTGCGGAAGGTGCGGATATTCATCGGCACTCTGTCCATTTAAATTAAATTCTGATTTTCCGGAAGTAATTTTGACATTAAACTGCTCATCAACAACTATATCTACTTGTGCTTCCGGGAGCTTGCGGACAATTTCAGGAAAATATTTAGCCTGCAATACAATGGTTCCATCTTCTATATTTTCAACATATACTTTATCTTCATCTTCTGCAGGAATATAAGATTCAATAGAAATATCTGAATCACTTCCGGTTAATGTCACTCCGTGTTGTCTCACTTCTATCTTCATTCCAGTCAATATCGGAATAACTGTTCTGGAAGAGATTGCTTTCATAACATCCTGCACACTGGCAATCAGTTTATCTCTTTGTATTGTAAAACGCATGTTTATATCCTCCTCAGGTTTTAAGAAAAGTTTTACAGCAACGATTTCTTAAATTCTTTTAAAAATCAATAAAAAAGGGTTCTATATATTTATTAATTATAATATAAAACCAGTAATAACAGTAATAAGTGTTGTGGTTACTGTGGATAAGTGAAATTAGCGTGAAAACATCAAAGTTTTCCACATGTGCATAACCTGTTCATAAGTGATTCGCTTTTTTCACAGCATACACAGCTGCTTCCTCTGCATAATTAAAAAGCAGGAGGACAACAAAGGCAATCCTGTTTCTATTTAGGTTTGCCTTTGTTGTGTTTTCTCTATAGGTGGATGCTCAAAAACTCCAATAAAAACGCATTTTTTGAACAGGTATTATAAGGATTTAAGTTTTTCTTTTAATTCTTCAATATCCCGATCGAGCTCTGTATCTGTTTCAAGTAGCTTCGAAATTTTTTCATGGGCGTGAATGACGGTCGTATGATCTCTTCCGCCAAATTCCTGGCCAATTTTAGGCAGGGATGAGTCCGTAAGCTCCCGTGACAAATACATTGCAATCTGTCTTGGAAAGGCAATCGATTTGGTACGTTTTTTAGCAGGAAAATCTTCCAGACGGATATGATACCGGTCTGCGACAACCTCTTGAATCGCAGGAATGGTAATTTCTTTTGGTTTATTACTTGGAATAATATCCTTTAATGCGTTTGCTGCCAACGATGCGTCAATGTCTTGATTGACTAAAGAAGAATAGGCAACAACACGTATCAGCGCACCCTCCAGCTCCCGGATATTTGTATTGATTTGATTAGCAATATAGAGCATAACCTCATTTGGAATATCTAAACCTTCTGCTTTTGCCTTTTTATTTAAAATAGCAATTCTTGTTTCTAAATCAGGAGGTGTGATATCGGTAATCAGACCCCATTCAAAGCGTGAACGCAAACGATCCTCTAATGTAGGAATTTCTTTTGGCGGACGGTCACTGGAAATAATAATTTGCTTGCTTTCTTCATGCAGCGCATTAAATGTATGGAAAAATTCTTCCTGTGTGGATTCTTTTCCAGCAATAAATTGAATATCATCAATAAGAAGGACATCAATATTGCGATATTTATTACGGAAATGATTCGATTTATTATCCATAATGGCATTGATAAATTCATTCGTAAATTTTTCAGAAGTCAGGTAAACCACTTTCGCATCTTTATTATGTTCTCTTACATAATGGCCAATTGCATGCATTAAATGTGTTTTTCCTAAACCGACGCCGCCATAAATAAATAAGGGATTGTACGCTTTAGCAGGAGCTTCCGCTACAGCTAGCGATGCTGCGTGTGCAAAGCGATTTCCGGCGCCGATAACAAATGTATCAAATGTATATTTATCATTAAGCATTGACTTGGGGGAATCCGTTGTTTTTGCATCGATATTCGGTTTTGGCATGGGTTTTTGATCGGACGGCTCTTCCACAGAATCAGGAATAATAAATTTTGCATTCAGACTTGTCCCAGTGGTTTTTTCCAATGTTTGCGTAATTAGATCCGTATACTGTGTCTCCAGCCAGTCCTTTGTAAATTCATTTGGAGCAGAGATAACTAATGTATTTTTTTCTAAGTGAAGGGCTTTTGTATTCTTCAGCCAGGTGTCAAAGCTCGGCTTACTTAATTTCTCTTTAATAATGTCCAATGTGGCATCCCAAAGTTCTTCAATATTTTCCAA